>CAZYDX010000234.1:0-1539 GCA_964646455.1 uncultured bacterium | reverse complement strand
TGCCTTAGATAATGGAAAAACAATAGCAGATGCAAAAGGGAGTATACTACGTGGTATCGAGGTAATTGAGTATGCTACTAGTTTGCCTAATGTTATAAATGGGGAATCATCAGATGTAGGTCCTGGAATTAATTGTACGATGACGCATGAACCATTAGGGGTAGTTGCGGGTATTACTCCATTTAATTTTCCTGTTATGGTTCCGCTATGGATGATTCCATTAGCTATAACGGCTGGGAATACATTTATCTTAAAACCTTCGGAGCAGACCCCACTTGCTGGGCTAAAACTGACTGAATATCTAAAAGAAGCTGGCCTACCTGATGGGGTGTTTAATGTTGTTAATGGTGCAAAGACAATTGTAGAAGCTCTTTGTGACCATCCAGATATTAAAGCGGTAGCTTTCGTTGGTTCTTCAAATGTTGCGAAAATAGTTTATAATAGGTGCTCACAAAATGGCAAACGATCGTTATGTCTTGGGGGTGCAAAAAATCATATGATTGTTGTTCCAGATGCAGATACGGATTCTACAGCAAAAGGGCTCCTGGCTAGTTCAATGGGGAGTGCTGGACAGAGGTGTATGGCCGCTAGTGTTGCTGTTGGAGTAGCAAATATAGATCATATCATAGACAAACTACTTGAAGAAGCAAGAAACTTTAAACTTGGTGTTGATATGGGAACCATTATAAGTAAAAATGCTTTAGAGAGGATTACCGGCTACATTGACGAAGCAGAAAAAATGGGTGCAAAAATATTGATTGATGGGCGAGATATCTCTCCGCCGGATGAATATGAAAATGGCTACTGGCTAGGAGCAACAATATTAGATGGCATAAATCCAGAGTGGCCAAGTGCAAAAGAGGAAATATTTGGCCCAGTATTATCAATCATAAGAGCAGGTACTATTGAAGAGGCGATGAAAATTGAAAATAACAATCCATATGGGAATGCAGCGGCAGTATTCACAACCTCTGGCCAAATTGCAAAAGTAGTTTCTGAAAAAGCATCTGCGGGTATGGTAGGAATAAACATTGGTGTACCAGTTCCCAGAGACCCATACAGTTTTGGAGGCTGGAACGAATCAAAATACGGACACGGTGATATAACTGGAAAAAGCGGAGTAGAATTTTGGACCAACCTAAAAAAGGTTACAGCTCGTTGGCCTGAGTCAGAAGAGGCTTGGAAAAAATACTTTTAGTTTAAGAAGTATTATTATCTTTATTCTGATTTGTTCTTTCCAATAGCAATCAGTGATATAAACTCGTACAATATATTTGCTGCTAGTAGACTTGTGATATTTTGGGGTCATATGGAGGCATAACCTCTACCATGTCATAGCCAATGAAATTTATATCTGTAAGTCCTCTTACAATTTCGATTCCATCATATCCAGTAAAACCACCAGCCTCAGGTGTACCTGTCCCAGGTGCAAAAGCAGGGTCAATAAAGTCTATATCAAATGTAAGGTAAGCAGGACCATCACCTACTCTTTCTTTGATCATTTCAATAGCTTTTTGGTTACCGATTTTGTGAAGCTCA
>CAZYDX010000233.1:0-1544 GCA_964646455.1 uncultured bacterium | reverse complement strand
CTAACATTATCACCAATAAAATTATTAATATAAATTTCTAAAGATGTCTTATCATAGAAGGTAAGGCTTATCCCAGCAAATACTTCTACAAGGTCTCTTGAACCTCCCATTATTGCTATTGAACTTGATAAAGGTATCTTAGCACCAAATGAATAGAAATTAGGCTCATCGTCAATCAGAACATAATTTCCACTAACTGATAGAACATTCTCTCCTATTGGAACATCGTAGGATAAAGTTGCAATAGTTGCATTACCAAAAGGATCAAATTTACTATCTTGATAACTAAATTTATTTTGACCTATCAGTCCGATTTTTGTAGATATTCCGACAAGAAAATTTCTGGTATAAATTGTTATTCCTGGTGTTATACCAAAAATTGACTGTTTATAACCATTATTTAACCAATTCTGATAGAGCGGATCTGAAGTATCCCAAGCCAAAAGATTAAATTTATCTTGAGAAAATGAGCCCTTCATAGCAAACATAACATTCATCTCCCTATTTAGTTGTTGTCTATAACCAAATATTACACCAGCAGATATTCTTCTAAAAATATCGTTAGAATAGTTTAGTAAATCAACACTAGTCTGGAAATGGTTATTTGTTATTCTTTTGGAGCTTCTTGTGCCACTATTACTGGAAAAATATCCTGGAGCTGGACAATATATTAAATTATCAGTCATTCTAAAACTAGCAGAAGTATAAGTGAGAGCAGAATTAAATTTAGATCCTCTTAGAGAACGTGTATCGAGTATGGTTAAAGAATTTCTTCCATCTATACCAGCAAGAGCTGGATTTATAAGGATATTGTTATCTGATGCCCTTAAAACTTCTATATATTCTTGAGAATAACCATTTATTGAGGCAGATAAAATAAAAAATACAAGTACAACCTTTTTCATCATCTATCTAAAAATATAACACCAACCAGTGACTTTGTCCTAGTGTCTCCATATTCAATTGGTGTAATTTCATAATAATAAAACCCTTTTTTGGCATCTCCAGACGTATTTTCATCAATACCGTCCCAAATTATATCACTAGATCTTACAGCCTCAAATATAATTCTTTGATACCTATCCAAAATCTTAACTTCAAATTTAACGTTTTCAATAATTATATTCTTATACTTTATAGTAAAATAGTCATTAAACCTATCGCCATTAGGTGTAAAATATGATGGTAATTCATACTCAGGAAACTGAATATTTTCAATATTTATCCAAATTTTTGCAAAATTTGATAGACATCCCACAGAATCCTGTACCGCATAAGTTATACTGTCTCTTTTGCTCGGAGATCCAATATAATTATATGATATTGTACCGTCATTATTCACAATAAGATCACCATATAGTGGTGGATCAGCAATAAAAATGCTAGATGAATCTAAAGAATTATCTATATCAGTATCATTTGCTATTATGTCTTTAATTATAACACCTGGTTTCAAGGCATCTACATTAATTGTATCATCGTTAGCAACAGGACAATCATTTATTGAATTAATTCTTATAGTTACCGTTGCACTTGTTAAACAA
>CAZYDX010000232.1:0-1621 GCA_964646455.1 uncultured bacterium | reverse complement strand
TTCGTTTCCGTCAAGCAATGTCAATTGCTCTTGATAGAAATGAGATCAATGATGTAGCTTACTACGGTATGGGTGTTGTAGAGCAGTTTGTAGGTATTTCACCTGCACCTGACTTTGTTCCTGATTCAATCAAAATGCATATGACTCAATATGATCCAGATGGTGCTAACGCACTTCTAGATGAAGTTGGGTTAAAAGATGTTGATGGAGATGGATTTAGAGAACTTCCAAACGGCGCACCTTTTGCAATGAATATCGACTATGCTACTCAAGGTATAGGTGGTGTTGAAGTTGAATTAGTAGCTCGTATGTGGAACGATGTAGGAGTGAAAACTTCTTTTAAAGAGGTAACTCCTGATGAATATCGTGGATCTCAATCATCTAATGCACTTGATGTACATGCATGGGATAAAGGACAACCATTAGCGATTATAGCAGGTAACCCTGAAACATTTAAAGCGCCTTTTGGTAACTACTTTAACCATACGCAAGGAATGTTATGGGCTGCTTATATTGATAGTGGTGGTTCAGATGGTGTACAACCTCCTCAGTGGGTATATGATTTAAGTGATGGAATTGATAAATTCCAATCATATGAATTAGGTACTGCTGAATCAAATGAGTGGGGTGAAAAAATTACAACTATGTTAACAGAACAAACTTTGTTAATTGGTACTGTAAAAGCACCTTTCCCAACTTATCATAGAAATGCTTTGAAAAACTTTACGCAATTCAAAACAACTTCTTATGAGTATTACAGAACTTATCCATATCTAGCTACACAATGGTGGTTAGACGAATAAGTTAGGTAAATAAATATCTTATAAAGCGGCAATTTTATATTGCCGCTTTTCTTTTTTTAATTATTCTTAACCAGCAATTAAGAGAAATCAGATTATGATTAATTTTATACAATTTACACTAACAAGAGCTTTTTTGTCTGTAGTAACATTACTCATAGTTTGTTTTATTGTGTTTTCATTAATGGAACTTGTTCCTGGAACTTGTGCTGAACGATACCTTGCATTTAAAAATACTCAAGGCTCCCAAATAACTTTTGAAGATATTGAAGCTGAGAAAGTACGATTGGGCTTAGATAAACCTTTTCTCTATCGATTCGGTAAATGGGTTACAGATATAGCTGTTAAACAAGATTTTGGAGATAGTTGTATTTTGCGAATAAGTATAAATGAATTATTGAGTGGGAGATTTGTATTATCTTTGACGATAGCCATAACCGCATTGATATTTTCATATTTAATCGCCATACCTGTTGGAATTATTTCCGCCTCGACGAAATATGTTTCTTTAGATCAGACATTAAAATTTATAAGCTATTTAGGTATTGCTCTTCCAAATTTTTTAGTCGCACTATGTATTATGCTTTTTATGACAGTGTATTTTGGAGATACAATGACAGGTTTATTTTCTCAAGAATATGAAAATGCTCCTTGGTCGATTAATAGAGTAAAGGATTTTTTAAGTAGAGCTTGGTTACCTATTTTTGTTTTAGGATGGAATGCAACAGCCTTTGCCTTACAAACAGTCAGAGCTTTAATGCTTGATGAAAATGATAAACTTTATGTAATGGCTGCAAGAGCAAGAGGAATATCAGGAATGA
>CAZYDX010000231.1:0-1655 GCA_964646455.1 uncultured bacterium | reverse complement strand
ATTGCCCGATAGTTTGATAGCATGTATTGGTGGTGGTT
This sequence comes from uncultured bacterium, assembly GCA_964646455.1. Lineage (GTDB taxonomy): Bacteria > Fidelibacterota > Marinisomatia > Marinisomatales > UBA1611 > TMED80. The sequence goes on along the minus strand of CAZYDX010000231.1, from coordinate 1,617 downwards.
CTAACGCAATGGGATTATTTTATCCATTTTTGGATGACGAGGTGCGTATAATTGCGGTAGAAGCCTCCGGTGCAGGCATTGAAACTGGCAAACATGCCGCCTCACTAAATGCAGGATCTCCAGGAGTTCTTCATGGTAACCGCACATTCTTATTGCAAAATAATGATGGCCAAATTATGGATGCACATTCTATTTCCGCTGGCCTAGATTACCCGGGTATTGGCCCTGAACATGCATGGCTACACGACATTGGAAGGGCCGAGTATGTTTCTATCACGGATAGAGAAGCGATTGATGCCTTCCAAACATGTACGAGACTGGAAGGCATAATTCCTGCTCTAGAAACAGCACATGCAATCGCTCATATAATTAAAATAGCCGGGGACCTGCCTAATGATCATATAATGGTCTTAAATATGAGTGGTCGAGGAGATAAGGATATGGATTCTGTATCCAACTACATAGAAAAAAATAAATAATGACAAGCCTTAAAGGAATACAACGTATAGAAAAACGTTTCAAAGACCTAAAAAAAGCCGGGAGACCTGGCCTAGTTTCTTTCATTACCGCTGGTGACCCAAACACAGAAACAAGTAATGAGATTTTAAAAAGATTGCCTGATTCAGGGGCGGACATTATTGAAATTGGAATGCCATTCTCAGATCCAATGGCAGATGGACCGGCAATACAAGCTTCGAGCCAACGTGCACTCAATAATGGTAGCTCAATGATTAATACTTTAGAGATGGTCAGCAACTTTCGCAAAATAGATAACGAGACACCCATTATTCTCATGGGTTATTTTAATCCCATTTATTTATATGGAACAGAAAAATTTGTCGCTGATTCAAAAAAATCTGGTGTTGATGGATTTATTATTGTTGACTTACCACCAGAAGAATCAGAAATGCGGGAGCCTGTAAAAAAAGCAGGGCTAAGCTTTATTTATTTGATTGCGCCCACAACAGACAGTAAGCGTATACCAATTATAACTAAACATGCAACGGGGTTTATTTATTATGTCTCTGTCACAGGAATTACTGGCACAAAATCAGCATCTAGCGATGATATAGCAACGGCCCTTGAAAAAGTAAGGAAACATACTAACTTACCTATCGCCGTTGGATTTGGTATTACTACAAAAGAAAAAGCGAGAGAAATTGGCAACCATTCAGAAGCTGTAGTTGTAGGCTCAGCATTTGTTAACAGAATTTCAGAAAACTTATATGAAGATGGAACAGTAAAAGATAGCTGCGTGGATTCTGTACTCAGCTTGGTTCAGAATATAGCTAGCGGTTTAAAATAGTGAGAGCTAAAATCTTAAATTAAGTGTGAGAAATATGGATCTCATTCAACGCCTCAACCGACACCATCCAAAAGTCATTGATCTTTCATTGGACCGTATTAATCGACTTCTAGAATTACTTGGAAGTCCTCAAAATTTTCTTCCACCTATAGTTCATGTTGCAGGTACAAATGGTAAAGGTTCAACACTTGCTTTTGCCCGAGCGATCGCGGAAGCTGCCGGCCTAAAGGTTCACGCGTATACATCACCTCATTTAATAAAATTCAACGAGCGAATTAGGATTGCTGGTAAAATTATAAACGACCAAGATC
>CAZYDX010000230.1:0-1670 GCA_964646455.1 uncultured bacterium | reverse complement strand
TAGAATAATTCCAAGTGTAATCCGAAGTGTGTGTTTCACAATATTATATTTGTACAGTCTTTAACTAGGTTAGAATTTATAAAAAAACAATGAACGTATTTTATATCTTGTTTTCTTTTTTCCAACTACACTTTTTACGATGGTATATTTAAGCTATTAAATAACTGAGAATAATTATCATGGAATTCCAAAGATTAGATTTTGAAAATCATACACCAGAGAATATGATTAAATACTCTGAAAATTTTTTAAAGATGATTGGGTCAAGGCGAACGGTTCGCGATTTTTCAGATAAGCCTATTCCTATGAAAACTGTTGAAAATGCTGTCCGGGTAGGCGCAAGTGCACCCTCAGGCGCGAACAAGCAGCCGTGGCATTTTGTAGTTGTGAAAGATCAATCTATAAAGAAAAAAATTCGAGTTGCTGCCGAGAAGGAAGAGAAAGAGTTTTATGAGCACCGCGCTCCAGATTATTGGCTTAAAGATTTGAATCAGTTTAAAACAGACTGGAACAAGCCATTCTTAGAAAATGCTCCTGTTTTAATAGCAGTATTTCGCCAGAGCTATGTAGACCTTGGTTCTACAAAGAAAAAAAATTACTATGTTAGTGAGTCTGTTGGAATATCGTGCGGGTTTTTACTAGCGGCTTTGCACAATGCCGGCCTGGCTACGCTTACACACACTCCGAGCCCAATGGGGTTTCTAGAAAAAATTCTTAACAGGCCAAAAAATGAAAAAGCATTTTTGCTTATACCTGTGGGTTACCCGTCTGAAAAAGCAGAAGTGCCATGTTTACAAAAAAAATCGTTTAGTGAAATAGCAACGGTCTTATAGGATGATAAAAATATTTGTAACAGGAGGGACCTTTGACAAAGACTATGATGAAAAAAACGGAAGGCTGTTTTTTAAAGACACTCACATGAGTGAAATACTAGCCATGGGCCGGTCAAAGGCAGAGGTGGACATAGAAACCCTCATGATGGTCGACAGTCTTGATATGGCAGATAAAGACAGAAAAATAATTGTTGATAGCTGTATCAGCGAAAAGGGAAACCAGATTGTCATCACCCACGGGACAGACACAATGACAAAAACAGCGACAGAAATTGGAGAAAGAAAATTACCCAAAACAATCGTCATCACTGGTGCGATGATACCATATAAATTTGGGACGTCAGACGGACTGTTTAATATCGCTAGTGCTCTTGCCTACGTTCAGACACTGCCTAAGGGGGTTTATATTGCCATGAATGGTAGAGTTTTTGAGTATGATAGAGTTAGGAAAAATAAAGACACTGGTATTTTTGAGGAGGTTTAATGAAAGAGATTACAATATATCACAACCCCAGATGTAGTAAAAGCAGACAAACACTGCAACTACTAAGAGACAATAGCGTAGAGCCTAAAATTATCGAATACTTAAAAATTCCTTTGCACAAAAGTGAACTAAAAAAAATAGCAGATATGCTTGGACTTCGACCCAAAGAGTTTATAAGGAAAAATGAGAGTGATTTTAGAGAAAATAACCTCGGTGAAATTATAGACGATGACGAGAAAATAATAGATGCCATGGCCACCTACCCGAAAATTATTGAAAGACCGATAGTTACCTCAAGTACAACTGCTGTGATTGGACGCCCCCCAGAAAATGTACTAGAAGTATTAAAATAA
>CAZYDX010000229.1:0-1674 GCA_964646455.1 uncultured bacterium | reverse complement strand
GCATCTTCTTGGTCTGTCGAAAATTTCTTGTACGTAACTCAGAAAAATATACACCAGATGAGACAGGTCTACCGAATTGATCCAGCCCGTTCCACGTAACAGTATGGTATCCATACTCTAGGTTGGAATTCATTAATACGTTTACCTTTTGGCCCTTCAGATTATATATCGTGATCGATACGTCAGCCGATCTTGGAAGAGCGAAGTCTATTTTTGTAGTTGGATTAAACGGATTAGGATAGTTCTGACTTAAAGAAAATTCATTGGGAATATCTTCTAATATCTGTCTAATCATATCATCAACATACTGCTGATCTCCTGCTAAAATTGTTATATCATACCCACTTCCCAGGCTCTCATTTATTATTATGGATTCAGAAAAAATATTCCGGATTACATTTTTATTGGGGATATCTAAAAGAGCAAAATCCAAACCAGAAGGGACATCGCTCTGAGTCGCAATGGTGAATGTATATGGGCCACTAATACCATCAGAGATTAGTCTGAGATTCCATACACCATTAAACTCTTCTAGAGACCGAATATCAGACCCATAATTAAAATCACCATTACCGTTAATCTCCGTTCGTACAGCGACAAACGACTCAATCGTAGGCAGAGCGGGTACATCCAAATCATCCTCACCCTCTTGTCCCAATTCTCTGCGTCCAATAAGACCACTATAATCTAGATAATTTCTAGATTTGAGCTTAAGGTTCAGCACCCAATCCGGTAAAGCACCTCGTCCAGCCTCTCTACTTTCTTCTACGGGGCTCTCGAAAGGCTGCAGCATTAATATTTTTTCTCTATCAGAATATACCGCATACCCTGACCAGGGGTAGAGTGTGGTAGTGGGCTCGGTCCATCCATCGGTCTCTGTACTATCGTTATAGCCATATGTATAGAGCAGTGGAGTAGACACGTCCTCTTTAACCTTTACCGATACAGGAAATGAGAAGGGACTCCCTATCATATTCCAGCCCTCTTTAAGGTTGATGTTATAATCAACCAGAGGTACTGCAGTCCCATCAGTATTATGATTGGAGAATACTACATTATCTGCATAGTGATGCTTGAACCAATAGGCCTTTCCAGCAATGATTGTATCCGGCTTACTAAGTGTATTTGTCACAGGATCCCGATCATAGAATACAAAACCATTTTCCAAATTTGAATTTTTTAGATCACCATTTAGTAGTTCAGCCGGCCAAGAGACCATGCGCCATCTATTTTTTAAAACACCTTCAGGAAAACGACTTATTGCGGATGAGTCATCCATCCGCAACTCGTTTTCTCCAAACTCAAGCGCGGGTGTGTCATAGTTACTTATTGCATCATAATGCATTCCATCGACAGAGACAACCCATGATCTGAAATTTCTAACTGTTAACAGACTGTCCGGGATACTTGCCTGGTATGTACTATCATCGATAGCGACCATAGGCAGTTCTATAACATGGTCACTACCACCAATCTGAACATAAAGATTTGCAGATATGATACCATTAATATCCTCTGTAATCGCATGGACAGTTACTGAGTCTGCATCTTTTGAAATTTTATCTTCTATCTCAGTCTTTAGTGAAGGGGGGCTCTTATAAAGACCATGGACTGCAGCCAAAAACCCACCAGACAACGATAGTGTATCACCTGAAGGAATATTAGAAATAGATG
>CAZYDX010000228.1:0-1682 GCA_964646455.1 uncultured bacterium | reverse complement strand
TTTGTAACCGAGCGATGAATAAAAGGATACAACCCAGTTAACATGGTTGTTCTTGCAGGACCACAAGGTGTAATACCCGCATAGTGTGAAGTAAATGCTGTACTTTTTTTTACTAATTTATCAATGTTAGGAGTTAAAACATTCTTATGTTTCATGAAACCGAAACAGTCCCATCGCCACTGATCAGCACAAATAAATAAAACTGATTTCTTCATAAAGTTTAATAATATTTATATAAAAATCTTACTATATATAGTTAATATCCTTTACTAATACACAATATATTCAATTTTTTACAATAAATGTTTCAAAAATTTTTTGTATTTTAATTCTATTCATGTAATGACTTTGTCATTACTTTAAATTTAAAGAGGAGAAAATAATATGTTTAAAAAATTATTTTTAGCATTGGTATTTTCATCATCAACTGTGTTGTGGAGTGTAAGCTCTTATGCAGCTTGTTCAGGTTCAACTATGAATGATGGACACAATGGTGGAAAATATCCTCAGCAATATGAATTATCAGAATTTGAAAGTGCAGCCGGATGTACTATGAGTTTTTCTGAAAATCCAAACATTGTGAGTATTAATGCAACCATTCAAGGTAACAAAGGTTTAGCAGGTGTTGCAGACCGTTTACCTGATGAACCATTAGTAGTTGTACCTTATGATTCTATTGGATCGTATGGTGGAACTATAAACTTTTTATCAAATGCAACAGAAGCAGGTACTTCTGATATGCTATCAACTCGTCACGTAAACTTAGTTCGTTTTGCTGATGACTTATCAACTATTGTTCCAAACGTAGCAAAAGATTACTCATGGAATGATGATTTCACTGAATTGACGTTTACTTTAAGAAAAGGTCATAAGTGGTCAAATGGTGAGCCGTTTACAGCAAGAGATGTTGAGTTTTGGTATGAAGATATGATGATGAATACAAACATCAGAGAAAAACCATATCCTTATCTACTTGTTGGTGGAGAGCCTATGACTGTAGATGTAGTTAATGATACAACTGTAAGATTTAACTTACCATCTCCATTTCCAGGACTTTTAGCAACACTTGCATGGTCTTATAACCAAGCATTTATACCTGCGCATTTCCTAGAACAATTTCATCCAGAAATAGATTCAAATGCTGATGCTAATGCACAAGCACTTGGTTTTGAAGATGGATGGGATGCTTTAGCGGCTTATTATGGTAACTCTGGTTGGACTGATACTCCTACACCTATGTTAAGAAATCCTGATTTAGTTGCAGGTTTAGAATATGCAGCTTACCCTTCTTTAGAAGCGTATATGACTATTGAAGATACGACTGAAGGAAGAGTGTATGCAGCTAATCCATATTTCCACCAAGTTGATACTGCTGGAAATCAATTACCATATATTGATTATCAAAATGAGAGATACATCAATGAAAACGAGATTAGACTTCTAAAACTTGTTAATGGTGAAGTTGATTACAAATCACAATCAGTTCAACTTGAATCTGCACCACAATTATTAGATGGTGCTGAATCTGGCGGATATAATCTTCAAATTAATCCAGGTTGTGGTGCTGCACTATTTAGCTTTAACGTTACTCATCCAGATATGGAAAAACGTAAAGTTTATGGTGATATTCGTTTCCGTCAAGCAATGTCAATTGCTCTTGATAGAAATGAGATCAATGATGT
>CAZYDX010000227.1:0-1724 GCA_964646455.1 uncultured bacterium | reverse complement strand
TCAATCTGTATGTAACCACCTGCTTTAAAGTCTAAGTTTTTTCCCGGTGGTAGCTCTAAGACAAACTCTCTGATAAAAGTAGCAACATCGGTATTTGATTTAACTGTACAATCCCATTTGCGCACGCTGAAAACTTCGTCAGGAACATGAATCTTCATATCTTCTTTGACTTTAACCTGGCAGGCTAGACGCCAATTATCTTTTGCTTCTGATCTACTGATGTGACTTGTTTCTGTTGGAAGAATATCTCCACCACCTTCAAAAACTTGACACTTACACATTGCGCAGGTCCCACCTCCACCACATGCAGATGGTAAAAATACTTTTCGGCCACTAAGTGCACTTAATAGCGTTCCGCCAGTCCCCACACTTATTGCTTTATCAGACTCATCATTAATCAAAATAGATACATCACCCTGAGGAAGAAGTTTTTTCTCTGCTAAATTCAGCATAAGAACTAAACACATTGTTATACCGCAAAAGACGACTACACTTACAATTGTAAACTCCATAAAAATTAATCCTTATCTACAAGCTGATTCCTGAGAATCCTAAAAATGCCATTGAGATTAATCCAGTCAATAACATAGCCATTCCAACTCCTTTTAGCGTCGGCGGAACATTTGAATATCTCATTCTTTTTCTGATTGTTGCTATTGAAACAATTGCTAGAAAAAAGCCCAAGCCCGATCCAAAACCAAAAACTGTAGACTCTAATAGATTATAATCCCTTTCCACTAAAAATAATGATGTTCCAAGTATAGAGCAGTTTACAGTTATTAGCGGGAGAAAAATTCCGAGATTAACATATAAGGCAGGTGTAAATCTGTCCATCACCATTTCAACAAGCTGAACCATCGCTGCGATTACGGATATGAATACTATAAACTGCAAAAAATCCAAATTAATGTTTTCGTATCCTGCCCAGCTCAGAGCTCCATCTGCTAAAAGATATTCATTTATCGCCCAATTAGCAGGGGCGGTGATGGATAATACAAATATCACAGCTAATCCTAAGCCAATAGATGTTTCAACTTTCTTGGAAATAGATAAAAATGAGCACATTCCTAAAAAATAAATAAGTACAATGTTCTCTATAAAAACTGAGTTAATGATGATATTAATGTAGTGCTGCATCTTTACTCTTTATCTATTACTTTAGTATATGCTCTGTGAGCCCAAACTATTAACCCTAAAATAAAAAATGCACCTGGTGATAGTATCATTAAACCATTATTCTCGTAGCCGTTCATGTAGATTTGATCAGTAAAAATTTGACCTCCATAAATTGAGCCAAAACCAAATAGCTCTCTGAAAAATGCAACTGCAATTAATATTCCGCCATACCCAAGTCCATTTCCCATACCATCGAGCAAAGCCTTCCCAGGAGAATTTTGCATTGCAAACGCCTCTGCCCTGCCAAGCACAATACAGTTTGTTATAATGAGGCCAAGAAAAACTCCTAACAACTTACTCATATCATACATGTATGCTTTCATTACTTGGTCAGCAATGATTACCAGAGAAGCAATTACACTCATTTGTATGATGATTCTGACTTTGTTCGGAATATTATTCCTTAGAAGTGAAATAACTATATTTGATATGGATAAAACTGCCACAACCGCAATGGTCATTACAACAGCTGTATCAATCTTTGTGGTAATAGCAAGTGCAGAGCAGATTCCTAAAACATGAATTGAGATTGGATTTTCTCCCATTAA
>CAZYDX010000226.1:0-1738 GCA_964646455.1 uncultured bacterium | reverse complement strand
AAACCTTTGAGTATGGGTTTTTATATGGAGAAGATTCTATAGCATTATCAATAATTGTTGAGATAATGTTTAAACTATCGTCATCGGTATAAATATTAGAAGAAGAGGGGCTCAGAGTTGCATTAGTCTCAACCTGCTCAAATCTCGCACCAGCTTTTATTCCAAATTTTTCAGTTATATCATAGGTTAGACTCGCGTAGGCAGCGTAAATATCTTCATCATAGTCATTATTATATAATTTCTCTAGGTAATTATAATCTGTAGAAAAAGATTTTAATGTAGCCTTTACTCCTGTTTCTATTGACAGCGATTCACTTAAATCATCTTCATAATCAATTCTAAGGGTTTGGCTTTCATTCTTCTCTTTAACATCTGTATCGCTGTTAGTACTAAGATCATTTATAATTGAATTATATTGAACTATATCATCTTCTTCGAAATTTAGGTCGATGCTCGCAGTTAGCTTGCGATCATTGGTGCCAAATTTATTTTCATATGAAAGTGAATGGTCATGATGTATCCCAACATCTTCTGACTTTGACTCAGTTATTCGATAAAAAGGGCTCAAATACTCTAGCTGTTCTTTAGTTGTCTCATCGTGATTCCCATACATGTAAGTATATGAGATTGTGCTACTTTTATTCGGGTAATAGTCTCCGCCAATTCGAGCACCAATGTTAGCTGGATTCTTTTTTCTTAATGTATTTTGATATATGGATGAATCTCCATTGCTATATGTTATATCTCTAAATCCTTTGCCAATATTATTCCCAGATCGAGTGCTAGTGCCTGCAAAAATGTTCCACTTATCAGTTCGGTAGTTAATATTCCCATTGAGATTTCTTTTTTCATACTCACCAGCCATGCCAGATATACTACCGTTCAGGCCGTCAAAGGCTCCTCTCTTCATAACTATGTTAATGATACCACCCACACCATCAGGGTCATACTTAGCAGAGGGGTTGGTTATTACCTCTACTTTTTCTACCATGCCTACTTGAATGTTATCCACTACACCACGCCTGTTTGAGCCAGTAAGCCCAGACCTTTTACCATCAATAAGTATGGTAACGTTTGCATCTCCAGCGATAGATACCTCACCATCAATATTGACATCTACCGTTGGAACTTTTCTAAGTAGATCAAACCCAGTTCCTCCGGCTGCTGTTAGATTTTTCCCTACTTTAAATATTTGTTTATCAACCGTTTGAATGAATTGACTTTCATCTCCAACAACCTCCACCGCATCAAGATTAATACTTGATATTTTTAAGGCAACCTCACCAATAAAGTGCTCAATGCTACCACCGTCACCAGGAAAAATATTAAGAGGGCCAATCTCTTTTTTTGCGTATCCTATAAATTCAACCATAACGATATATTGTCCTAGGGGTATCTCACGAATATTAAAGCTACCATTCTTTTTTGATAGTCCGCCCGTAACTACACTACCATCGTGATTATCAACCATGGAAATTGATGCATACTCGATAGGTGTCCCAGTAGAGGAGTCAGTTACTGTCCCTTGTACAACTCCGATTGCTGGCATTTTTGGCTTTTTTTTATGTCCCTCATGCCCAAATAGATTATTTTGAAATAGGTGAATCAAAAAGATTAATGAAATAATTAATCTAATTACATGTTTTGTCATTACCATTTTATCCTTGGATTATATTTATATAGATATAGACTCGGAATCTATATGAAAGTTAAATATTTTAGTCAGTAGTATTCCAGT
>CAZYDX010000225.1:0-1757 GCA_964646455.1 uncultured bacterium | reverse complement strand
ATTGGAATGACATGCCAAGTAAAGACAAAAATAATTTCCGCTTTCTTCATATTTCAACCGATGAAGTTTATGGTTCACTTGAATCTAGTGCATTACCTTTTACTGAAACTCACAGATATAACCCTAATAGTCCATACTCTGCTAGTAAAGCAGCTTCAGATCATTTAGTGCGTGCATATTATAAGACCTATAATGTTCCTGTCCTAACAACCAATTGTTCAAATAATTATGGTCCTTACCAGTTTCCAGAGAAGCTAATTCCTTTGACTATTCATAATGCGTTACGAACTAAAGATATCCCTATCTATGGTGATGGTCAGCAGATTCGTGATTGGCTTTATGTTGGTGATCATTGTAGTGCCATACGTCACATACTTAAAAAGGGGAATGTGGGTGAGATGTATAATGTTGGAGGATATAATGAGATGACTAACTTGGAGGTTGTAAATACTATATGTGAGATATTGGATGAATTACAACCTAGACAAGACGCTGATTCATATAAACCACTGATCAAGTTTGTAAAAGACCGACCTGGGCATGATAGACGATATGCCATAAATGCCACTAAGATTGAAAAAAGCCTTAATTGGAAACCGATGGAAACTATTGAGACAGGTTTACAAAAAACTGTTCAATGGTATCTTAATAATCAAGATTGGGTAGCAAGCATAACTAACAGAGACTACCGTACTTGGATATCAAAACAATACACATGAAGTTACTTTTATTAGGCTCGAATGGTCAAGTTGGATGGGAACTTCAGCGCTCAATGGCTACATTAGGTAAATTGAAGGCTTGTGATAGGAATACTGTAGATTTTATTGATCTTGAAAAACTGAGAAAGTTAATTAGAGATTACAAACCAGATGTAATTGTTAATGCTGCGGCATATACAAATGTAGACAAAGCTGAATCAGATGAGGAAAATGCTTTTCAGGTCAATTCTAGAGCTGTTGATTTATTAGCACAGGAGGCAAAAGTCCTTGATGCTTGGTTAATTCATTATTCTACAGACTATGTTTTTGATGGAGAAAAAATGAGCCCATATATGGAGGTAGATAAAACTAATCCACTATCGATTTATGGAAAAACAAAACTTCAAGGTGAAGAAGCAATAAAGAATAGTAAATGTAAGTATCTTATTTTTCGTACCAGTTGGTTATTTGGGAGCCATGGAAAGAATTTTGTTAGATCGATAATTAAACTTGCTAAAGAGAGAAATGAATTGAGAATTGTAAGCAATCAAATTGGAGCTCCAACAAGTGCAGAGCTGGTTGCAGATGTGACCTCCTTGTGCATTGATAGAATAACTCAAAATAACCTCTCATCTAAGGAGATTTCTGGTATTTATAATCTCACTTCAACTGGAAAGGCTAGTTGGTATGACTTTGCTAAGTATGTCATAACTGAGGCTAAGAAATCTGGAGGTGTTTTTCTTACCAAGCCTGAAAATATAATTGCTATAAATGCATCAGAATATGTTTTGCCAGCAAAAAGACCAGAAAATTCTTTACTGGATACACAGAAACTGTGTAAAACATTCAATCTCCAACTACCTGTGTGGCAAATTGGTGCAGATAGAGTAATAAAAATGCTGTATTTACGGGAGACATAATGGAAAGAAAAGGTATTATTCTAGCAGGTGGTTCTGGTACGCGTCTTTACCCAGTAACTAGTGCAATATCTAAACAACTCTTACCGGTATTTGACAAACCGATGATTTACTATCCACTCTCAACTCTCATGTTGTCAGG
>CAZYDX010000224.1:0-1769 GCA_964646455.1 uncultured bacterium | reverse complement strand
AAATAACTTTGAGCAATCACCCAATCAGCTCATTTTGTGATAATAAGAGATACAAAACTAATTAAAAAGTAAAAAAAAATTATTATTTTTCAAGCTCGAGGACAATATCACATTTTTTAGGTAAATACTGTTGATTATGATCCAAAAATATAATATCACTATAGATAGATTGAAGTTTAATCTTTTCCATAAAAGAACTTAACCACTTAATGTATCCAATTTTAAATGATACAAAATCATTTTCTTTAATAATTCTTTCAATAATTTTTCTATCAATAGTTTGCCAATTCTCAAAAATAATTACAATTTTATTTGCATTAATAGTGTTTAAAATCAGTTCTAAAACCTGCATTTCATACCCTTCAACATCAATTTTTATTATACCTTTATGCTCTGCTTCAAATTTGTTAAAAATATTCTCATTCAAAAAATCTTTACTCTCTATATTAACCTGGGTATCAATATAATTATCATCTTTTTCTAGATGAAAGCTTTCCTTCTCTAAAAGAGTTGTACGAGTGTATTCATTATTCTCTTTAATAAATGCCCCTCCAAAATTATGTTTAGGAATTTTTAGCATGTATTTTCCTCTCTTTAAACCTAAGCCAACATTAAATAACTTCACTTTTTCTGTATCACATGAGATAGCAATATTTGTTTTCAAGATGTTAAAAACTAAACCATTTGGCTCAAAACAGTAAAGATTATCAAATTTTTTCCAGTTTGATATTGTTGTCAAGCCAATGTTTGCACCAATATCAAGAAAAAAATCTTTATAACCTTTTTTCGTATAATTATCTATAAAATTATTTACATTTTTTTCATAATCTTTAAAAATATACCAAGCATCAGTGATGGTATCGTTATACTTCAGATATGGAAAAAGAGATTTGTTATGTGTTTTTTTTATAGAATTGTAATGCCATATGATAACTTTTCTTTTAATAACTTGTAGGAAAAATTTTATCAAATTAAACATAAGAGTTAACTATTGTTAAACAGAAAACGTCCACAGTTACTACAAAGAACCACCTGTTTTGCTAAAGCTTCATTCACAAGTTGTGCAGGTACAAGTGCACCACACGCTTCACAACTATTATCAAGTACTGCAGCAACTGCGACTCCATTTCTTGCTTTATAAATGATATCATATTGGGACAACACATAAGAATCAATTCCTTGAACAATATTAGCACGTTCTATATCTAATGCATTCTTTTCTTCGGATACTTCTGCTAATTTTGACTCTAATGCTTTCTTCTTAGTACTTAAATCGTCAATTAATGTGTCTAGGTTAGTTTTATCTTCTTCGATTTCCTTAGATAATGTATCTTTTGTCTCCATTAACATAAGGAGTTCAGTTTCTTTTTCATTAATAAGATTTTTTTCATAATCAATCGAATCCATCATAGCATCATATTCTTTATTTGTACTAATAGAACCATCGGTAAGCTTATCTTTTAATGTATTTACTTTTTCTTGGGCAGTAGCAATGAGAGTTTCTATAGTTTGAATATCCACAGTAGTTGTTTTGAGTAGGTCTTCTTTTTCTAAGAGAGAATTTTTAAGATTTTCTTCCTGTTGAATTAATTCTTCAACTTGTGTTGGAAGACCCCCCAAGAGTTTGTTGATCTCAAATAATTTACTATCAATATCATGCAATAGAATTATTTGATCAACAGTAGACATTTATGTCCTAAATAGAGGGTGATATTTTCCAATCATATACGGGGAATAATATATTTCAATTCTATATTAAAAAAAACATT
>CAZYDX010000223.1:0-1777 GCA_964646455.1 uncultured bacterium | reverse complement strand
CATAGTAAGGTTATTCCCATGTACATTTTATATTTAGGAAAATCCTTTAGTTTTAAAGAGGCCCAGGCCATAACCATTGAAACACTTGATGAGATTAGAACTAGTGTGTTAACGGTCGCTAGAGGGACACTTAACTCAGCGGCCCATCGAGCAAAATCACCTGGAGGTGCAGCAAGTCTCAGAAAAATATAGGCAGAGAAAAGACCTCCAAACAGCATGATCTCAGAGGCTAAAAATATCCATATCCCTAACTTAGAATTAATTAATCCGGTATCTTCTCTTTCTTTTATAATATAAGGTACTTCCATAGTCTCTTTTATTTCTCCGTTTGAGGTGTAAAATCTTTTTTAGCATCAGGAACGCTATATTCATATGAAGAATGATGAACTACAATATCTGAGTCAAAGTTTACATGGGGTAATGGAGGTGACGGTGCAGCCCACTCCACAGTTGTTGCCTTCCATGGGTTTCTACCAGCTTTTTCACCAGAGAATAGTGACATTATAATATTGATAATAAATGGAATCTGGGCTATACCTAATAGAAAAGCCGAAGTGGTCATAAACTCATTTAAGTGAAGAAATCCACTTGCATGTGCGTATGATTCTCCACCATCTGCCAACCTTCTGGACACACCTGCAAGGCCTTGAATAAACATTGGCATAAAAACACCATTCATAAATATAAGTGATGGCCAGAAGTGCAATTTACCAAGCATCTCATTCATTTTTTTACCAGTGATTTTTGGAAACCAGTAATAGATACCTGCAAATAACGCAAAAATAGTACCAGGTGCTACAACATAGTGAAAATGTCCAATAACATAATATGTATCATGTAAATATATGTCTGATGCTGCTAACCCTAGAGGTAATCCAGTAAGACCACCAATTCCAAACATCGGTAGAAAAGCAAGAGCAAATAACATTGGTGTATTAAAACGTATCGATCCTCCCCAGAGAGATAGAAAATAAGAAGTTAGAATAACAACAGAAGGAATAGAAATGATCATTGTTGTCGTCTGAAAAAATGCACTCATCGCCTGACCCATTCCAGTTAAAAACATATGGTGAGCCCATACTATAAAAGAACAAAACCCTAGAAATACCATTGAATAGATAATTGATTTAAAACCCCAAATAGGCTTTCTTGTGTTATTTGTAAGTATTTCTCCTACAATACCCATCGCAGGAAGGATTAGTACATATACCTCTGGATGTGCTAAAAACCAAAAAAGGTGTTGCCAAAGCAAAGGAGATCCATACCCTGCTACTTCAACAACTTCACCAGATAATACCAGACCACTAGGAAGAAAAAAGCTCGTACCAGCTACCCTGTCCATTAGTTGAAGGATTGCGGCTGCTTCTAGTGGCGGAAATGCAAGAACCAACAAAAATGATGTAACAAACTGAGACCAAACAAAAAGCGAGAGTCTCATCCAAGTTAAACCAGGAGCTCTTAGTTGAACAATTGTAACAATAATATTCATAGATCCTAGTAGGGAAGAAGTAATTAAGAAAACCATAGAGATAAGCCACATGGTCTGACCATTTTCAAATATCGATAAAGGAGGATAAGAGGTCCAGCCAGATCTTGCAGCACCCTCAGGCATAAAAAAGCTTGATATCATAATAACACCACCAACAAAATAAGACCAATAGCTTGCAGCATTTAGCTTCGGGAATGCCATATCAATTGCACCAATTTGTAGAGGAACTAGATAGTTGCCAAATGCACCAACTGCAAGAGGAACTACTCCTAGAAAAATCATAATTGT
>CAZYDX010000222.1:0-1846 GCA_964646455.1 uncultured bacterium | reverse complement strand
CAATTAAAAGTACAATTTTTCTCATAATAGATCGTAATTGTTCTAACATTCTATAAATTTCTTTATTGATTATTAGTTTTTTGATGTGTGTTTCAAATTCTTTGTTATCGAATTTTTTTGGCATGTTTATCCTCTTTTAACCGCTTCTGTATAATGAATATTCTAAATATATTACATTGTTATAAATAAAACCAATCTTTAATTCCCACATAAAAATAAATTATTAAAAAAATGAATTTAGTAAACAGGTATAAATTATTTATTTCCTTTTGAGAATTCTAAAATTCTGTATTTTCTGTTTTAATTAACTTTCAATAAACAAGCTATATATTTTACTTCAACAGCACCATTTTTCTGGTATGCACAAACTCATCGGCACGTATCTGGTATAGATAAACTCCCGCGCTCACAGGTCTACCCATATTGTCTGATCCGTTCCACTGAATACGCCTGAAGCCCGCTTCCTGTGTGCCTTTCACTAGTTGATTTACCTCCCTTCCAAGCATGTCAAAGATTGTAAGTGTAACAAAAGCTTGTTCAGGAAGATCATACCTTAGTGTTGTAATTGGATTGAATGGATTTGGGTAGTTCTGATAAAGAGTAAATATCTCGGGCAAGATAGGTTGTCTATCTAATATAAGTTTAGTTGTTGAAGAGACCTCAATCTCTCCTGTGTTTTTAAGAATGTGCTCTTCTCCAACTTCTGACGTGAGTACCCAATTATAATTGTTCCCCGCATCAACTTTTATTTCATAAGCAATGGTAAGAACATCACTTGGATTCATAACCTCTATTTCTCCAAAATCACTCACTAATCTCTGGTTATTATTAAAACGGATGTCAAAAATATCACCTGGTGGTTGAGGGGGCAAACTGTAACTAAGCTTGTTTTTATCAGGAATCTCTATACCAAAATATAAACTTGAACCGTTGACGTTTAATTCATTTGCTTCAATGGTCAAATCATTAAACTCAGAGATAGAGCTAGATAATCCGCTACCAATTGTAATCTCTCCGGTAGATAAAGCATTCACCCAGTAGCCTTTACCAGGAACAAGAACTGAAGAATTTACATAAGCACTTTCAAAACCATAAAATGTTCCAGATACAATTATACCGTTAGGATCACTAATAGCTCCAACAGCTATCTCTGATGAAATTCCCGATATGAGGTTCCACCCCTCATAGAGAGAAATACTAAGACTATTAATAGTGGAACCACTGACCTCTACAAGTCCTTCATTGTTCATGTTAAGCCAATATCCGTTTCCTTCTGAAAGTAATTCTTCAGGAATATAAGTACCATCAAAACTGTATAAAGTCCCTGAAAGGGCTTCTGGAAAAACATCTTGGTAAAATGTGTTTTCAGTGTATAAAGGTAGCCCAACCAGATTCCAACCCTCATTATATGAAACAGAAATTTCTACACTTGATGCACTGTTTGTGCTCCCAGGCGTTGGACTTAGAAAATCCCAGTCACTGCTTCCATCAAAAACTCTTCCATAGGAAATATCAGCTGATTGCTCACCAAAGGTTATCGAATCTAAGATTGTCAAACCGTCAATGTTCACAAGGGCCAGGAACTCTCCTCCAGTACTAAGTTTGAAGTTCGTATGATACTCACCCTGTTCCTGATCCTCATCACACCAAAACAAAAGGAAGCTATGAGACTGTATCTCTGTCCCTTCGGGAATCATCCATTTTGTTAAGTTCTCTACATCATCTGTGAGAAATAGTCCTCCTATATCAGCTGATTCATCACCAGCATTATAAATCTCAAGCCAATCATCATACTCATCCACTTCATCCGTATTAGTTGTATCATTACTTGCAAGAATTTCATTTA
>CAZYDX010000221.1:0-1873 GCA_964646455.1 uncultured bacterium | reverse complement strand
ATACGGTTACACATTCTACAATGCATGGTGTAGGAGACTCTACAATAAGTATACATCCAGAGCTATCTATAAATATTATTAAGCGAAAGTCAGAAGAGTCTTTAAAAGGTGATTTAAAGAAGTCCATTTGGGCATACCCGAGTAGGTTTAAACTTGTAATTAGATATATGAAACATATAGACGCATATAAAGCATCGCATTATCCTGGGGCGGTAATGCTTAATCCCAAAAGCGTATCCTATGAAAATAAAGACTATGATAATATAATGCGTTTCATTCTTTTATGTGTTTAGATGGACTGGATAATTAAACCATCTCCTATTATCGCGTGTCCTGTTTTAGGCCAGAGTTCAACTTTTCCAGCAAGAAATATATATTGTGTAGGTAGAAATTATAGGGAGCATGTAATTGAAATGGGAAGTGATCCAGACAGAGAAGTACCATTTTTTTTTCAAAAGACATCTGAGGTTTTATTACTACCTGGGAATAACCTAGAATATCCTAATGACACAAAAGAGCTACATCATGAGGTAGAGATAGTTGTGGCTATATCTAAAGATGGGTATAAAATAGATTCCGCTGAAGTGAATGACATGATTTTTGGATATGCAGTGGGTGTTGACCTGACAAAAAGAGATATACAAAAAAAAGCAAAAGAATCTGGGAAGCCATGGCTAAGTGGAAAAGTGTTTGCTGGTTCAGCAGCAATATCTGAGATTGTGCCAAGGGATGAATCTACAGATTTAGATAAATTAGAAATTAGTTTAAGTGTAAATGGAGAGCGTAGACAAAAATCAGAAAGTAATAAAATGATTTGGTCTATTAATGAAATTATATATCTACTATCTCAAACTATTCCACTTGTTGCAGGTGACCTAATATATACTGGAACACCATCTGGTGTAGGGAAAATAGAAAAAGGAGATACAATTTCAGCGATTCTGCACCAGAAAAACAGCACTACTCTAAGTTTTCAGATTAATTAGGATGAGAATATTAGTCTTACTTTTATTATTTACCTCTTGTACTGCTGAAACACAACTTGATTGGATTCATTCTTTACCAAAGCCCTGGACTCTAAGTAATGATGAGGTGACGCAATTACTACCTGAATTTCATACAAGATTTCCTGAGTTTAATGATCGATTGAAAGCTATTAATATTTGGAGAATAGGAACACCATATGGAATATTTAAACTTGGTGAAGAGGTTGAACCCGATCTGGACCCGATACTAAGGATTGATACATCGGACTGTACGGTACATGTGCTCACATCTCTTGCCTTTAGCACTAGCTCTAGCTGGTCTGAGACACGGGAAAGAATGGTAGATATACACTATAAGCCTGATATAAATAACCGTAAAATACCTACGTATAAATCGCGCTGGCATTATACATCAGATAGGATAAAAAACAATCCTTATACAACTGATATTACGGAGTCTGTAATTCAAAAAGAAAATATGGACTCAGTCACTATTGTTTTAAATAAAAAGATGGATGGATCTGAGTTCCTTGATCTTAATTGGACATTTAAAAACAAAATTTATTTTATTCCTACAAACCAAATAAACGAATCCCTTCTTTCTAAACTCCCTGAAGTATGTGGTGCAGCATTTGTTCGGAAATCTTATTTTAAAAATGGTATCGTAATTGCACATGAAGGTGTCTTGATTGATAATAAAGACTTAATACATGCATCGTCAGAGAAGAAGAAAACTGTAAAAGAAAATTTTATCGAATATATTAATAATGATGGAAAGCTAAGGTTCGATGGGATAATGTTTTATAGGTTTAGCCCTCAGAATTAATATTATTTTTTCAATGAAGTCGATTAACAAAATTGTTATAATAATTAGTGCATGTATACTA
>CAZYDX010000220.1:0-1908 GCA_964646455.1 uncultured bacterium | reverse complement strand
CTTTTAAAATAAATGTGCCAATATGAATGGAATCTAGAAAAACCTATTGATTCATACCAATTGAGCACCCATTTATCATCCCTTGTCCAAGCTTCTATAAAGTCAATATCTTTACTTTTTGCCCAATCTACAACTTGTAAAATTAACTGACTTGCTATGCCAAATCTTCTATACTCAGGTAAAATAGCTATAGTCCATATCATTGCCCCTGTTCCAGATTTACAGTAACAAATACTACCATCCTTATTATCTTTCTCTAAATCAAGTATCCCAATGATTTTACCATCTATTTCTGCTACTAATTCTAAACTTGAATTATCAAATATAGGTTTTTTAGTATAAACATCATCGTAATATGCAGAATCATGGAATGAAACTAACCGACACTTAAGCCAGCTTTCTTGATCTGATGAATTATAAGGTCTAATTATTAAATCTTTAAGCATGGAATAAATCTACAAAACAAAAAAGCCTCTAAAAAAGAGGCTTCTAACTTAAAGTCGAGGTAGCAGGATTCGAACCTGCGGGCCCCTGCTCCCAAAGCAGGATGGTATTAATTATTATATAAATCCAATTATAGTATGTTATTATAAAAAACTTTATTTAATCCATAAGTAATCTAATTGAATTTATTAAACTATAACATATGCAGAATTTACTAAATTATATTTTATCAATAAGTAATGATCAACTCCACGTGGTCTATCTTATAGTTATTGTTATTAGCTTCCTATTATACCTTGTTACACGATATATAATACTAAAATTAATTTCTCATTTTTTTAAAAAAACTTCGACTGATCTTGATGATATTTTAATAGATAAAGGAGTCTTAAATAGACTTTCATATTTAATCCCATTAATTTTTATTTATAACCTTAAAGAATTACTAGCTATGTATGTTATAGTGGATAGATTACTGATTTCACTTATTACACTTATTTTTATATCTTCTATTAATGCATTTATAAATGCATTGAGTGATATATATTCTAAAAGCAAATACTCAAATAGATTGAACATAAAAAGCTATATACAAGTTATAAAACTTTTTATTAATATTTTTGGAATTATCATTATCATTGCTCTATTAACAGGAAAATCACCCATTTACTTCCTTAGTGGTATTGGTGCACTAACAGCTGTATTAATGCTTATTTTTAAAGATACTATTCTTTCACTTGTTTCTAGTATCCAAATTAGCTCCAATGATCTATTTAAAATTGGAGATTGGGTTGAGGCTCCTCAATTTGGTGCAGATGGAGATGTAATTGACATTGCTCTTCATTCAGTTAAAATTCAAAATTGGGATAAAACTATTAGTATTATTCCAACACACAAACTTACTGATTCCTCATTTAAAAACTGGAGAGGTATGTCTGATAGTGGGGGAAGACGAATAAAAAGATCAATCAAAATTGATATGAATAGTATTAAGTTCTGTAATAATTCAATGATAGAACGATTTAAGAAATTTAAAGTAATCAGTGATTATATTAATCAAAAACAATCAGAAATTAATAAGCATAACCTTGAAAATAATATTAATGAAGAAGGGTTAATCAATGGTAGATCCTTAACTAACATAGGTACATTTAGAGCATATATAGAAGGATATCTACGTAATCATGCAAACATACATAATGAAATGACTTTTCTAGTTAGACAGCTTGCTCCAGAATCAGATGGACTTCCTATTGAAATCTATGTATTCTCAAATGATACCAATTGGGTAAACTATGAAGCTATTCAATCAAATATTTTTGATCATCTCCTTGCGATACTATCAGAATTTGATTTAAAAATATTTCAAAATCCTACTGGAGATGATTTTAGAAAAATTCAACCTACAAAGTAGCATCTATACAAGAGGCTTCTAATTTAAAGTCGAGGTACAGGATTCGAACC
>CAZYDX010000219.1:0-1914 GCA_964646455.1 uncultured bacterium | reverse complement strand
TAAAACTAAAGGATTTTCCTAAATATAAAATGTACATGGGAATAACCTTACTATGTTCTTTAATATTTCTGGTGATAAAATATTTTGAATATACTTCAAAATTCAGCCACCATATATATCCATCAAGTAGCACATTTATGGCAATCTATTTTACCCTTACAGGATTACATGGTATCCATATTATTGGTGGAATGATTGTGATGATTTATTTTTGGCTTCCAATAGGAACTAAAATGTGGGATAGTCAGCCAGAACTTTTTACTAACCGAGTAGAGGTATTAGGCCTTTACTGGCACTTTGTAGACCTGGTCTGGATCTTTCTGTTTCCAGTATTATACTTATTATAAGGAATAAAAAATGAGTGATGATCATAGCACGGAATCAATACAAGAGCATATAAGAGTCTATATTATGGTTTTTGGTGCCCTAGCGGTCCTAACTGTTGTTACAGTCCTAGCATCTTATTTAGAAGTGAGTACTTCTGAAGGTATTTTTCTAGCGCTAATTATTGCTTCTGTCAAAGCATCTCTAGTTGCCGGCTATTTTATGCACCTGATCTCTGAAAAAAATACGATCATTTGGATTTTAATTCTTACAGTTGTTTTCTTTTTCATTATGTTATTCTTGCCGTTAATCTCATACACTGACCAGGTTAATATTTAAATGATCGGGATAAAAACATTTCATCTTTTTTTTATAGGAGTATCAGTGCTTCTTACTGGCTGGTATGGTTATTTTGAGATTACAACGCCTACTAATCCAGGAAGTATTTCAACGCTGTTAAGCGCTGCGTCATTGTCTCTTATGGCTGGACTTAGCTTTTACGGATATAATGTATACAATAAATTCAAAAAAATATAAAGATGTTTCATATTAAAACTATTTTTGCCCTGATTATCTATTCTGCCGGATCTTTATATGCCTGTTCTACCTGCTTTGGTAATCCAGATTCTGCTGCAACACAGGGTATGAACTGGGCTATTATATCACTACTGGTAACTACGGGTGGTGTTTTGTCAGGTATCATCCTATCCATTAGAAAATTGGCAAACAGATCAAAAAAATATTGGGAAAATAAAGGAGCATAATTTTGCTAGACTGGTTACATAAATACGGACTCCCTCAAAACCTATCCATACAAGGCGAGTATATTGATAATGCTAATGTATTAATGCACTGGTTAATGCTTTTTCTCTTTTTAGGCTGGGGAGCATTTTTTATTGTAAGCCTATATAAATTCAGTTCATCAAGAAATAAGAAGGCTAGCTACACAGGTGTAAAGTCCCATGTTTCATCACTCTTGGAAGGAGCCATTGCAATTATTGAGATTATTGCACTTTTTGGTTTTTCTTATCCTATTTGGAGTTATCGGGTAAATGAAGTACCAGACAGTAGAGATGCAGTTAATATAAGAGTAATAGCACAGCAATTTGCTTGGAACATACACTACCCTGGGGCGGATGGCATTTTTGGGCGTACAGATATAGACCTGGTTGATGAAGCTGAACAAAATTTTATAGGGATCGATCGATCTGATGAATTCGCTAAGGATGATATCATCCTACAGAATCAGATGCATATTCCTGTCAACAAAAAAATTCGTGTTGACCTATCATCTAAGGATGTTATTCATAATTTTAAACTACCAGAGTTAAGAGTATCTCAAGATGCAATACCTGGAATGGTAATACCTGTTCATTTTACAGCCACAATGACATCAGATGATTTTTTAAAAACAGTTGTTGGCACTCCTAGAGAAGGTAAAGGGCTAGAAATCACCTGTGCCCAATTATGTGGTATCACTCACTATAGAATGCGAGGATATCTCACTATTGATACAGAAGAGCAGTACAACGATTGGCTCGCAAGCGAAGCTGAATATTTAGATTTTGGTGATGATGAAGATGAATGGGG
>CAZYDX010000218.1:0-1920 GCA_964646455.1 uncultured bacterium | reverse complement strand
CATAGTAAGGTTATTCCCATGTACATTTTATATTTAGGAAAATCCTTTAGTTTTAGAGAGGCCCAGGCCATAACCATTGAAACACTTGATGAGATTAAAACTAGTGTGTTAACGGTTGCAAGAGGGACACTTAACTCAGCGGCCCATCGAGAAAAATCACCAGGGGGGGCAGCAAGTCTCAGAAAAATATAGGCAGAAAAAAGACCTCCAAACAGCATGATCTCAGAGGCTAAAAATATCCAAATTCCTAATTTAGAATTAATTAATCCTGTATCTTCTCGCTCTTTTATAATATAAGGTACTTCCATAGTCTCTCTTATTTCTCCGTTTGAGGTGTAAAATCCTTTTTAGCATCAGGAACGCTGTATTCATATGAAGAATGATATACCTCAATTTCTGAATCAAAGTTTACATGTGGCAATGGTGGTGAAGGTGCTGCCCACTCGACAGTTGTTGCATTCCATGGGTTTCTACCAACTTTTTCACCTGAAAATAGTGACATCATAATATTGATAATAAATGGAATCTGAGCTATACCTAATAGAAAAGCCGAAGTGGTCATAAACTCATTTAAATGAAGAAATCCACTAGCATGTGCGTATGATTCTCCACCATCTGCTAGTCTTCTTGAAACACCTGCTAGACCTTGAATAAACATTGGCATAAAAACACCATTCATAAATATAAGTGATGGCCAGAAGTGCAATTTACCAAGCATCTCATTCATTTTTTTACCAGTGATTTTTGGAAACCAGTAATAGATACCTGCAAATAACGCAAAAATAGTACCAGGTGCTACAACATAGTGAAAATGTCCAATAACATAATATGTATCATGTAAATATATGTCTGATGCTGCTAACCCTAGAGGTAATCCAGTAAGACCACCAATTCCAAACATCGGTAGAAAAGCAAGAGCAAATAACATTGGTGTATTAAAACGAATCGATCCTCCCCAGAGAGACAGAAAATAAGAAGTTAGAATAACAACAGAAGGAATAGATATAATCATTGTTGTGGTCTGAAAAAATGCACTCATTGCCTGACCCATACCGGTCAAAAACATATGGTGAGCCCACACTATAAAAGAACAAAACCCTAGAAAGACCATTGAATAGATAACAGATTTAAAACCCCAAATCGGCTTTCTTGTATTATTAGCTAGTATTTCTCCTACAATTCCTAAAGCTGGTAATATTAATACATAAACTTCTGGATGAGCTAAAAACCAAAAAAGGTGTTGCCAAAGCAAAGGAGATCCATACCCTGCTACTTCAACAACTTCACCAGATAATACCAGACCACTAGGAAGAAAAAAGCTCGTACCAGCTACCCTGTCCATTAGTTGAAGGATTGCGGCTGCTTCTAGTGGCGGAAATGCAAGAACCAACAAAAATGATGTAACAAACTGAGCCCAAACAAAAATTGACAATCTCATCCAGGTTAGTCCAGGAGCTCTTAGTTGAACAATCGTAACAATGATATTCATTGATCCAAGTAATGAAGATGTTATAAGGAATATCATTGAAATAAGCCACATGGTCTGACCATTCTCAAATATTGAAAGAGGGGGATAAGAAGTCCAACCAGATCTTGCAGCACCCTCAGGCATAAAAAAGCTCGACATCATAATAACGCCACCGACAAAATAAGACCAATAGCTTGCAGCATTAAGCTTTGGGAAAGCCATATCGACTGCACCAATTTGTAAAGGGACTAGATAGTTTCCAAATGCACCAACTGCAAGAGGAACTACCCCTAGAAAGATCATAATTGTACCGTGCATTGCACCAAGCGAGTTATACTGCTCTGATGCTAGAGTTCCGCTTTCTCCAAATAAAAATCCCACAATAGGAATAGCAGTGTCAGGATAGGCAAGTTGCCACCTCATGATGGCCATTAATGAAAAGCCAAAAAGTA
>CAZYDX010000217.1:0-1981 GCA_964646455.1 uncultured bacterium | reverse complement strand
AATATCTGATAAAGATAAAAATCTCCCAAAATTAAAAGATCAAACTAATTTACCTGTATATTGATGAAGAATATTTTAATCACTGGTGGTTGTGGGTTTATAGGATCAAATTTTGTAAAAAATTTATTAGGAAATGATGGAGATTATTTTCCTATAATCCTAGATAGTCTAACATATGCAGGAAATAAGAAAAATTTAGATAGCTTGGAAAATGACAATTATGAATTTGTAGAAGGTAATATATGTGATGATTCTTTAGTTAATGATCTTTTTAAAAAATATAATTTTGAAGGTGTTTTTCATTTTGCTGCTGAGAGTCATGTCGATAGATCCATTGATGGTCCAAAAGAATTTATTAATACAAATATTATTGGTACTTATAATTTATTAGAAATATCTAGAAGGAATTATAATAAACAATCTCCAAACTTTAGATTTATTCATATTTCAACAGATGAAGTATATGGTGATCTTGATGATAAAGGATTTTTTACCGAGAATACACCATATGACCCGAGTTCTCCTTATTCAGCGTCTAAAGCGTCATCAGATCATTTAGTAAGAGCATGGTATCGTACTTATGGATTGCCAATAATAATAACAAATTGTTCTAATAACTATGGTGCCTTTCAATTTCCAGAAAAGTTAATTCCATTAATGATACTTAATTGCTTAGCTTGGAAGCCACTACCTGTATATGGAGATGGATCAAATATTAGAGATTGGTTATATGTTGACGATCATTGTAATGCAATTAAAACAGTTTATGAGAATGGTAGAATAGGAGAGACTTATAATATCGGTGGAAATAACGAAATAAAAAATATAGACATAGTAAATTCAATTTGTGATATCCTGGATGAATTGAAACCATCCAATAGAGGCAAGTATAGAAATCTTATTACTTTTGTTAATGATAGACCAGGCCATGATTTTAGATATGCAATTAATGCTAAAAAAATTCAAAAAAACCTTGGCTGGTATCCAGCAGAATCGTTTAGTACCGGGATTAAAAAAACTATAGAATGGTATTTGCAGAATGAAGAATGGTGGAAGAATATTCAAGATAAAAAATATAACCAAGAAAGGCTTGGGGGAAGTACTTAAATGAAAGGAATAATATTAGCTGGAGGAAGTGGCACTAGGCTATATCCACTAACAAAGGTTATATCAAAACAGTTATTACCTGTATATGATAAGCCTATGATATACTACCCCTTATCAACTTTAATGTTATCTGGGATACGAGATATATTGATTATTTCTACGCCATCAGATATTTCACTATATGAAAGATTATTAAATGATGGTAGCCAATTTGGTATCAACTTATCCTATAAAGTGCAACCTAGTCCAGATGGTTTAGCTCAGGCATTTATATTAGGAGAAGACTTTATAGGTGATGATAATGTAGCATTGGTTCTAGGCGACAATATTTTTTATGGGACTGGATTTTCAGATTTATTAAAGAAAAGTGTTAAAACGGTTTTAGATGAAAACAAAGCTGTCGTTTTTGGATATGAAGTGAAAGACCCTAGTAGATATGGAGTGGTAGAATTCGATGAGGCTGATAAAGTTATTAGTATTGAAGAAAAACCTGGCAATCCTAAATCAAATTATGCTATTGTAGGCTTGTATTATTATCCAAATAATGTCATTGACATAGCAAAAAATGTAAAACCTTCTAATAGAGGTGAGCTTGAAATAACCTCTGTAAACAGTGCTTATTTAGAAAAATTACATCTAAAAGTAAATCTAATGGCAAGAGGTTTTGCCTGGTTAGATACGGGCACCATTGATGCAATTAATAATGCTTCAAATTTCATTAGAACAATTGAAGAAAGGCAGGGATTGAAAGTATCGTGCTTGGAGGAAATTGCCTATTCTAATAAGTTTATAAATAAAAAACACCTAGAGGAATTAATTAAAAATTTACCTAATGATTATGCAAATTATTTACGTAGATTAATAGATAATTAAT
>CAZYDX010000216.1:0-2016 GCA_964646455.1 uncultured bacterium | reverse complement strand
AGATAAATTGTTCTCATCAATGTCACATATATAACTCACCAGACATAGAGAATGCTTATTGAAATTTCTTACAATGTTTGGACCCCAATATCCATATCCAATTACTGCTATATTATACATTTTATCTAAATATTAATTTTAATGAGATTATAGGCATATTATAGTGAAAAAATTTCATCCTCTTGTAAATAGTCTTTTACTGCTACAAGTCTTTGACCAAGATTTGTAGAATACTCTATATCCACAATTATGATATTCCAATTGCTTATATCATTTTGCAATAATTCGACAGATTTACCACTATCTGACATAGTAAAGTCATTAGATACTGCCTCACTATAGTTTAAAAAATAACCTTTATTATAATCAGCCTTATATCCTAGACACAGAATAAACTCTGCATGTCCAAAATGAGCATAATATTTCATTATGTGTCCGAATAATCTCTTAATCTAATACCTAAACCACCACAAAAAAGTACTACTTTCATTCTAAATGCCTCATTTAAAAAAAATAAACTATAATAGTTACCACAAACTCACATCACTAGTTAATGGATGCTATGTTTCAATTTAAATAGCATATAATATGATAAATGAGTAAAAAAAAATGCCCCTATATTAAAAGGGGCATTTTTAATATGCTTAATTTATTTCTCTATGCTTCTAAAATTAAAATGTAAATGACAGACCTGCATTAAATCTAAATGGAAGACCCATAAAAACCTCTGCATCATCTGCATTATGATTACCATCCCAATCGTTATATCTACTGTTGTCTGTTGCATCCTGAATGTATACTTCATCTAGCATATTGAACACATGGAAAAATAATCTGGGTTTAGCTGGTCCAAGCTCAAGAGGTAGGTCATATGTTCCATGAAGATCTAGTACACCGTAATTAGGAGTTACCCAACTTGGAAGTCTGTCAGCATCTGCCTCATCAGAGTATTCCCTACTAGAAGGACTCCAATCAGCTGTATGGTTTAGATAATGCCTATACATAACCTGAAGGGTTAGTCCATCAAGTGGCGTTATAGTAGTACCTAATGCGAAAGTAGTCTGCGGCATATCCCCTACTTTTAAGTCTTTGAGAGCATACCCATAGGTTTCTTCTTCTCCACCATCTCTGTAGGTTCCTGTTGCATCATCTGTAAAAATGTAGTTACCCAATCCAGCAGCAACATCTAATCGTACCATCTGATGTAGTTGCATTGCCATCTCAATCTCTACTCCTGTATGGCTCTGATTGATTCCAGAAAGATAAATAATTACATCGTCAGTGGAATCTCCCTGATCCTGTGCTGTTTTTGTTTGAACCCGATCGGTCCATGTAGTACTAAATATATTTAGCTTTGACGCCATCGTGCCATCGTTTGAACTAAGATTGAAACCAAGCTCAAAAGCAGTAAATTTCTCATTAGTAGGATCAGTAGCCATTTTAGCATCCCAATCTTGGATGACTTGGTCAAAAGTAGGAGCTTTATCGATCAAACCAAAGTTAAACCAAACATCTGTGTTATCATAAAGTTTCCCAAAGACAGGTATTGCATTCATAAATGAAAGAGCATCTCCAAGACTGTAGAGTACCCCACCTTTAACCTGAGAAGTAGTAATTGGATCAGCCTCAATATATAGCTCACCAGGATTTCCTCCACCAGTCACCCAGTCAGCTGAGCTACCATCTTTTTCTTGGACATAAGAATAATCATAATTTTCAGCTTTCTTAAAATGGTCCCACATGGTATACTTTACAGTCGTTAAACCAAACATAGCATAAGCAGATAAAGCATTTGCTTCATACTGGACTTGACCCAGTAAACCAAGCCAATCAACCGTATTCGTGAAATTATAATCAATAGCATCTCCAAGTCCTTTCTGAGTTCCGTCCGCATCAAAGTCACTATCTGTGTTTACAAAGTATTCTCCACCCAGCAGATCTCTAATTTCTTTGACATGGTAAATCTGTGCAGTTCTCCAATCAACTCCAACTTCAGTGCTGAGGTTATCGTTAATA
>CAZYDX010000215.1:0-2021 GCA_964646455.1 uncultured bacterium | reverse complement strand
CTGTACTATGCGAGTCAGCGACAATAATTTCGTCAGCCCATAAGACACTATTAATACAGTCATGAATTTTTGCTGCTTCATTGTAGGCTATGATATAAACAGATAATTTCATAAATCTTTAGTTATTTATAAAGTTATATTTTCCATTTAAATGTGTTTTCATTATTCATATTTATTTTTTTAAATATTAATGGCATATAATTTCGTTATATTTTATCTAATATATTATTGAGTAATGCGCGTTAGCTTAATTATCACTACCTATAATTGGCCAGAATCTTTATTTTTGGTTTTATTAAGCGTCAAGAATCAAACGAAAGTTCCTGAAGAAGTCATAATTGCTGACGATGGCAGTACTGCTGAAACGAAAGAGATTATTACCAAATTTCAGAAAGATTCAACGTTAAAAATTATTCACTCATGGCAAAAAGACAATGGTTTTAGAGTAGCAAGGGCAAGAAATAAAGCCATAGCAAAATCATCTGGTGATTATATTATTCTCATTGATGGAGATATCATTCTTCACCCTAAATTTATTCAAGATCATTTCAACAATGCAAAAATTGGATATTTCATTCAAGGATCTAGAGTGTTACTCACTCAAGATAAATCGGAAAAAATAATTATTAGTAAAAAAATAAATTTTTCATTTTATTCTAAAGGGTTAAATAGTAGAAAAAATGCAATACAATCTAGTTTTCTATCAAAAATTTTTTCTAAAACTAATAATTCTCTTCGTGGAACAAGGTGTTGCAATATTTCTTTTTTTAAGCAAGATTGTGTCAATGTAAACGGCTTTAATAGCGAATTTGAAGGTTGGGGTAGGGAAGATAGTGAATTTGTTGTGCGCCTATTTAATGATGGCATAAATCGAAAAAAACTCCTTTTTAATGCAATTCAATATCATTTGTGGCATAGAGAAATAGATAGAACATCTCTTGATTATAATGATCAACTTTTTCAAAAATCAATTGAACACAAGCTCACATCATGCAAAAAAGGTATTAACGAATTTATATAAATGAAATCAAACAAAAAATTTAAGGCTTATTTATTAAGGTTGTTAACAAACAAGAAAAGTTCACCATTTGATCTAAAAAAGTCAAAAAGAGTTTTGATTTTAAAATATGACAGAATAGGTGACATGGTTGTAACAACGCCAATATTTAGAGAGCTAAAGAATTCATATCCAAATATAAGTATCTCTATTTTGGCAAGCAAAGAAAATAAAGATGTGATTAGATACAATCCATATATTGACAAAATATATACAAATTATAAGAACAGTATCTTAATGGATTTACCAACTCTGTTAAAGTTGAGAAGAAAAAGTTTTGACGTATGCTTTGAATTGGAACACTCAGTTATACCTCATGCTATTATTAGGCTAAAAATCATCAATCCTAAAAAAATTATTTCTATTCACAAAGATGGAAGATATGGAGTCAAAGGTAGTGAGTTAAAGTTATATGATTACTTTACAAAGAAAGATAAAAAAAATCATTTTGGTAAAATTTGGTTAGATACTTTGTTTTTTTTTGGAATCACGCCTAGTTCTAATAAGTATGATTTCTTTCTCAGTAATATCGAAAGGGATAGGGCAAAAAGTTTTGTATCTTCAATGGGTGATAAAATAAAAATAGGGATTAATATAGAGGGTTCTTTTCCAGAAAAGACTATACAAAAAAAAGAATTAGAACAAATTTGTAGAGGGTTGTACAAACATTTTAATAATATAGTAATAGTTATATTAGCAAGTCCTTATGAAATATCAAAGAAGAAAAAAATGATATCAGATTTGGGCCTTAATTTTGTTATTCCATCCTACACTACTGAGACTATTATTGATGCCGCGGCTTTAGTAGAACAGCTGGATTTAATCATTACTCCTGATACCTCAATAGTGCATATTGCAGCTTCTTTTGACAAACCTGTAGTATCAATACATGAAAACAATAAAGATAGTTTTCGATTGTGGTCTCCATCTTCAACTCTTAGCAAAACAATTTTTGCGAAGAGTA
>CAZYDX010000214.1:0-2038 GCA_964646455.1 uncultured bacterium | reverse complement strand
AAAGTCACAAAATTGGAGAAGTTCATGATGGTGCAGCAACAATGGATTGGATGGAACAAGAACAAGAAAGAGGAATTACAATTACATCAGCAGCTACTACCTGTTTTTGGAGGGAACATAGAATTAATATTATTGATACTCCTGGCCACGTTGATTTTACTGTTGAGGTTGAAAGGTCGTTGAGAGTTTTAGATGGTGCTGTAGCGGTTTTTTGTGCAGTCGGTGGTGTTGAACCTCAAAGTGAGACAGTTTGGCGTCAGGCTGATAAGTATAATGTTCCAAGAATCGCTTTCGTAAATAAGATGGATAGGGTTGGTGGTGATTTTTATAATGTAGTTGAAATGGTACAAGATCGTCTAGGTGCGAGTCCTTTACCAGTTGTTATTCCGATAGGCTCTGGTGAAATGTTTACTGGAATTATTGATTTATTAACTATGAAGGCTATACTATATAATGAGTCCACATTGGGTTCAAGGTTTGATATTGCAGATATTCCGGAAGATATGTTTGAAGTTGCTGACAAATGGAGAAAAAATTTAATTGAGAAGACGGCAGAATATGATGAAAATCTATTGGAAAAATATGTATCAGATGAAAAGATTTCCACTGAAGAATTAAAAACAGCTATAAGAAAAGGTTGCCTTGATAATACTTTTATACCGATGCTATGTGGTTCAGCGTTTAAAAATAAAGGTGTTCAAAGGTTACTGGATGCTGTTATTGATTTTTTACCATCTCCAATTGATATTGGACAAGTAAAAGGTGTTGATCCTAAAGATTCAGATTTAGAGCTGGTTAGAAAGCCAAATAATGATGAGCCATTCAGTGCATTAGCTTTTAAAATAATGACTGACCCATATGTAGGTAAGCTCACATATATGAGGGTTTATTCTGGTCGTTTAGAGTCTGGTTCATATGTCTATAATCCAAATAGTGGTAAAAAAGAAAGAATTAGTAGGATTCTTCTCATGCATTCTAATAAAAGAGAAGATCGTGATGCTGTGGAAGCCGGTGAAATTGTAGCTGCTGTTGGATTAAAAAATGTAAAAACTGGAAACACCTTATGTGCTCAGTCTGATCAAATCATCTTAGAGTCAATGGACTTTCCTGAACCGGTCGTTGCCGTCTCTGTTGAGCCGGTCAGTAAGGCAGATCAGGATGCGCTCTCAAAATCTTTAAGTAAACTTGGTGAGGAAGACCCTACCTTTAAGGTTTCAACAGATGAGGAAACTGGTCAAACAATAATTTCAGGTATGGGTGAACTGCATCTAGAAATACTTGTTGATAGATTATTGAGAGAGTTCAAAGTTAAGGCAAATATCGGTAAGCCTATTGTTGCTTATAGAGAGTCAATTACAAAGTCTATTGAAAATATTGAAACTAAATTTGTTCGTCAATCAGGTGGGAAGGGTCAATATGGGCATGTTGTTATCAATGTAGAACCAAATGAGCCAGGAAAAGGGTATCATTTCGAAAACAAAATTGTTGGTGGTGTAATCCCTAGAGAATATATACCATCAGTTGATAAGGGAATGCAGGAAGCACTGAAAAATGGTGTTATAGCTGGTTACCCGATTGAGGATATAAGGATAGAGCTGATTTTTGGATCTTATCATGATGTTGATTCATCGGAAATGGCGTTTAAAATTGCTGGTTCAATGGCTATTCAAGATGCTTGTAAAAAAGCTAGCCCTAAACTAATGGAGCCGATAATGGGTATGGAGGTGATTACGCCAGAGGAGTATTTAGGTGATGTTATGGGTGATATAAGTTCAAGGCGAGGGAAAATTGACGGTATGTCTCAAAGAAATGAGGCGCAGGTTATTAAAGCCAATGTGCCATTAAGTAATATGTTTGGTTATGTTACTGATTTGAGATCAATAACGCAGGGAAGAGCTGTGTTTCATATGCAGTTTTCTCATTATCATCAGGTTCCTGCTTCAGTTGAGGCAGAAATAATGGAACGAGTTCATGGAAAAGCAGTTTGATTTTTTTAAATAAGGAGTAGAAAACAATGTCGAAAGCAAAATTTGAGAGA
>CAZYDX010000213.1:0-2084 GCA_964646455.1 uncultured bacterium | reverse complement strand
GAGCACCACCTTGCCAAGGTGGATGTCGCGAGTTCGAATCTCGTCTCTCGCTCTCTTAAAACCCTTGATTATCGTCAAGGGTTTTTTATTGCCCCTAAGTCAAATAGATTCAAATAAAGTCGAACATATGCTAAATCGGGACACACTTTATCGGGATACAAGCCCCGTATACGTTCTATCACAACTCTTGTATATAGGATTATATAATCTTTTGTAAGTTTGACCATGAAACACCTCTGGCTCATATTATTTGTTATTTTGACTGCCTGTGAAGAAAAAGAGCCCGTTTGTATCACTGGGGATTGTGAAGGTCAAATGTTTCTTAATTACGAACAGGATCAAAATGGATACTATCATGTACCACTTGATTGGTCAGGGCCAACTCTTCCTAGGTTTAATATATATGTTGAAGGCTCAAAAACTACTTCTAGATGTCAAGCTGCAGGAAATTCTATAATATATGCATATTTTGATACGGATACATATTGGACTTTAGATGAAAACTTTGCAATAAGAATTCCTTTATATAATCCATGGCTAGGGCCATATGCAGATCCAAATGGAAATAGGCCAATATCTACAAGAGATACAACGATAGTTTTAAGTCAATTTACCGGAAGTATAGTGCCTATAGTTCAGACTGATGCGCGAATCATGTTAAAAGAATATTTTCCTGGAAGTAATTATAGGCCCCCAGATGAATTTAAGCCAACCGATCCAGAGAAATATCTTTGGTCAAAGAGAATCGCTGGACCAATTCACCCAACGCTATTGGGCGACACTGCAAGTATTTACATGAAAATGATCTGGGATTGTGGAGGAGATTCAAAAGAGAAAATTTTTGGACCAGTAAATACTATTTTTAAATAAAATTTTATCTAGTATATCGGAAATAATCAGACATATCTTATGGATTATTAAATTATTTGGTATGTACATTCTTAATAATAGAGCTAAAGAAAGGGTCATCTTATGAAAAAAATAATAACGCTATTTTCATTTCTAATATTATTTTCTTGTGAGGAAGAAAAAAGTAGTGATAGCGCTGATAATTCTGCTCAAACCAAAAGCTGTGATCAATTAGAAGCAATAATGTGGGCAGAATATAACAAGTTGGCTGGTGAACGTAATTCTGGTGGAGTCACTCAAGCTACATGCTCTTCTGCAAAGACAGCGATTGAAGATGTGAGACCATGCTCAGCAGGTGACCCTGATTTTGCAACTGACTTAAATAATACATCTACCCAGGTTAACTCCTGGTGTGGCTAAAATAATTTATATTTTAATAAGGAATCAGTAATGAAAAAAGCAGCTATCTTTCTTTTTTTAATATTAAGTGTTAAAGCTCAAGAAGGTCGTATCCTTGAATTTGATGGCACAGATGACTATGTAGATCTTGGTGTAGTTGAGTTAACAAATTTTACCTCAGATGATTTTTCCATTCAGGTTTGGGTCAAAACAACTTCAGAAAAGGCTCAATCGATACTTATAAAAGGTGATGGGGATGAAGTTTGGGAAGCTGGTGAAAAAGCTCTTTATATAGAGGCTGCTGGCTATCCTTGGTTTGTCGGTTATGATAATGAATATATCCCTGGAACAGGATTAAAGGTAAATGATGGTCTCTGGCATCATATCGTTGTGACTTGGGACTATTCGGGGTCGGGAGTGACAAAAAATGATGGCACAGCAGCTATATACGTAGATGGCGTTAAAGCTACGGTTGCAAATAGTTATAGAGCTCAGACGGGAGATAATCCCAATGATAGACTATTTCTTGCTAAGAAAAATGGTAAGGATGCTGAAGCTCCAAATTATTTTGATGGCGCTATGGCAGAGGTAGCAATCTGGGATAAAGCCCTAAGCTCTTCTGATATTACAAGTTTGTATTCAAAATATTCACAAAGCTACGGGATCGGAGATAGATATTCTCCTGAAGATGCAGCATTTTACTGGAAAATGAATGATGGTACAGGTGATACAACAATACACATTGTTAATAACAAGATTAAAAACTTATACTTTGATGGAGTTGATGAGTGGATCCAAACAAAAAATGGAGTTGGCGAGGAAGATCATCCAATACC
>CAZYDX010000212.1:0-2101 GCA_964646455.1 uncultured bacterium | reverse complement strand
GAAAGCGTGTATAGTAGCAATACTATCGAGGGTTCGAATCCCTCTCTCTCCGCCATAAATTAAGATTTTTTCTTTAATGAAAAAACTCAGAATTCATTTGGTAGTACATAGGTAGCAATTTAACACTTATTTTTTTATCAATATTTCTTTTGATTGATGATAGGATAATTGTGATGTCAAAATTACTCCTCTTTTTTGTATTAGTTTTTTATTCATTTTCCGAAGCTCATTCACGCCCACCATATGATGGTACAATATTTCATTTTAAAGATGCTATTAATTCTAGTGATCCAACTGCTTTTCAAGAAATTGTTTATGTAGGTCAAGATAATCGCACTATGTTCGATCGTAGGAAAAATGATTGGATTAAAAATAACGCATATTTATTTAATGCAAGTTATGATGATGGCTTAACAATTGAGATTCAGGTTAATTCTGAATTTAAAGATAACAAAGCTTCTGAGTACGCATCTCAATATGCCAAAGTGATAGGACAATTGCCAACTGTTTTGCGCAAAGATGTTCAAACCGTGTGGATTCATAAAGGAAATAAACCATTTGGAGGGGGTAACCAAAATTTACTTATTCATATTATCCAAGGGGAAAAGTATATCGCAGACGGAATACTTGAGGAAACTTTAGTACACGAAGCCTGCCATACATCTCTCGATTTAGAGCATGGTAACACGAAAGGATGGCGGGCGGCACAAAAAGTTGATGATGAATTTATTTCTGCTTATGCAAAAGATTATCCGAAAAGAGAAGATATTGCTGAGAGCTTTTTAACTTGGTTAGTTGTACGGCATCTTTCGGATAGAGTTTCTGAGTCTCATATAAAAAAAATATTAAAAGCTATTCCCAATCGCATTAAGTATTTCGATGAACAAGAATTTGATATGTATCCAATTGTGCCACGTGAATAATTTTTTGGTAGCACATAGGTAGCAGCCTGACATCAATAAATTAAATAACCACTTTTAATTTTCCTTACAAACCCTACACTTTGTTTTTAATCAGCACGCTTGGAAAGCGTGTATAGTGGCAACACTATCGAGGGTTCGAACCCCTCTCTCTCCGCCAAAAAGTAGTAATTTTTCTTAAACGATTTTTTAACAAAAATATGTTTTGTCTCACATTGGTCTCACTCACGAGCCTATTTTTCATCTTAATCCCTTATCGGTATTGTGGTAGGATAATAGTGATGAAAAAACTTTTGTTAATTGTTGGGTTGGTTGTTTTTATTTCAACGCATGCCAAAGCTCAAAATGAAAATATTGTAGATAATATTGATCCAATCATAATTCTAATAATGACTAGTTTGTTTGATATCGAAAAAATGCCAATCGGTGGAAGTGGTGTTGTTGAAAAGGATATGGTTGATAATTTTAAGTCACAAATAGATGGCTCAGAGGAAAAGGAAAAAATCTATTTGATTATGAAAGATTGGTGGCCAAAGCTAGCGGATGCAAAAATATCTTTTGATAACGAAATAATTCAATCATTAAGATTAACGTTGCATAATAAACAAGTGACCTATTCTTTAGATTTCTTTAATTCCTATGAAAAACTTGGATTGATAGCGATAGAATTACCTTATGAAAAAAATGATAAGAGAGTTAAACCAATTCTAGTTTATCTTACCATAATGCTTAAAAATCATGTTGATCAAATTAATGATTTGTTAGGAGCAACCGCTTCACAAGAAACTATTAAAAATCCTATGACTAAGTTTTATTTAGAAAATGCTAATCAAGAAATAGAAGATATTGTGATTAATCAGGATTCTATTTCGTATATCGGAATGATACTTGGTTGGAATGTTCAAAATTTTGATACTTTATTTAGCCATATACTTGAATATTGAAGATTGTTATTAGAAATGAAAAAACTTTTAAAAACAAAAAGGGAAGTGATAGGCCTTACCACTTTTTAATTTAAGATTCTTGTCTCACATAGGTCTCACTTACACACTCGGTATTTACATTTTCACGTTTAATTTTTCCTAGAAAACATACACTTTGTATTTAATCAGCACGCTTGGAAAGCGTGTGTAGTAGCAATACTACCGAGGGTTCGAATCCCTCTCTCTCCGCCATAAATT
>CAZYDX010000211.1:0-2112 GCA_964646455.1 uncultured bacterium | reverse complement strand
AGATTTAATCAAGCCAGATGGTATTGTTCACATCCACGATATACTAAAAACCGGTGTTCAATAATTGAAAATTATTATAATTTTTAGTTCTTTCTCACATCTTGATTTTTATAATTGATAAATAGAGACATACTTAGCACCAGCACTAAGACGATTGGGGTTTTTTCCGCTCTTTACCTGTTTCTAGTTGGGATAGCCGGGATGTCATCTGCAATAAAACACTTGGGCGCCGATTTTGCAGAAACAGTTCTTACAACAACCAGCGACCCTTTCATTGCTCTTTTTATAGGAATATTTTCCACAGTATTGTTTCAAAGCTCTTCTACCACCACCTCTCTCATTGTTGGAATGGTCAGTAGCGGAAGTTTGACAATTGCCAGCTCTATTCCAATGATCATGGGTGCCAATATTGGTACGACAGTAACAAACACAATTGTTTCTATCGGCCATATAAACAAAGGTACGGAATTTAAACGAGCGTTTGCCGCATCTACAGTACACGACTTTTTCAATATTCTAGCTGTTGTTATTGTTTTTCCCATTGAAATGATATTTCACCCACTTCAAAAAATTTCTGAGGGGTTTGCTCTTCAACTTTTTGGGAAAATAGAAAACATTGAAGTGCTTCAGACAAAAAGTCCTATTAAGGTCGCTGTAAAAGCTGGTGCTAAGTTTATTCAGAAATTCACATTTGATAATGACATTATATATTTATCTCTTAGCGTATTTATTACTTTTTTAATGCTCTATAGCATTGTAAAACTTTTAAAGAGACTCGTTCTAAAAAGGATAGAGGGGTTTTTTGATCAATACATATTTAAAACACCAATAATAGCAATGATTTTTGGGGTACTGATTACCATTATGGTCCAAAGCTCTTCTATTACCACCTCCTTGGTTGTTCCTCTTGCTGGCGCTGGTGTTCTAACCCTGAGACAGATATTCCCCTTTACTCTTGGTGCAAATATTGGCACTACTGTAACCGCTCTTCTAGCTGCAATCACTGGGACTGTATCAGCTTTGGTTGCCGCATTTAGTCACCTTTTATTTAATATATTTGGTATTCTTATTATATATGGAGTGCCGTTTTTAAGAAATATCCCGATAATATTTGCTAAAAATATTTCTGAGATGGCAGCATCTAAAAAATATATACCTATTATTTATTTGTTTGTTATTTTTGTTATAATCCCTTTGTGTATTATTTACTTTGGAAGATGATAATACCTACTAAAAACTGGAGTGTTTATGTCTGTATTTAAAGACCTTGTTAGTATTTGGAAATCAGAAGATAGTCTGTCACAGGCCTGGGCCGCATCTAATGATATGTTGGGCTTGTCACATGAAATGTTTACAGATTCTATTAGAGCACTCAGATCAGGTGAAAAGAATAAGGTAATTAAAAGCATTAAGCAGCGAGATGAAGAAATTAATCAATACCAAAGAGAAATACGCAGAAAGGTTGTTACATATTATTCAATATCAAAAGATGCTAGAAATATCGATTCAGGTTTGGTGTTAATAAATATGGTGGTTGACATAGAGCGCGTTGGTGACTACACTAAAAATATTTTAGATCTCGCAAAACACCACCCTAAAAAACTGATCTCAGAAAAAATATCAGATGACCTTCGAGTAATTGAAAAAGCAGTTGTTGAACGATTTGGCAATACCGTAAAAGCCGTACAAGAAATGGATGAATCTATAGCTAAAGAACTTATTAAGTCATATCGCAGTGATCTTGGAAAGTTGTCTGATAATTTGGTCGCTTCTTCGATATCTGGTAATTATACGGTTGGAGAAGAACACAGGGCCTCGTCAATGGTTTTGTATGCCAGATACTTGAAGCGAATAGGTGCACATCTGAAAAACATCACGTCTGTGGTTATTAATCCTTTTGAATCAATAGGATATAAGAAATAATTCTAATTAATATGTTGAGGATAATAACATATATAGTTTTTATCTGTTTAATCAATATTGGTTTTCTACGAGCGGTAAACCTGAATTGGTCTGCAGAGACAAGATTAAAAATCGAAAACTACCACAATGATACTATTTCAACATCAGCTACGGCATCATACTTTAGAGGAAGAATAAATTTTGATTTAA
>CAZYDX010000210.1:0-2118 GCA_964646455.1 uncultured bacterium | reverse complement strand
CTTTTACCCTCTATATTAGGAATCTAACACTCTATTCTACTGAGTTATGGACACTACTTTGTTTATTGTTATTTTATCAAGTTACTTATTAAAAGTAATTGCCTTAAACTCTTGCGTTTGAGTCATAAGTGCTTGCTCAACTGGTAAACGTTCCATACTACTCGCTCCATAAAAACCTTGTATGTATTGACAATTATTTAGGATAAAACTAGCATCATTTGGCATAGCTATTGGGCCACCATGGCAAAGAATTATAATGTCATCACGAATATTACGTGCGGCTTCTGCCCATTCATCAATTATAGGAACACAATCTTTTAAATTTAACACTGTTTCCGCACCAATGCTGCCACCCCTCGTTAAACCCATATGACAAACAATTATATCGGCTCCCGCTTGAGTCATTTTTTCAGCATCTTCTTTAGAAAAAACATAAGGTGTAGTAAGCATGTCATGAGCATTGGCTTTTTTAATCATTTCAACTTCAAGGCTGTAACTCATTCCTGTTTCTTCAAGATTTTCTCTAAAAACACCATCAATAAGTCCAACTGTTGGAAAATTCTGTACACCTGAAAAACCCAAGCGTTTTAATTCGGGTAAAAAAACATCAAGGTCACAAAAGGGATCAGTGCCATTTACACCTGCTAGAACAGGTGTTTTTTTAGTGACTGGTAAAACTTCTTTAGCCATGTCGACCAAAATTTCATTAGCATTACCATAGGCAAGCAAACCTGCTAAAGATCCCAAGCCAGCCATTCGGTAGCGGCCAGAGTTATAAATGACAATTAAATCAATACCTCCCGCCTCTTCCCATTTAGCTGAAAGGCCTGTCCCTGCTCCACCACCAATGATGGGTTCGCGACGTTCAATCATTTCTCTAAATTTTACAAGTATTTCGGATCGTTCAATTAGTGGCATAAATCTCCTTTATATAATGTTTTTAAATTGTTTGACCAATTCCATTGAAAATTCTGGATCATTGATGTTGTGATTTAGTTTAATTAGCTTGCGTCTCTGCGTTTGAATTACGTTTTTCTCTAGTGTATCAAAAAGAGCTGCATCAGCTTTGGGATTATGAAATACTTGCCCTTCTGAGTCTAGTGAAGATACACCTTTTAAAGGTAATAAAAAACGCACCTCGCCTTTCATTTGATTTAATTTATTAGCAAGCCATTCACCGATATGTTTGTTTTCTTCAACCGTAGTACGCATAAGGGTGACGTTTGCATTGTGAGCGTGGAATTGTCTATCTTTATATTTTTCAGGCACACTTTCTTTTGCTCCAAAATTAACCATATCTAAAGCTCCACAAGATCCAACATAAGGAAGTTTATTGCGAATAATGCTACCTAAACGATCTTTGCCAGCACTAAAGACACCACCCATCAGAAGATCACAAACTTCTGTAGTAGTTGCATCAATAAGACCTTTAAGCAAACCTGATTCAACGAGTTTCTCCATAGACTGACCTCCTGTTCCAGTGGCATGAAAAACAAGACAATCAAAGTCAGACTCGAGTTCCTTAACCACAGACTGAATACAGGATGTAGTAACTCCAAACATACTTAGACCTATAGCAGATTTGTTTTCTACTTCTGGGACAGAAGATTTAACCATACCAGCAATTGCATGAGCAGCATTAGCTAAAACTTTCCTAGATATTCTATTTAAACCTTGAATATCTGTGACTGAATATATCATACATATATCATTGGCCCCAACATAAGGTTGAACATTGCCTGAGGCTACCGTCGAAATCATAACTTTTGGTGTTCCAACAGGCAAAGTACGCATTGCAGGAGTGACGAGTGCTGTTCCACCTGAACCACCCGCACTTATCATGCCTTCGATATCAGTTCGTGAATCAATGAAATGTTTGAGCGCAATACTCATTTGCGTTACAGCTTCACCACGATCATCATTAAAAACTTCCACTTGTTCATTAGGATGATGTTTTGCAACGATTTGCGAATTCACATCTACCTCTTTCGAAACACCTAGAGTTCCTACATCAACAAGCAAAGTTGAAGCACCAGCACGCTCAATTAAATCACGAATATACTGCAATTCGAGCTCTTTAGTATCGAAAGTGCCAACAATATAAATAGGCATAGATTA
>CAZYDX010000209.1:0-2343 GCA_964646455.1 uncultured bacterium | reverse complement strand
CATATGGACCGTTTGATATTCCTCTTAATGAGAGTATTGTGATTGTTGAAGTAGAAGGGGTCGATGGGTTGGACAGGCTTATGTGTGAAGCTATTGGTCTCGAATGGAAAGATGGGGATGCACCTTATATCCTTCCTGATGGCGCAGAAACAAATGATAAAGATGTTTATAAGAATGCATGGGTATTCACTGGAAAGGATTCTATTCTTAAAACATTTGGTCGTGCTTATAGAAATTACTCATCGGGTTTTCAGATCCCTCAGCCACCTGAGCCACCTACATTGTTTGATGTCCAATCAGGCGGAGATAGGATCTTTTTATCCTGGGAGCCAAGTCCTTCTGAATATGGATCCAATTTTTCGGGATATGAGATATGGAGAGCCCCTGGTAAGCCGGATACAGTATATACAAAGATCTATACTGGGCCAGAAGGTGTCTATTCTTATGATGATATGAGCGCGAAAAGAGGTATATCCTATTACTATTATATCCAATCCATAACAGATGGATCAAGTAACAACCTGGGGAACTTGAATCCTATTGGACCTCTAAAAAGTGGTAGGTTTTACACCAGAACATCAAAACCTGCTTATCTTAGGAGACAGTCAGGCGATAAACTTAATAGTATTCGTGTTGTGCCAAATCCATATCATATTGTAGCACAAAATATGCAGTATCCCGGTCAGAAAGATAAGATCATGTTCTTAAATATACCGGGTCAATGTGACATTCGTGTATATACCGAACGCGGAGATCTGATTCATAGGATCGAGCACGATGATGGTAGTGGTGATGAGGCCTGGAACCTAATAACAAGTGCCCGGCAGGTGATTGCTCCAGGTGTATATTTAGCTCATATTGTTGTTACAGAAGATATACAATCAGATACTGGAACAATTCTTATAAAAAAGGGTGATAGTACTGTTGAAAAATTTGCTGTAATTCGTTAGAAATTTCCATCTAATATAAGCAAACCAGATACTAAAATTTTTTCATATTTGCCTTGCGGGATTTTATCAAATGGATGTAGTATTAAAATAATCTTTATACTCTCTACATACCATTTAACTTTAAATAATAAAAACGAAGAGGAGCAGAAAATGACAAAAAAGTTATTAACTGCAGTGACTGTATTTGTTTTGTCTTTAGGAGTGACTAAAGCAGAATATATCTACAGTTCAACATTATTAGATTTTGGTGATACCCTTGGTGGTGTTGTTCAGGGTTCTGATGGAGCCTGGCAGAATTCTCCCCATGGAGTAGTAGTTGCCCCTGATGGTAATGTTTGGGTAAACATCTATGGCGGTCATGGTCGCATGGAAATTTTGGCTAATGGAGATACAGTACACTATAAGGGTATCTATGTTCTAGATCCTGCAACAGGTCAGCATGTTGATTTTTCACCCATTGAGATTTTAACATTCCCTGATGGCACATCTGATTCACTGACAGCTGAAAGTGCGAGTTCTGGTGGAGGTCGTGGTATTGCATTGGATGCAGATGGACATATTTTAAGTTCACATTATAAGACCCTTTATAAGATCAACTATATGACTGGTGAAGGTGTTGCGATGTGGATGGGTGAGAGTTCACTCACAGAAGCAGCCGCAGATGATAACGGTAATATTTTTATAAGCTATGTACTTGCAGGCGAGCGTCCGATGGTAACATTGGATAGTGATCTTAACTATGTTGGAAATGCTATTGATACAGTAGGGCATATCAATCGTACGCTTGTAGTCACAGGTAGTGGAGAAGATATGCTGATTGGCTCTACATGGAATGGACATGGTTTTACTCACTGGAACAGTACAGTTCCTGGGGTTATACAACATACATTTGTTGATACCTTTGGTGTGTTCTACGAATTAGGTGCTTGCTGGAATGAAATTGGAAGCGCAATGGGTGCTGATTCTGCATACACAGTTTGGTGTGGTGATTATTATTATCCTGATACAACTTTTGATACAACGGCTGTGTGGGTAAGCTCTTTAGATCTTTCACCAGATGGTAGTGAATTATTAGTAGGAGCCTTGACCGCTGGTTGGGGTGGCCCACTTGGTGGTGTCAATTGGTTGTTTGATATGGAAGATTTAGAATGGCCGGATGATATTGTTGGCAACTGGCATAACTGGGATGGCTCCGGTGAAGGTGTTTCTGATGGTCCTCGTGGTGGATTTTGGGATGCTGATGGTAATTTATACCTTGCTGATTTTTATAGTAATGGTATTTATCACTTTGCTTGGCAAGATGATGAAGGCGTAGATGTTGATGAACCATATACATATAGTTCAACATTATTAGATTTTGGTGATACCCTTGGTGGTGTTGTTCAGGGTTCTG
>CAZYDX010000208.1:0-2364 GCA_964646455.1 uncultured bacterium | reverse complement strand
TATTACATACTATCTAATAAGTATTACTAGTGGTCATTATTTTTGATTTATGATAATTTCTCACCCTAATTCATTTTATTAATACTATAAATATGCGACAAGGATCTGAACAATATGAAACTTCAATTGTACTTTATTATATCTATTTTTTTAATCATATCGTGCTCATCAATGAAAGATAAAGAGATGCTATCATCAGGAATTGATTTTGACCGGGTAGACACTACCGTAAGGCCACAGGATGATTTCTATCGTCACGTAAATGGTAAATGGCTTAAAGAGTTTGAGCTCCCTGAAGATAAATCACGTTATGGTACCTTTACCATTTTGAGGGAAAATGCCAGAGAGGATGTGAGAAAAATAATAGAAGAAGCAGCCGAAAAGAAAGCTACCAAAGGCTCAGACAATCAAAAAATAGGCGACCTTTACCATAGCTATATGGATACAGCCAGTCTGGAGCAGATTGGTGTAAAAAACCTCCAAAAAGAAATGATTAAAATATCTGAAATAAA
This sequence comes from uncultured bacterium, assembly GCA_964646455.1. Lineage (GTDB taxonomy): Bacteria > Fidelibacterota > Marinisomatia > Marinisomatales > UBA1611 > TMED80. The sequence goes on along the minus strand of CAZYDX010000208.1, from coordinate 1,852 downwards.
AGATATGTCAGATTTATCTGAGTATATGGCCTATGCTGATATAATCACAACCGCTCCATTTGGTATATATGTATACATAGATAGTAAAAATCCGACAGAGCATGTGACCTACTTATCGCAGAGCGGTCTCGGTCTTCCAAATCGTGGGTATTATATGGATGATGATGAGAAGAGCAAAAATATTCGCAAAGAATATGTAACGCACGTAGGAAAAATGTTTCAACTTTATGGGATGAAAAATAGTAAAGACCTAGCAAAAACGGTCATGAATATTGAGACAAGATTAGCAAAATTTCATTGGAAAAAAGAAAAGAACAGGGATCCAGTGGCTACATATAACTTATTTTCAATGAGTGAATTAACCTCCATGATCCCAGGGCTTGATTGGGGCAGGTGGGTAAACGCTACAGATATGGTTGAGATAGATAAAATTATTATAAGACAGCCTGATTATATACAAAATATTAACGACATCATTATGGAGACATCGATAAGCGATTGGAAAACATACTACAGGTGGGCACTAATCAAACGTTTTGCTAGTCTACTTAGTAGCGATTTTGATAAGCAGAATTTTCATTTCTATCGTACAGTGCTAAGCGGTGTTAAAAAAATGGAGCCTAGATGGAAGCGTGGTGTTGGAGTTGTAAGCGGAGCGATGGGAGAAATAATAGGAAAGGTATATGTAGATAAACATTTTGATCAAAAGGCTAAAGATAGAATGATTGATTTAGTTGAAAATCTTCGTAAAGCTTATAAGAATGGTATCGAAGAGCTTGAATGGATGAGTGATTCAACAAAGGTTCAGGCGCAGTATAAGCTCAAAAAGTTTAGGCCTAAAATTGGATTTCCTAATAAATGGAAAGACTACAGTCAGCTTTCTATTGACCCTGATAATTTGATTAATAATATCAGAAATTCAATACTTGATAGAACAAGAAAAAACAGAGAGAAATTAGGCAAGCCAATAGATAGAGAAGAGTGGGGGATGACCCCACAGACTGTTAACGCATACTACAGCCCATTGTTAAATGAGATAGTTTTTCCGGCAGGTATTTTACAGCCACCCTTTTTTAATATGGAAGCAGATGATGCGGTTAACTATGGTTCTATTGGCGCCGTAATTGGTCATGAGATGGGACATGGATTTGATGATAAAGGATCAAAGTACGATGGAGATGGTGAACTTAGGAATTGGTGGACTGAATCAGATAGAGAAGAATTTGAGAAAAGAACAAAAAAATTGATTGATCAATATGATAATTATAAAGTGGTTGATGGAACGCCAGTGAATGGAGAGTTTACGCAAGGAGAAAATATTGGAGATTTGGCCGGTATTGTAATTGCATATAAGGCCTATCAATTATCAAAAAAAGGGAAGCAGCCACCGGTTATTGATGGTCTGACTGGAGACGAAAGATTTTTCTATGGGTGGGGCACAATCTGGGGTGTAAAATCAACAGATAAACAATTAATTAGGCAGATAAAGACAGACCCGCATTCTCCAGGTGAATTCAGAGCAAACGGTCCACTGGTTAGTATGCCAGAGTTTGTGGAGTTATTCAAAGTAACTAAAAATGATGGTATGTACGTTGATCCATCTGACAGAGTAAAGATATGGTAATTACGTATACAAGCAATATATGAAAATTACAGTATTGTAATATTTATCCTTGGTAAATGTAAATTACAGACCATATTTACAGATCTAATATTGTTTATTATAGATACTATTTAATGTCACTATAAATATATATTTATATATTCATAGTAAATTTTATATATACATCAAAAATATAATAACATTATTCATTTATATTAGGTAAACAGTAACTATTAACATATTAATAGA
>CAZYDX010000207.1:0-2374 GCA_964646455.1 uncultured bacterium | reverse complement strand
TCCATGAGACTAAAGAAGTTGCCATATCATGACATAATGGTGCTTCATCCAATAGGGGAGCGGTAAAACAGATAGGATTTGTTCCAAAAAAGCTATGTTTTCCATTAGATGCTTTAACTAGATCGTCAGCATTTGTAAATGCGAAACCAATACAATCTTGTTCAGCAGCGAGTAAACCAAAATATGCTACGGCACCGCAATGAGTTGAATTTTTTATTGCTACTGATCCCATGCCGAATTCTTTTGCTAAACCTACTGCATACTCCATTGCCGCATATCCTGAGTGATGTCCGACGGCATTATCTGCGTCAAGTATTGCTGTTGTATTCGATCCATTTACAAAGTTAAATACGGGTATTTTTGAAATTCTACCTGCACGAATTGCATTAATATAATGCGGAAAGAGATTAATGCCATGTGAGTCTGTACCTCTTAAAGAGGTTGAAATCATGGAATCAGTAAGATGCATAATTGAAATATCATTTAACCCTTCAATCCTGAGTACATCAACCATCTTCTCTTTCAGCAACTTGCTATCAAACCTGAGCATAGATTCTCTCCCAATTTGACTTGTTACTTAGACTTTTATGAACAGATTCAATAACTGCTGTAGAAATCATAGCCTGTTTAAATGTGGGCCTTTTATCCTCAAAATAGCTAATCTTAAAATTGCCAGATTTTACATCTCTTACATCCAAAACAAACTGTCTAATACTCTGATAACCATAACCAGAAAACTGATTATTACCATTTGCATCAAAGAGGTAATCTGAAAAATATGGATTTGGATGCTGGATTTTAGATTCATCTGTCACCAACTCTATTCCACGATTTTTTTGGTCGTTTTCAATACGCCCTTTTGTTCCAACTAATTTATATTTTTGATCAGAAAGTGCCGAAGTACATATGGGGTCAATCCAATTTGTATTAAAAACAGTTATACATTCTCCTCCATCATCACGCTTCCATATAACCGAAACATGGATTGAGTCATATGTATTAATACCATGTTCTTTCAAAACTCCATCTGTACCATAAGCTATCAATCTATCTGGTATATAGCCTGTAAGAAAATAAAATAAATCTACATAATGAACACCTAAATATTGGAAAATATCAGCCTCTTCAACCCAGCTAACGAAAGTTTTCATAGGTATGTCAATCCGTTGGCTATAATCAACTTGGTAATATAATAGATCCCCCAAAGAGCCATCATTGATTATTTTTTTAGTGTACAAGTTTTCTTCGTCATATCTCTTATGGTACTCGACCATACCTAGCAGGTTATTCTCCATTTGCAACTTGATCAGTTCTCTATTTTCATCAGTATTTGCAACTAATGGTTTTACACATAAAACATGGAAATTATTCTTAAATGATAACAATACCTGCTGGTAATGAAGATTGTCTGGAGTAGCTATGATCGTACAATCGTAGTCGTCATAACTAAACAAGCTTTCGATGGTGTTTTGCTCAAGATCATAGTAATCAACTTGTAAGGAAGAATTTAATATGTGACTTATTCTTTTCATTGCGTCATCAACTGATTTTGACGATGTTTTACTACTAGCTATAACTGTAATTTTTTCAATTTTGACCTCTTTAGAAAGTTGTGACAACGAGGATAAGATCGTTCCCACACCAGAGTTATTCCTTCCTGTGACATACATTCCTGCACCAATTACTATTATTTTCATACGCGATTCTTCAGGAAATATTTTGCAAATTCCAAGTCTATAGGTTTATCGATATCAATTGAGTCTTCAGGTTTCATTATATAAGGTAACATTTTATCACCAGTCATCGATTTTTTATTAAATATGGTACTTGGCTTAGTAACATCAATCACACAATTATAATAATACATTTTTGGCAAATCCTGTCGTCTCAATAAATATGGTTCTGGATGCCTTTCATGCATTAATGGGAATAAATATTTATTTTTTATTTCAAATACCCGATAAGGATGTTGAGAAGGCTCAGACACAGACCGTATGGAATCAGCGGAAGTGTTTTCAATTAATAACTTTATAGCTGAATCAACCCACTCTGCTTTTCTATAGGGGCTTGTTGGTCTTAAATGAACTACAATTTCAGGTTCATAGTTTTCTTCCTCTTTTAAATAAGTAAGCATGTGCTCAAAAACTGGTAAATCTAAAATATGATCCCTAGCTAACTCTTTACTCCTAAAAATTGGTATTTCAGCCCCATATTCTTCTGAAACTTTCGCTATTTCTTCATTATCTGTAGAAACAATTGTTCTATTAATTAATTTTGATGCTAAAGAATGCTCAATGGAAAATGCAACCAACGGCTTTCCATTTATTTTTGATAAGTTTTTTAGCTTGATTCCTTTTGAACCACCCCTTGCAGG
>CAZYDX010000206.1:0-2427 GCA_964646455.1 uncultured bacterium | reverse complement strand
TTCCACCTGGATAGCTGAAGACACCTATGTCATAATCATCCTTGGTGCTGTCATACGCATACCGAGCTTCTGTTCCAGGCATTTCCAACTGCCTAGCGGAATAGGCAGATAATACATCGCAGCAGACCGCTCCCATGGAAATGGCGACGATTGGATCAAAATATTTTGTAACCTTAGGACTAAACCCCATTTTTTTTTCCAACAGATCTTTGTAGGTCATACTATCCAACCAAGCATCTATATCATTTCCATTATAGTAAGTTTCCTTGTCATTAAAAGCACGGTTCAATTCTGCTTTAAACTCCTTTGACCATGGCATCCGTGCTAGTCTGTCTTCTCTTGGATTGATAATCCAGGACGTTGCAGCATCCTTCCCCATAAAATAACCGGTGTCGTATCGTTCTTCTTCCCAGAAAACACCGTAGTAATTTTCCAGAGGAGTGTCTACCCTAGACTTGGTGATGTCCTTGTCAACAAACTTTAACTTAAAAGGCAGTCCAGTCTTTCTATATATCTCCGCGATTAGACTGTTATCACTTCTATTTGGTAGTCCAAAATCATTAGATCCTTGAGGTGCATATATCCTGTATCCATCAACATCAAATTCATTCTGTTTTGCTTCACCTCCAAATACTGGATGATTTTCTAAAATTAGACATTTCTTTGTATCACCATATTTTTTTTTGAATTCATAGGCAGCACCTATTCCGGAAAATCCTCCACCAACAATAACCATATCATATTCCTCATCCGTTTCTTCAGCAGTTTTGATGAAATTTTCCATATTCATATCTCGTATGAGGTGGGCAGCATCAAGAGTTGAAGCCACATTGCCGTTAGATTCACCGTAGTCACCAACACCTCCAAATCCTGTCCATGGATCGTTAAAGATACCTTTAGGCTTTTGGTTGGCACTAGATTTAGAAAAATTCCATGGTGCATTTGCATATAGCAATGCGGTTCCAGCACCAACCAAAGATCCTGCGATAAAATCTCTGCGTGTTATATTATTAGATAAAAACTTAAACTTATTCTTTTTCTGGTTCATATTGATCTTAATCGACTTGGTTAAATTAACAACTAAATATTGAATTCAAAAATAGACCGGTTGGAAATGCTTTAATTTTTCCACAAATATTAAAACCGAACCCTTAATTGTTTTTATGTTAATTCATCAAAATTATTTCTTAGATTTATATCAGGTAACATAAAAGATTAAAAATAACTTTGTTTATTTTTAGGAGTTTAGATATGAAATCAAAATTTACTTTCATCATTTTTTTAATTATCCTTAATACTCTCCCTGCTGATATAATTAATGTCCCTTCTGATAATTTACTGACTGTTCAGGCTGGTATTGAACAGGCTGTGGAAGGTGATACGGTTTTAATTGCTCCAGGCACCTACTATGAGAACCTTACTCTGAACAAAGAGATCACGCTCACGGGTACCGCTGATTTTGATGCACTTGAAGGCTCTGAAGACTGGTACAATGATACAGATATACAGAATACAATTATTAATGGTTCTGTGATTAATGATCCGAACAAAAGAAGCTGCCTAGTTATCAGAGACGGTGACATTCAGCCAACGATCAAGGGATTGACATTTAAAGAAGGTATTGGAACCTCTATGATTGTATTGGATTGTGATCCTTATCCGGTACGATCCGGTGGGGCTATTCTTATCTATGATGCCTATCCAACGATTAACTATAATCGCTTTATAAACAATGGTATATCATCTGAAAATGAAAGAGGACGAAAGGCCTCAAAAAAAGGAGGAGCAATAGCTCATTACGAGGATGCAGAGGTAGAATTTGATGAGGATAGAGAAAGTGCACCAAGTAGTAGCATTTCTAATCGAACAGTACCCGGCACAATGGACATTCAGAATAATTACTTTGAAAACAATTCCAGCGGAAATGGTCAGGATTTTTATTCACATGGATTTGATGGATCAATAAATGTAAGTAACAGTGTATTTGCAAATATTGATTGTGAAACAAACACTGTCAATGACTTTGTTCTTAATTCATTAGATAATTATGCTGATTTTATTCAGAGCGATATTTCAGGTGCCTGTATTGAGGATGCCGACTTTTATGTATCCGTAAATGGTGACAATGGTAATAATGGTACAGAATCCAGTCCATTTGCAACTATAGGCCATGCCCTTAGTTTTGTAAAGGAAGTGGGTGATGCTACTACAATTTTTGTAGGTGCCGGTACTTATTCTCCAGATCTAACTGGAGAGGTATTCCCGATCGTTCTTCCTGATAATGTTGAATTGATTGGTAACCAGAGTGAGAATACAATATTAGATGCTGAAGCGGATGCAGAAAATGAAGCAGCAGTGATGATTATAAAAGTAGTTGAAAATGTACGAATAGCTAATTTGACCCTAACCGGTGGCTCTTCTGAAGGC
>CAZYDX010000205.1:0-2429 GCA_964646455.1 uncultured bacterium | reverse complement strand
CTTGGAACTCAAATAGCATTATGAGCAGTATCTACCTTTATAATGTAACCCGCCATTCATCACACCATGAAAAGGCAAATCTGAAATACTGGGAACTTAGAGCATATGATGGTGCCCCTATGATGCCTCACGGGTATCTTACGATGCTTTACTTGGCTATTTTTGCACCTTTTTATTTTCATAAAATTATGGCCCAAAAGCTTATCGATTGGGATTCGCACTATGCATCAAAACAGGAGAGAGAATTATCTAAGATCAGCAATAGAAATAGTGGAATACCAGCTTTAATAGCACAAACATAAATAATAGGAGAACAAAATGGATATTAAAAAAATAGGAATAACCGGTCTAGTCGGATTTTTCGCCATGGCATTTTTTGGTGGTGTATCCTTTGAGATTTTTTATAAGGAACACATGACAAAAATCGCAGAAAAATTTCCAGATGTAATGCAGTTTCCGCCAGATATGGCAGTTGCCATGATTGGGGGTATAATATATGTTTTTGTGATGGCGGTTATTTATGATAAAATGGGTGTTGACAGCGTTGAAAGTGGAGCTATAACTGGAGCATGGTTCGGTGCGGCTAAATGGACGTTTATTAATACTCAGTGGATGGCAATGATGCCAAATGTATTTGAGATTAACTACGTTGCTGTTGATATTGCAATTAGCGCTGTAATGTATGCAGTCTCTGGTGCTGCTATGGGGTGGGCGCTTAATCGTTTTAAGTAATCTCTGAGTAGCATTGTAAAAAAACCCACTGTTGTGGGGTTTTTCTGTTTAAGACATTAGCATAAAGTATTAAATATTTTTTCGTAACTTAGGTTTATGAAGAAGTGCCCATACTGCGCAGAAAACATTAAGCTTGAGGCAATCAAGTGCAGGTTTTGCGGCGAGTTTTTCGAAGAAGAATACCCCGTCAAATCTGAAGAACCTATCAAAGAGAAGCCAGAGGTTGAGGTTAATGATAGTGCCACAGCTGTTTTAGATGAGACCCCGACAGAAATAAAAAGGAAAAGGCGTTTTCCGGTCAGGAAATTATTTAGCTTTGATGCGCCATCTTTTTTGATCGTATCTGGAGTGATTGGAGGTGTAGGGTTTTATATTGATACATACTCCAGTGAGCAGATGGACTGGTTTGCCGGGTTGCTAGAAATGATTGGCGGTATGTTATTTCTCTATGCCTGTATTGTTTTCGGGAAAAAAGATAGAGAGAGTATACTTGACTAAATAGACGATTCTCTTTTTATTATCTACATACCACAACCATACAGTTTTATATCAAATTAATTAAATAATTTTCATATAGTGCGAATCTTAAAAATAATATTAACTATAATTTTGGGATTAGCTGTTTTTACCATTCTTTTTATCAATATTCATCCGGAATTTGGTTCTAACCCCAGCTCATCACAGAAAAAACTATATTCTACATTCTATAACTATGTAGATGGGGAGTTCAAAAATGATCAAAGCACGCCACTTTTTACAGAGGAAATGAGTACATATGCTTTTTTTAAAGGTCACCCGAATCAAGAGCCATCAATAGAGATTGTTCCAAAAAAAATAGAAATAGATACATTTATCAAAAATGATACAGGCCAGATGAAGATCTCATGGCTAGGTCACTCTGCTTTTATAATGAATATCAACGGAAGCATAATTATGCTTGACCCGATGCTTGGTATATACGCTGCGCCGGTACCGATGCCGACATTAAAACGCTATAGCTCAAAGATTGCATTCAGGGTAGAAGACCTAGACACTATTGATGTGGTCATTTATTCCCATGATCATTATGATCACCTAGACTATCCGACAATAAAAAAGATTAAAGACAAAGTAGGTATGTTTATTGTTCCTCATGGAGTCGGGAATCATCTCATAGGCTGGGGCGTTAGAGAGGCATCAATCACCGAATTAAACTGGGGTGACTCTAAAAAGATAAATGGGGAAGATTTTATTTGTCTGCCTGCTAGGCATTTTTCTGGTAGAGGGCCTCTTAATAGAAATAGTACCTTGTGGGCCTCATGGGCAATAAAAAGTAAATATGGTAAAATATATTTTAGCGGCGACAGCGGATATGGAAAACATTTAAAGAAGATAGGGGATGAACATGGTCCATTTGATATTACTCTAATTGACTGCGGGCAATACAATAAAGCGTGGAAATACTCTCACATGTTTCCAGAGCAGTCCATATCAGCAGCTAAAGATTTAAGAGGAGACTACCTGATACCGATTCACTGGGGAGCATTTACACTGTCTACTCATTCTTGGACAGAGCCACCGGAGGCTGTTTTAGATCATTCGTCAAAGATGAGTCAGAAAATCATTCTCCCTCAAATAGGTCAAATCATAGTGCTTAAACAGAAAAATTATGAGATTAAAAAATGGTGGGAAGATTTTAATTAGGCCAGTTGAGGATT
>CAZYDX010000204.1:0-2525 GCA_964646455.1 uncultured bacterium | reverse complement strand
GCATATATAAAAGATAAGGAAAATAGTAGCGGAATAATTTTTTTAAACATATTCAAATTTACAGATTATTACCCTAAAATATTTGGGCTAGAGAAAAAACTATAACAAAACTAACTAAAACACCCAATGGTGTCTGTGGATAAATAAATCCAGATAAAATATATAATATTAAGAGTACTGTTCTAATGCTGAAGAAACACATCACGATAGACAAAAGGATCATCTAATATACCGATTGCTTTCATAATATCTTTATCAATTTTTTGAGATACTTTCATCCTTCCTTCTTCACCGTCAAATTGTTGAGCAAACTCCATCAGCATCCACTGTCTAATTTCCTCTGCTTCATGATCAAATTGAGTTATTGCCTTTTCTTCAAAGTATGAATCCAGAAGTTCAATCGCACCAGAGATTGAAATATCATTGCTGTCTATTGCCATTAATTTTTCTTTAGTATCTAAATAGTTATTCTCACCATCAAGTTTGATATTTAGATCTTCATCATGACTCATAATATATTCTTCCAATTTATCTAATAGTATGGGGTCATTATTTACTTCTTCAAAAGAATTATACATATGTTTATTTTTTTGAACATAAGAGAAAAATAGACCCTTACGTAAGCATGCCAAAAGTATTGGTTTTCTTTCTTCTGGATCAATCACATAATCGGGTGTTATGCCATGGCCACTTTTTACTACCCTACCGCTGGCAGTTTCAAATAAAGTATCCACAGAAGCTGTATCGGCTAAAAGCTCATCAGGTAAATATCCAGACTTTTGAATTAGTCTGCCACTAGGTATATAATACTTTGCAGTGGTAACCTTCAGGGCCTTGTTCCTATCTAAATTATATACTGTCTGGACTAAGCCCTTACCAAATGATTGTCTCCCAATCACAACCCCTCTGTCAAGATCCTGCATCACACCAGCCACAATCTCACTCGCCGATGCACTTCCACCATTAATTAATATTGCAATCTGAATATCATCAGGAACAATCGGGTCACTTTTACTATAGTATTTCTTCTTAGACTGTTTAGCCTTACCATCAGTCCAGACAAGTAGCTCTTTCTTCTTTATAAACATGTCAAGTATTGACACGGCTGAGTTTAATAATCCGCCAGGATTATCTCTCAGATCAAGGACAATACTTGTCAGGTCATTACCCATTAAGCTATTAATAGCCTTTTCAACCTCCGCTGCAGAATTTTTTGAAAATCTGGTCAGCCTTATATACCCGATTGACTCATCTAGCATGCCAAAATAGCTGACATCTTTAACAGGAATATCTTCCCTAGTTAAACTAAAATCAATGGGATCATCTTCATTAAATCTTTCTATCGTTAAAGTTATTTTAGTGCCTTTTTTTCCACGAATAAGTTTAGCAGCATCATCCATAGACATCGAATCCGTATCTTTGCCATCAATTTTTATGAGAACATCCCCAGCTATTATACCTGCACGTTTTGCGGGGGAATCTTCTGTTGGTGCGATCACAGTAATAACGTCGTCTCTTTTCCCGATCTGAATTCCTACACCGCCATATTTACCATTTGTTATCATATCTAAACCATTTTTCTGGTCATCAACAAGGTATACAGTATAAGGGTCTAGATCGGAAAGCATATTATCGATACTCATCTTCGTGAATTTCTCTAGATTTATATCATCAACATAATGCGTAATTAAATATTTATATACGTTGTTGATCGTCCTCTGACTATCTTTAATTTTTCTATAGATATCATTATTAGTTGCTGCAATCGTAATAATAGAGAAAACAATAACAAATATAATTTTAGTATTAATTTCAACTCTCTTCAAAAGAGGTCCTTTTTTTCGTTTCTTTCCATATTGTCTTAGAGATTTCATCCACGCTCAAGTTACCATCTATATTTACAAATCGTTCATTGAATTTTTCAATTATTTCAAAATATTTATTTCTTATTTCATTTTGAAATTCTGACCCCGCGCTTTCTATTCTATCAGAAGACATATCTATTCTCCGTTGGTATCCTGTTTCTGCATCAACATCAATATAAAACGTAATATCTGGAACAACATCAAAAGTAGCAAAATTATTTAATTTAACTAGCCAGTCTAAGTCTAGGCCTCTACCACCACCCTGGTATGCCAAAGTTGAGTCTGAATATCTATCGGCAATAACCCACTTGCCAGATTCTAATTCGGGGATAATTACATTTTTTGTTAATTGCGCTCTACTTGCGCACATTAAAAGTGCCTCAGTTCTACTAGACATTTCTTCATCTCTAGTGTCCAATAAAACAGCTCTTATTTCTTCTGATATTTTCGTTCCTCCAGGCTCCCTGACAAATGTTGTCTCAATATTCATTGAATTCAATTTTTCAATTAATAATTTTGCCTGAGTTGATTTTCCACAACCATCAATTCCCTCAAATGTAATAAAATATGATTTATTCAAAATATACGTTCTTATCGTTTTTACCAATTAGCAAGACACACTCACCTTTTAATTTTTCATTATCTAATAAAATAAGCAAG
>CAZYDX010000203.1:0-2646 GCA_964646455.1 uncultured bacterium | reverse complement strand
AAAGAATGGAGAACCTGAAGAACCAGGAATCACCCTTCCCTGTTCATACTGAAACTCCCAATAATATCCATTAGAACTAACGTTATCAGTTGTAAAAGAAATTTTCTTAATATCTGCGCCTGGATGATGGATTCCTACTGCCTCTTGTGGAGGAAGGCTTGAATTAGACCACCCTACATAGTAAGGGTTGTATGAATCAGGGATATCTGAATTTAATCGTAAAAGAGCAAAATCAGGACCTGAGTTAATATCCTCACTTACAAGTAGTGTAGAACCACTTACACTCTGATTTAGTGAACCATTACTCCCATTGCAGCTTGAACTTTGATAGTTAAAATAAAAAACATATCCACTTGCTGCTCCACTAACGCAATGATCTGCAAAGAGAATATAAGGAGTTCTATCATTGGCTGTATTATTAATAAGTGATGCTGAGCATAATCCACCACCCATAGAAACTCGAACCACTCCATTTATCTGATCTCTCCAGTCATCACCCTCTTCACATACAACATTAATATTACAATCCTCTCTATCACTATCAATGGTATTGTAATAATTCATAATATCCGTATAGTCATGAATTATAGTATCAATATTGAGCCTAATATTATCAACCTCATTAACTGGGACTGAGAGCTCAACAATTATATTATCACCTTTAATAATTGAGGTCGTCATAGCTCTATCATCGCTGTTATTCAATTCTGTAAAAGCACCTAATAGATTAGTTCTCTCCCTATCATAGAAAAATAGCTCTGCATTTTCAGTTAAAAAGAATTTATCGAAATTAATACCTAGTCCATATGCGTCATCTGACCTTAAGCCTAAAATAAATATATATACTTCATCATCAATGAAAACTTGAGCTTGATTTAAAATAGAGATATCAACATCATATTCATCACCAAACTGAAACACCATGGGGTGAAAATCTCTATCAACGAGGGGGCTGTTTCTTACCGAAATAAAATCAATCTGATTTAAGGTTTTCTGGTAATATTTGGAGTTACCTTGATACTGGATTTGAGTAAATGCTAATGATAAGTATAGAGCTAAAAATAATTTATTCATGGAATAAATTTCCATTCTATATAGCTTTATAATGTACAAATATTTTGTAAATATTTGTACATTATGTGGTTAATTAAACATCTATAACTACTTTTTTTTATTCGATTTAAAATATTATTTAACACTTCAACAATCGTATTTTCGATTGATTCAATCATCCTTTTTTCATGCTGTACTCCTTATATTTTAGTACATGTTTTTCTTATAGCAAAAAAATGATTAATATAATTTTACTGAAGAGACTCATTTAAATTATGCTGCAGGTAATTTTCAGGACTTAATTCCTAAAAATGGAATTATTGAAAACGATAATAATTATTTAGTTAAATATCCTATTTTCAATAGTGTGGGAAATGCAAAAATCATTGAAAAAATTGGTCCTAAAGGTCTTTTATATATTTCATTAAGGCCTAATCAAGTTTTAAGTAAAATTTATGTAGAACCTAGCTCAATTGATATTGATATTTACTATGGTGAGGATAGTTTAATATATAGCTTTTATAACGGTGGTGATTCAGATTTAATTGCTCTAACATTATCTGTATCTGATGATAGTGAAAATATTTTCAGTAAGATTAAAGCCAATTCAAATGATATTGAATGGAGAAAATATTTTATAAAAAAAGCGACTAATTTCCCAAGTTCAATAACTAACCCAGAAAAACTACAAATTCGTGAATATATGACGGTTGAACAAGTAGCTGACTATCTACAGGTAAAGAAAAAAACTATTCAGAACTGGACAAGCTTAGGTAAAATACCTGTCTGCTATATAAGTGGTATAGCAAGATATAAAAAATCTGAGATAGATAATAAACTTAGAACTAATAATTAAAACGTGCCAAATACGTGACATAAATCCGGGGAATCCTAGGGAATGATATTGTTAGATTACCGAGGAGAAATTGATTTTACGAGGAACACATAGGCGAATTTACCCACCTCCACTAAATTTTATAAAAGTAGGCACATATACCTCCTGACAACAAATTAGAACCTCTTCTATTTAAGCTTAAATGTTTTGTATATTTCATCATGATGAGATTCTTTATAATTAATCTATTGCTTTGTCAATTATATGCCATTACAGGTTATCTTTATGAATATGAAGTTACAGATTGTCAAGATGCTTGTAGTCAATATGCAATACATCATGAGGTACTAGATATAGCACCAACAAATGTAATCTTTGATGATTCTATAACTAATATCGACTTATATGTTAATAGATTCGTTGAGGTTGATTTAGGTGAAGAAGTTACCTGTGTTGAGTGCACGGCATTTCAAGTCCAAGATATTAGCTTATCTGATGATTGTGAATATATTGTAGATTGTTTTCAAGATCCATGTATAACCTACGAATGTGATGCTAACCCTAACTTAGAATGTCTGCCAAATTTTTGTGGTGGTTGTTACGCTGATTTTTATGATTTAGAGGGAAATTTAGCTGATTGCAATTCAACTGTTACTGATATAAATGGTAATAGCTATTTAACTATAACAATAGGCAATCAGGAATGGATGGCAGAGAACTTGAAGGTTACCCACTATAATAATGGCGACCCCATAACA
>CAZYDX010000202.1:0-2682 GCA_964646455.1 uncultured bacterium | reverse complement strand
ATGTTAATGTATATCCAGGACCGGAGAGAGGTGAGTTTGGACCAGTAGTCTCGCTTCCACTCCAATGGTATGCATATCCCATAATAAAAAGACCGTCGCTAATAGATGCTAGAGCGTTGTAGTCCCAGCCGTTACTCCAATCAACTGCAGGCATCGCCAGTGTAACCTGAGAGCCTGGTATGGTAGAGTGGAATGCATTAGTGAGATCAGTGATAAAGGTTACCATATTATCCCTTTGTGAGGAGGGAAAAGATTCAAAGTCAATATTTACGCCCTCAGCATTTCCTGCTTGTACTTGTGCGAGCAGGTTGTTGATCAAATTTTGCCTATAGGCTGGATTGCTTAGTAGCGTGACAAGGTCATTACTATTAAAAAGGGTTACACATAGTACGACCTCTACGCCATGAGCGTGAGCCTCATTAATAAGGCTTGCTACTGGCCACCCGTGTAGATTTTCAAGCTCACCTGTTTCGGTTGCCTCAGCGCTGAAATAGGCTAGAGTGGATATAAGATCAAAATCGTAGTTTGTCCAAGCAGTACCCATCCAATATGGGTGGTAGCCAAATACTTCTCTGGGTGGGGTTCTTGGTCGTGGTGAGATTGGATGAATAAATTCAGCAGTGTCAGTCTCCTCTGGCTGAACATAGTTTGCATTATAATATTCTAATTGTTGCTGATGAATGCTAGGAGGGTGTTGTGAAAAGGTTGTCGTTATGATAAAAAACAAAAGCAGTAATTTTTTATACATCACATCCTCTGAATAAGTCCTCAATTGACTCTCTTTTTCTAATGAGTTTTATGTTTTTGTTATTGATCAATATCTCTGACGGACGCGGTCTGGTATTGAAATTATGAGACATTGAATATCCATATGCTCCGGTGTCCATGATCGCGCACAGGTCTCCTTCTTCTGTTTTAGGTAGGGTATAGTTTTCAGATATGCGGTCTGTATTTTCGCAAATTCTTCCTGTGATATCATAGACCGATGTGTTGTTACTTTCTTTTCCTATTTTTTGCACTCTATGAAAAGCGCCATAAAGAGCAGGCCTCATTAGTGTTTCCATTCCAGCGTCCAAGCCTATAAAATTTTTATAAGATGATTTTACGCCGGTTACTTTGGTTAGGATAAAACCAGTATCAGCAACAAGTATTCTTCCTGGCTCAATACATAGTATTGGCCAGTCAGAACTATTTTGGCCATAATAATCATAAAATATTTTTTGTATTTTTTGAAACAGAAGGTCTAGGTCTAGTGGTTTGTCATTATCTTTATAGGGAATTCCGAAGCCGCTTCCGATACTGATTTTTTCTAGTCTCTGGTCTATACATTTTTCTATTTCTTTTGCAGAATCCAATACTAGTTTTGTGACTTCGCTAAATGTTTCTATATCAAGCGTGGCAGACCCAGCATGGCACTGTAGTCCAAATCTTTTTATGCCTTTTTTTTTCGCGATGACATAGGCATTGGTAATTTTTTCTTTTGGAATTCCAAACTTAGAGTCTTTCCCCCCAGTCATAATTCCTTTGAACTGGCCATGCCCTTTTCCGGGGTTAAGTCGAAAGCTTATATATTTAGGAATCCCAATAGCCTCTAATCTATTAAGTGAACTAATGTCATCTAGATTAATCTCACAACCGCTTTCGTATGCGGTTTTCAGATCATCAATTGACTCATAGTTGCCGGTATAAACGCAGTCAGACATTTCAACACCTGATTGTTTGGCTGCGTATAGCTCGCCCGGACTAGAGCAGTCACAGCCAAGGTCATTAAGAGTTTCTTTGAGTGTAGAGATAATATGAATATTACTGTTTGCCTTGACCGCGTAGTAAATCTGATGATTTTTGAAGCTATTTCTAATTGCGTTAGACAGTCTACTTATATTTTCTTTTAATCTATCTTCTGAGTATACATATAATGGCGTTCCAAATTTTTTTGCAATCTTTTCTAAGAGGTTTTGATTAGATATGAGACTGGACAGTGGATGGTTGTTCAATTTAGTTTGTTCTAATACGTTTATCTAGTTTAATCATATTATGTTGGACAGATAAATAGTAATTATCATTATCTATTCAGTTATTCTGTCTTATTATTAAGGACCTCTTTAAAAATATAGCTTACTGAAGCCCTAATGTCCTCATCGGTACAAGATAAACAATTTCCCTTTGGTGGCATAACCCCAAATTTTCCCTTATACCCATCAATAACATTTTTCAATATTATATCCATTCCTTTACCTGCAGATTTATCCCAGAATTTAAAGTCAACCATTGTTGCGGCACCTGCTGTGCCATACATGTGGCATGAGGCACAGACATTATCATATACTCTTTTTCCGTTGGTGAATGTTTTTGTATTTACAGAGTGAGAGTTAATGTAATTGTACATGGTTTTTTTATTATTGCTACAATTGAAAGCGATTAGGGCAAGTGCAAATGTCATCAAAAATGCCTGGACACGGATTTTATGAAGGCACAAATTCACCATTAGAAACCTAAATTTATCCTCGGCAAAAAATAAACAGTGAAGTATTGTTACTTTCCTGTTTATTGTACCTAAATGCACTTAGTTGTAACCTAAAAAGGGTGAAAATTGGGTGATTTATATTACCCTTTATCATGGAGAGTATACCCACCCAGTCCATGGGAGGCACCCCCTCGTCTTATTTATATGCTGCTCTTACA
>CAZYDX010000201.1:0-2684 GCA_964646455.1 uncultured bacterium | reverse complement strand
ATGTCCTAGAATTGAAACCACTCTTGAAAACAAAATTAATTTCTATCATAGAAATCCAAATACAGATAATTCGACTACGGGTGATTTGACATTTAATTTGGGCGAATGGAATAACATTACATATGTTGTTGATGGTAATAATGGTAGCATTGAAGTTTACTTAAATGGAATAAATGATCCTGGTAGCAGTCGATCCTTTGATCCTAATGAAACATATTATAATGAAAATAGAATTTGGAATATGGGTGCAATTACATGGGATGCTCCGCATTATATGAAAGGTCAATTAGATAATATTTCAATATGGTCAACCGCATTCACTCAAGAACAAATTCAATCAGTATTAACATCAGAATTAGATGGCAGTGAAGATAATTTATTCGCTTTATGGAACTTCAATGAAGGTGAAGGCAATACGCTTACTGATTTAAGCGGGAATGGGAATGATGGTACTATCAATGGTGCTACATGGAGTAGTGATGTACCGCAGCCACCTTACAATGGGCCTGAGTGGTATGTATCTACCGAAGGGTCAGATGATAATAATGGTTCTTATGAATATCCATTTGCCAGCGTTCAGCATGCGATAGATGCTGCAAATGATTATGATCTGGTCGAAATTTTTCCTGGAGTTTATTTTGAAAATATTTTGATTAATAAAAATATAAATATTGGCGGAAATAACGATGAAGAGGGAATAACTATCAATGGAAACCAGACTGGGAGCACAGTCAAGATAGAGGTCCAAGAAATGTCAGACTCCATTGATGTATGGCTATATGGATTGAATATGATCAATGGTCGGTCCGATAAAGGTGGCGGAATCTTTATCTCAAACGCTAGACTAGAGATGGAAGGGTGTCAGGTATTAAACAATCAAACAGCGGGTCAAGGAAGCCAGGGCGGAGGTATTTATGCTTTTCATTCAACCGTGATCTTACACGATAGTGACGTTGAAAATAATAATTCGGATGATATGCCTGGACTTGGAGGCGGGATTTATGCCGAAAATTCAATGGTGTATTTATATGATAATTCTTGGGTTCTTAATAATTCTAGTGATGTTTTCGGAGGAGGCTTTTATGCCACCGGATCGGGGACATACATTGAAATGCATAATTCTAACGTAAAATATAATTGGTCTGATCAAAAAGGTGGTGGATTTTATCTAACAGATAGTTCACACGTATATTTTATTGAAACAAACATTAGAGATAACGATGCTTTTGCTCAAGGTGGAGGTTTCTACCTTGAAAATAATTCTGGATTAGTGGCACATGAGAATACTGTAATCTCTGGCAATAAGACCATTCAGGATTGTTTTACCGGACAGGGATCCCAGGGAGGGGCTCTTTATGTTAGTCAATCAACTGTTGAATATAATGGGGGCTATATCTGGGGCAATAAATCGGCTGATGCTGGTGGCGCAATGTTTGTGACTAACGGGTCAAACGTAAGCTTATCTTATGTAGGTATGGACTCGAATGAGTCTGCAGAGGTCGGCGGTGGAGAGAACACGATTGGCGGAGCAATAGGCATTGTCTATGATTCAGAGGTAAATATTGACCACTGTACGGCTTTATTGAATAGTTCTACCTCTGGTGGTGTAGACGGACTCTATGCTGAAAACTCTAATATTAACATTAGTAATTCTATATTCTGGGATAACCCAGGAGGGTGGAACAGTGAGCCTGGCCAGTTGTTGGTAGGCTCTGACTATAATGTAATCTATTCAGATATTCAGGGTGGCTATCCGGGAGAAGGGAATATTGACGCCGATCCTCTTTTTTGTAATACCTCCTTGTATAATTTGGCTGAAAACTCACCAGCAGTAGGTGCAGCTCAGGATGGCGGTGATATGGGGTATGCTGGAGTTGACTGTGAACCGATTTATTCTGCGAATATAGAGTCTGTTGAAATATTTGTTAGCGGTCAGTCTGCAGAGTTTAATATTTCAACAGACAGTGACTATGATCACTTTCACTGGATTATAGACTATGGTGAAACTTTTATGTCTAACCAGACTACTACAATAAATGATCTGAGTGTGGGACTCCATCGTTTCGCGGCCTATCTTGTAAATGCCAACCACCAGCCTGTTTCTATTCAGTTTGTGCAAAACTTTATGATTCAGGATACTGTTGATGTTTATTTTACTGAAAACTTCGATGAACTTGATTCTATGGGACTCGATGGCTGGGATTTTTATAGTAATGACCAAGGCTGGGAAATTAATAATGTGAGCATGCTGTGGTCTCCTACAGGTTGGCGGGTATCTCAAGGATCTGGAGATTTTGCTTTTGCCCAGGATCATAATAATTCCGATGCGAGCGAGGACTATCTGGTAATGCCAGAGATGAATCTATCAGAAATAGATAATCCAGTTGCGTTAGAATTTTTCAGTTTTTTTACAGGATCTCGTGTTTATCCAGACTCATTGCCATATGGGAAAACCGGTGGATCAAATGCTCCATATAACCAGGCAAATTATCCTAATATGTCAGAATATGGTGGGGACACTGTTGAGGATCCTTTATTTATTGATGCGATTCCAGCAACACTTACTGGCACTACCGAAGGCTATACGGATGATTACAATGAGGTATGTCCTTGGGATGAATCTGGTGCACCAGATGTTGTTTATGCGTTTACGCCTGAGCAAGATATTGTAGTGGATGTTAGCA
>CAZYDX010000200.1:0-2690 GCA_964646455.1 uncultured bacterium | reverse complement strand
GTTGGTATTTTTGGATTAATGGATCAAGGTTCAAATAATGGAAGAGGAATTGTACCATCAACCCCAAATCCCTGGACTAGGATTTATGCAGGTTGGGAATTGCCGGAAGTTTATAAAAATCCTCAAGAAATATCGCTAATTAATGGAAAACAAAATAGTATTGCAAAAATCCCATTAAGCGAAAGCGAGTATTTCTTAATTGAAAATAGAAATAATTGGTTTAGATATGGTGTAGGTATTGATTCAGCCCGTTTAAAAGTATGGGAAAGCACCAATAGCTATCCTAATTATGTGACAGTGCTGTTTGATTCTACCGGTATTAATAAAGACGAATATGGTGTAGTAAGAAGCATAAATAATTATAACATAGGTTTGCCAGCATCTGGATTATTGATTTGGCATATTGATGAAAATAGAATTAATGGAAATATTTCTGATTATAAAATAAATGCAAATATTGAAGCAAAAGGGATAGATATAGAAGAAGCTGATGGGGCTCAGGATATTGGATATATATCAAATTTAATAACCGATCCTTCTTCAGGCTATTGGGGTGATATGTGGTTTAGAGAGAACAGCCAATTTTATAGAGCAAACACTACCAATCAACTAGAGTTTTCACCTTATACGTATCCGAATACTCAAACAAATAATGGATATAGTTCTGGAGTTAATATAAATAACATATCTAAGACCGATACATTAATGTCGTTTGAGCTCAGCAGTTCATATAATTCAAAATTATTTGACATAATAAATAAATCTATATTATTTCAATGGGATATAGATCAAGATGGAAAATTAGAATTTTTTGGTACAGGGGATAGCTTATGGTGGTCAAATAGCCTAAATGAATTAATTACATTTAAAGAAAATTTGAATGATAAAATTCAAGTGTGCATTGCTAATAATACTATTCAAACTGCGATTGCTGTAATTGAAGAGCTTAATAGTTCATATAATATTATTTGGTACGAGTTTGATAATGAATTAAATAATTTTATAGTTGACTGGAATCATAACATAGAATCCACTAATGATTTAGTTTTATTAGGTGCTGATAAAAATACTATATTTTTTTTAAACGATACTATATATTATCAATTAGACAAGAATGGGTTGAGCAAAATTCCATTCCCTGAGGATATTCTAGTTTATACAACATCGAATAATTCCAATATATTCTATAAAAATCAGAATCTAATTACAGATTATGGACAATCATCATTGTCCATTGATTTTACTTCAGTCTCATTGGCGGATCTTGATTTAGATAATAGCGTTGATATAGTTGCAATTGACAAGATTGGTAATATTCATGCATTTGATGAAAATTTAGTTTATAAAAATGGTTTTCCAATAAAAGCCTCCGCTATTAGCTCTGTATTAATTGCAGATTTATTAGGTAATAGACATCCTGAAATTGTATTTGAACAAAAGGATGGGAGTATAATTATAACGAATTATGAAGGAGTATTTTTAGAATCATTATCTTTAAATGCTGATACAAAATTGTCATCAATAGGTATTTATAATAGTAAAAATACAATAATCTTAAATAATCAATTACTAATGTATAAAGATTGGAATGGTGAGCAATATAACCGCTGGATCTACAAAAATAGCTCTCCAGATTTTTCACGTTATCTTTCAATAGATACTTTAAAAAACACTGCAAATAATATTCAATTACTTAATAATGAATTAACCTATGCCTATCCAAACCCTTCCTATGGAGAAAAAATCACCTTTAGATTACAGATTTCATCTATTCAATTAATTAAAATTAGCATTTATGATTTAGCCGGATTTCTACAAGAATCTATATCTATTCCAGTTCAAAATAATCTATCAAATAGCAGTGAGTCGACAATTGAAATACCTTGGGACACTAAAGGTATTGAATCTGGTATTTATTTAGCAAAAATACATGTTTCAAGCAGAAATAATTCTGCCGAAAAGATACTCAAGCTAGGTATTATAAAATGAAAATTATTCATTTTATATTTTTTTCTACGATCATTTTTTCTCAATCTCAATACAATCATCCTGAATTAGATTGGCGGACTTTTGAAACTGAACATTTTAGGGTGCATTATTATTCACAAACAGAAGTATCGGCAAGAAGAGGAGCTTTTATAGCAGAGCAGATTTATGACCCAATAGTGACACTCTACGATTATAAGCCAATTGATACAACAGATATTGTTTTTACTGATACTGATGATATATCAAATGGTGCCGCTTATTTTTATGATAACAAAATAATTATTTGGACCAGCCCATTAGACTTTGAGCTAAGAGGGTCTCACCGTTGGCTTCAAAATGTTATTACACATGAATTTGCTCAAATTGTATCAATACAAAGTGCCCAAAAGTATGGTAAATCTAAACCTGGAGGCTATTTACAATGGATTGGGTATGAAAAAGAAAAAAGACCAGATGTGCTTTATGGATATCCTAATATGTTGATAAGTTATCCTATACCAGGTACCTCGGTACCGCCGTGGCTAGCGGAAGGAGTTGCTCAATTTATGTATCCCAATGCAGATTGGGATAATTGGGACACTACTAGAGATATGATACTAAGAGATAATGTACTTCATGGAAATAATTTATCTTGGAACGAAATCAATACCTTTGGTAAGCGTGGAATAGGTATCGAGTCCGTATATAATACAGGATATGCT
>CAZYDX010000199.1:0-2710 GCA_964646455.1 uncultured bacterium | reverse complement strand
TAACACTATCTTCATCTGTTTGAAGTGAGAAAAACCCTTTTTCATTTGATGTTAAGCCTACCTCTTTATTTCCACTAATTATTATATTCGCATCAGCAATTGGTGAACCTGTTGAAGCATCTTTTACAACTCCAACAAATGTACTTGAAAAGATTTGTGAACCAGCCAAGAGTAGAGTAATCACGATTTTATTCATCATAGTATTTCCTTTTATCATTTTATTTTATTGCAAATTTTTTCCAAGCATAACCAAGTCCACCACAGACGAATATCCAGGAAATTAACTCGATTAAGCTAGGATCTCCATTGTATCCAAAAAGTCCTTTCATAAGGCCACCGATCGCGCCTTTATCATGGAATACTGGGTACGAGTCGTCTTCATTCTTTGGTGGATTTAGATCCCAAATTCTAGACGCCCATTTCTTTGCGCTACTGACAATTTTTTTACGATCGCTATTATCTGTTATTTTATAAACCTTTGAGTCTCCGTTCATCCTTGTTGCTGTGATGTTGTTATCGCTTTCAATTATCTTACCACCATAGTATGGTATAACCTTAGCAGACTCAAGCTCATGAACACCATAGGTGAACATACCAGCTGCGACAAATATCAATAATATAGAGGTAACATTAAAAAATATTTTTAGTTGGACCTTTCTGCCTTGTACAAATATTAAGAAAGCAACACCAAGACCTAATCCAGCACCAATGATCGACAGAATAATATTCAGACCGCCCTCCTTGACCATTACACCATATAGGAAAAGTATAGTTTCAATCCCCTCTCTAAAAACAGAGATAAAAGACAAAGCAAAGATACCATAACCAACTCCATCACTTGACAATGCCGCATCAGCTTTTTCTTTTAGGTCTTCGGCTATGTTTCTGTTTTTTGCCATCCACACGATCACCGTTCCAAGTATCGCAGCGGCGAGAATCATTACAATTCCCTCAAAAAGTTTCGCGGATTGTCCCTTAAAACCATCGGCAAACATTTGGAATAGAATCGATCCTAAAACACTTGCAGCAATCGCAGCTCCAACTCCCTGCCAGAGCCTAATAATTGCCTCACTCTGATTTGTTTTATTTAGATAGGTGTACAGTATACCCACAATAAGAGCACCCTCTAATACCTCTCTGAAAACGATAATTAATTCTGCCATTTTTTCCCTTACGACAACTGGACCTTAACCCAAATTTGGAACCTATTCTTGGATCTTAGACTTATATAATAATTGAACCAGAGCCCACTATTGTCGATAATTTTTGTCTATTAATCTGTAATGATAATGTTATTGAGACTTAATCTCATTAAAATTAATAAGCTCTAATTATACTTGTCAATAGATTTACATAAAAAAAGGCCCTTGAAAAAGGGCCTTCAGAAAACATATATAAAACGGATCTACTTTATTTATCGAGTGTGTGAGTGTTTGAGCTGATAGATACTATCCTTATGTTCCATAATCATCGCTGTAATTTTATTTCGAACATTCAGTGGTGTATTCTCAGCAAACTTCTCATAGCCCTCATTCCAAGCTTTTTCAAAAGAGGCTAGGTCTTTTGCCTTGTAGTACCCAACGATATTCCACTCATCGCCCCAAGCGTGACTCAGCGTGCCTACCTCATCCAGTTTGCCCTCATCAACCAGCTTATCAAACACAGGATTCCAGTGCTTCTCCATAAGCTCGTGGTACTCCTTCATTTTGTGAAAAACCACCTTGTTCTGTGACACGACCATTATCTGTGCCTGGCTGTATGTCACAAATAATAAAACGATCAAACCTATTCTTTTTATAGATCTCATTATTAACTCCTTATTATTGGTATTTTATAAAAAATTTTGTTACTCGGATAAACTGTTTTCTTTAATGAAAGTATAAAGAAAAAAAATCTAGTCAGAAACCTTGGATGTGTAAAATGCGGCAATCGTCAGTGCCAGCATAATGATGACGGCCGGTACTGGAGGGTTCACCTCTGGGTTTAACATATGTAGAACAGCACTCGTAAGGTTAATAACGTAGGCAACTCCCATTGCAAATAATAGTTTTTTCGCAGGAGCGTCTTGCATGTCCCTGTTTAATAGCGCAACAAACCCAAAAGCAATCATAAAAGAAGCAAGAGCCTCATGCATATAAGTTCCTACCTTTACTGCTGCTGGATTAAGTTTAATTAGGTCAGGGTTAAACGCGCCGCCAGTTACAATATTCTCTGCACCTATATAAATGGCTAACCCCATTAAGACATTAATGGCACCAATCACTGTTAGAACTAGCTGTGGATTCATGGCTTACTCCTTACATATTTGCCTTAATTTAATAAAGGATAACCCAATAGCAAACAAACTTAATTGAATATTACTATTATTTATATTATTCTATATAATAGTATTATAATACTATTACTTAAAGTGATACATTAATATATTATTTAATCAGCAGATATAAAATATACTTCTTGCAATCGTTCTTACTGTCATTAAAGTAGATATATCGAGTGGTATTTTTTTCAATCCGTGGACCCATAGAAAGGGTTACCCTAATCACTTGATCGCTCTGATTTACCTTTTCGATGTGTGTTTATGCCGCACTTGCTTATACTATAATCCACTAGAAGTTTTTTATTTTTAGCATAAAAGAGAAAGAAAAATGCTATATCATAAAATATCTTGAGCTAGATATTCATTTCCCATTCTTTGATAATTTCTTTA
>CAZYDX010000198.1:0-2761 GCA_964646455.1 uncultured bacterium | reverse complement strand
TGATACCAATGAGTTAGGCTTTTCTATCTTTGTGGGCCCACCAGGGCTTGAACCTACGATGGTACTGTATAATGTACAATCGTACATTACGATAGTAAAGTCAATTTTAGTCAGTTTTTTCAGTATTACCCAGTTATTAAATTTCATTTTCCTTTTTAGTTTTGAAATTCAATAACCAGTTATTACTACATTTGTTTAGATGAAAAAAATTTTACTACTTTTTTTATTTTTTCCTTTTATATCATTTTCTCAAGAATGGACCCAAGTTGGAGGAGATATTGATGGAGAGCAGTTGCAGGAGCAAAGTGGAGGATCAGTTTCACTTTCAAGTGATGGAACTATTGTTGCTATTGCTGCCAAATGGCATAATATTGAAGGTGGCGATGGCGATGTCGGTACTGTGCGTGTTTACCAATATATAAGCAATACTTGGTCAAAATTAGGTAATAATATTGATGGGAAGAAAGTAAGTGAGTTGTTTGGTCATAGTGTTTTTCTTTCAGGTGATGGAACTAAAGTTGCTATTGGTGTTTTTGAAAATCCATCATATTATCCTTCTAGTCCAGGTCTTGTACGCGTGTATGAGTATACAAACAATTCTTGGTCGCAATTAGGTAATGATATTATTGGAGAGGCATCACAGGATAGAAGTGGAGGATCAGTTTCACTTTCAAGTGATGGAACTATTGTTGCTATTGGTGCTGTAGGAAATGAAAATGGAAAAGGACACGTCCGCGTGTACAAGTATATAGGTGGTGTGGCAAGTGATACAGTTAATACCACATGGACAAAGTTAGGTCAAGATATTGATGGAGAGGCATCACAGGATCAAAGTGGTGGTTCTGTTTCACTTTCAGGTAATGGAACTAGAGTTGCTATTGGTGCTACATCTAATAGTGGAGGTGGATTTGAATCAGGTCATACGCGCGTATATGAGTATTTAGATAGCACCTGGACACAGTTAGGTCAGGATATTGATGGAGAGGGATTTGAGGATTATAGTGGTGGTTCTGTTTCTCTTTCAGGTAATGGATATAGAGTTGCTATTGGTGCTAGATATAATAAAGGAAGTGGACCTTCATCAGGATGGGCTGGACTAGGTTCAGGTCATACGCGCGTGTACGAGTATATAGATAGCACATGGACAAAGTTAGGTCAAGATATTGATGGAGAGGCATCACAGGATCAAAGTGGTGGTTCTGTTTCACTTTCAGGTAATGGAACTAGAGTTGCTATTGGTGCTCAATATAATGATGATGGGCCTGGAAATGATGCTGCAGGACATACTCGAGTACTTCATTATCCAGTGACCAATATTTATGGTATGAATATAGTAAGTTCTCAAGTTGTTGGTGTTTACTGTGAAGGAGATTCTACTGGTAGTATTACTTTGGAATTAGAAGGAGAAGTAGGTGATTTAACTATAGATTGGTCAAATGGAGAAGATAGTTTATCAATATATAATCTCTCTGATGGTACATATTCAGTTACTATTACAGATTCAGTGGGTCAAACTGTAACAGAAGAATATGTAGTTGGTATTGAACCTAAATATTTAGAGACTAGAATATGTTATGTTACCGCTGATAGTATAGACTATACAAAAAATAGGATTTTTATTAATGTTGGACCTGCTCCACATAATATTGAAAAATATATATTATCAAGAGAAGGTAGTATAGCAAATAATTTTGAGATTATAGGTGAAATAAGTTCTAGTGAAGAATCATACTTAGATGAAAATATTGACAACAGATCTCAAAGTTATAGGTATAAAGTTTCTGTAAAAACTTACTGTGGTGAAGTTTATCCAGGTTCAGTTGAAGATGATTATCATGAAACAAGTCATCTTTCTGCAAATAAAGGAATAAGTGGTGAAGTAAATCTTAGTTGGACAGAATATAAAGGAATAGAATTTTCAACTTATGAAATATATAGAAAGGTAAATGATGAAAATTTTGAATTTTTAACAAGTGTTTCCTCTAATTTTTTAAGTTATTCTGATTTTAGTGTTAATTCTGATAATTCTTATAAGTATTATGTTGCTGTTTTATCTGAGGTTTCTTGTGGTCCAGGAGGAGGAGTTAATATAGAATATGATAATCCTAATTTTGATAATCATATTGAAACAATTAGAGTTCGATCTAATATATTTGATTTAGATACTGATTTTTCTCCGCTATTTGTAGAATCGGTTTCACTTATAGAAAAAATTTATCCTAACCCCACAAATGATAATTTAACAATTATTTTAAAAAATAATTCTAAACTAAAAGATATTAATTTTATTGACTTTTCTGGTAAGATATTAAAGCCTAGAGGTATTAAAATTAATAATGAAAGAATAGATATTAATATATCTAATTTTAATAATGGAGTTTATATTCTTGAATTAATTACCGATAGAGATTTGAATAGGGTTAAAATAGTAATAGAATAATAATAAATATAAAAAGACTAAACCAAAAGACCTACCATTTCTAAGTGGAACATTAAAATGGATATTTTTCCTTTATCGTCGTAAATTCAAATGTTCAGTTTACTCTAAAATCGTTTAAAAAGCAGGTGATACAAAATATTTCAAAAAACCTTATTTCTGAAGGTTAAGTATTCATTTTAGGAATTTTTAATAGAATGGTAACACTTATTAATTTTATATCAAAACTGTTACCACCGTACATCCATACTGACTGGATTCGGGGTTTGTTGTGGGCCCACCAGGGCTTGAACCTGGGACCTACCGGTTATGAGCCGGGCGCTC
>CAZYDX010000197.1:0-2807 GCA_964646455.1 uncultured bacterium | reverse complement strand
CCTGAATCAGGTTGTATTCAATATTGTGATAACCATCATAGTTTACACCAATAAGGTCATGCTCGCCGCCCCAGAGGATATTACTGGTAACAACATGATCCTGAGATCGAACAGCAAGTGCACGAGCACCTTCTTCAGTCAGATTATCAAAAAATGTATTCTTATAAACATTTGCGGCACCTTGATTTAAACGGATTGCTCCACCACCCCAGTTGTGACCTGCTGAATTATTACGAAAAACATTGTGACTAACATCGCAAAAAATATTACTGAGATAGATAGCTCCACCCATCGACTCTGCGTGATTGTTTTCAAAAATATTGTTCGATATGTGCCCATGAATGTTTACAGCATAGATAGCTGCACCATGACCATCTTTATAATTATCTCTGAAAATATTATCAGATATTTCTACTTGAGTTGGTGACCACTGATCATTATAATCATTAATCTCTAAAAATCCATTGGAATTATTCTCTACAGTAAAACCTTTAAAACTAAAATTTTGGACCCTACCTCTGATTGATATAAAGGACGAGTCCGCAAAAACTGCGCCCCCTAAACTATCATTATGCTCTGAAATAAGGTGTACTGACCGATCAAAAATCTCATAGTTAAGGGGAATGAGAGAAGTGAAACCAGCTGCAACTAGTACAGTATCTCCAGCATGCTCAACATAATACTCTCCGGTCATGTCAAAATGCTTCGTAGATGAATCATTATGCATGAAATAATAATTTAAGTAATGTCCTGGCGATGCGGTAGTTGAGTCAAGCGCCGCATATAAATCCCATGTGTCCTGAGGCACTCTTATGGTCTTTGGAGGATCTAAATACGGAGCATCAAAACTGAAAAATACTTCATGCATATCGCCATAGCCTAGAGTAACATTTTCCCAGTTGTCATCGCCCATGTCAATATCAAGCATAAGCGGAGCAGAGCCACCATTTCTAATTAAAAAATTGTTAGATACGTTATCACCTTGTCCAACATTAATCTCACGTATACTGCCTCCAAAAAAACCATTGTTCGCTTCAGTCTCAATTATTGGTCTGTCATACAATGTCACAGGCCATTCATCAGACCAGAACGTTCTCAATTGATCAGCGTGAGTGGTTCCTTCATCTAGAGTTTCTATATTGTCTCCTCCAGTCGCCGCAACAAAAAGAACTAAATCCAGTTTTACTGTCTCACCAGGTTCAACATTCCCTACTGAAAATGTTACCAACATAAACTTGTCCATAGGTTCATTATCTATCCAGCCTGTACTGTCACCGATATTGCCGCTATACATATATGAGGTAGGCTCATTTGTGTATGGGTCAATTATCTCAGAACCATCTTTATGTAAGCCCTGCTGGAGGTTGTAGTTTTCATAGTCACCCTCAGGACTTTCATTTACTATTAAAGAAGTAAGCTCATAGTCAAACGAAACAGGGGCAAGACCGAGAACAGTATTCTCATTAAAACCATCTGGATCATTAGGGTTCATAAAATATACAATGGTATTATCGTGGTCATAGCTAACTAGATCGTTGTAATAATTTCCACCGAAGTCAAAATCACAGAACATACTGGCGTAGGCATCGTACCAGGTAAACTGACTTTTATTTTCAATCTCATAGCGGATGAAAACCGCGTCGTTTAGCGGGCTATTCACATCAGCATCCATTCCGCCATAGAGAACTTGTCTTATTTCTGCCTTTCTATCACCGTTATCGTTGTAGATAGAAAATAGGCTCTGGTCTAGAGGTGTTTTAGGATTCCCCGAACTATCCTTAGGGGTGAACTCATAGTCTGACCAGTCACTATAATCTTCAGAATTCTCTGAGTCATCCCAACGATTAACCTTCAAAACTCGAGACTCAGGACCATAGGGATCAGAGAGGTTATTATTTGAATTGTCTTTTTCAAAAGTGAAGGTCCAATAGCCAACTTCAAAGTTGATAGAGACAACCATATTTTCTCCATCAAAATAGGCAATCTCATAAGATATAGAATCAGGGATATCATGCCCAGCAGATAGCTCTCCACCATTAACAACGTTAGGTAAACCCAAGAATGCTCCATATCCATAAACCGTAATCATACCATTACCTGAGTCAAGACTCCAGGACGCAGAACTAGAATTATCGTGTGGCGCGACAGGAGCTCTACAACTATCATATCCCATTCCATCTTGCCACTCTTCTACATATGTATCACCATGAAAAATATTTTCAAAGGTTCCGTCCGCATGAAAAACGTACTCATCATCAAACAGACACTCTCTGGTTGCAACATCAGCCTCAGAGTTTTGCCACCAGCTGCCATCATTGAACATTGGCCCAACTTGTAATGCCCCTTCATTAGGAGAAAGTTTCCACACCCCAGAAAGTGCCTCACTGCTAATTGGCTCATCATTAACAATTAACTCACCCGGTGTAAAATCAGATTGATCCCAGCGTATACCTGACACACTAGAATTTCCATAGTCATCCCTACTACCGATCCAAAGACCTGAACTAAAAATCATATTCTGGCTCTGCCCTCTTGGCCATTTGCCAGCGGCCTCACCATTCTCATAATTATTTCCAATCCTACCATCATTAGCGCTCATTAGATACCAGCGATTTCCATTAAAATATTTTTGGTTATTTACATCGTTTCTTGTATTTCTAGATATCGACCTAGACTCAAGAGACTTTTTCTTTTTCTCAAACGCAGTCAGTGATTCTTCTTTTGCACCGTCGGTGTCAAAACTCTCCGGGATCTGAGTTGTAAAAAGGGTTGATGTAATAACTGTTAGAGTGATGAATAGTCTACTC
>CAZYDX010000196.1:0-2873 GCA_964646455.1 uncultured bacterium | reverse complement strand
ATCCCATGATAGATAAATTTTTTGAAATGAAACGATATTATGATAAAGATGAACTTTTTATGAACAAGTTCTATGAATATTATAGATAATCAATTGTAAAATATTAACTATTAGATATTGCACCTATTTTTAGAATATCCTTTGCTGGTTCAGAATAGCCCACAGGATTTTTTTTAGTCAAATCAAGAGTACCATATTTTTTTATTTCATCCGCTGATAATGATAATCTTATAGTGCCAAATAGAAAATCACAAATTGGGAGAAGAAAGTTCACATTTTTTTCAGTATCAATATGATGAATTAAATGATGATTGTCCAAAAATTTAAACCATTTTTGATTTTGCATATGCGGGTGTTGTGAAGGATAATGGATAGCATCATGGACTGTAACGACAACATGACATATTATTATTGTTGAGACTATAGCACTAAGAAGTAAAATGCTATTTTGAGTAATTAACCAAGAAGGGCCAATAATAGTCATACATGTTAATAACATATAAGAACCGGAGTGTGATAACCTCGTTAAAAAGTTACTGGATTTAGAGTCGCCTAATTCCTTTACGTTATTTTCAAATATCGGATGGCGTTTTACTGGCCCATTAGTAACATATCTTTCTGGCGGAAAAATAACAGAATGGTGGCCAATATGATGAATTGTATAAATATGCTTCATAAGAAAATTCTTGTGATGTCGGTGATATAAATATCGATGTACTGTCCATTCTTGGAGTGAAAGCCCAATAACTGTTATTGCAATTCCAGCTAAAATACTGGTTCCCATATAAAAGGATGTTTCTTTCGCTATTATAGTAAAAAGTAATAGTAATGATATTGTTACTAACAATATAGTGCATGCGATAAAAAATTGGTTTTTTTCAAGAGGTGTTATTTTATTTTTCATAACCTAATCTCCATTCTAATTATTAGATATAAGTTATTGACTAATAGATTTATTTTTCAACAATTTAAATGATGAGCGGGAAAAGATTCATAGTGTATTTATCTTCCTTTTTATTTCTTTTTACTATAGTGTTGTACACGTTTATATATTTAACTGGTTGGTTTGATATTTTTTTAGACTCGGGGTTTAAGGGGCTTTACGGAAAATAGTTTACTAGTCTTTTATTTTATGTTCTAACTTTAGAACACATTATTAATAATAAATCAGGAAAGGGAGTAATGTAATGATTCAATGTATTAGACTCTTGTTTTTTTTCTATTTGATCAGTCCACTTGTGTTTGCGGGAGATATTGATGAAGTGAAAAAGCAGATTATTAGCAGTAGTGAGTATTTAAGTAAAAATAAACGAAGTATAAATGATTATTCAAAGGAAGGTGGCCTTGAGTTTTGGTCTAGCGGTGGTTTGATGCATGAGATTGATCCGAATGGAAGACCTGAGGTTTATGATTATGCAAATGTAAAACCAAAACACATTGAGGTAATTGTCCTTGTCCCAGGCATGGCAGCTGTTGCAATGTATTATTCAGAGGGTGCCATGAAACCAAAAGGGTCTTCTGCGGTAAGTCATTATATGACAAGGGTTACTCAGGCGTTTGTCAAAGAAGGTGGTAAATGGAAAGTAAGGGCATCACACTGGTCACCGATTCAGGGGGGAGCTGGAACTAGTCAAACAAGTGTTGATTAATATTTAAATTAATTCAGTTTTCATTTTAAATAGGTGGAAACTGAATTAATTATTTTAAATCCAAAAAAAATGAGTCGTAGTAGTTCATTAGTAAAATTAATAGTATACATTTCAATTGTTTTATTGCCCATTTCTATTATTAATGCAGATAATCCAAAGAGTATACTTTTTGAACTATTAGGCGTATCTAAAGATGCTTCTGTTGATGAGAAATTCTTTGACATTTTAGTAGAAAAATTAGATGAGCTTGGAATAGAAGAAGATGAGCTGTCCGACGGTTATGAGTTTATGGGTGGAGCTAGGGCATTGAACAGTTACATCAATAAGAATGCCTCACGATTAGTGATTCTTATGGGCGGTGAATTAGATATTGAAGAGAAAGTAGAACAAAAAAAAGAAATAGAAACAGATCCAGAGAAAATAGTTGAAAAAAAACAAGAAGGGTTCTTATTTGAACAGTTTGAGAATATAGAGTCAAATGAGAAGCCTGCTGACCGTTCGGCCGAACCTGAGTCAGATATTTATACAGTTGGAGGTTATTATTCGCTTCCAATGATATTATCAAAAACCACTGAAGTTTTTGATAAAAAATCAGCAAGTATAAATGGATTTAATATTGTAACCCCGTTCAGACTAAAAAAATTAGGCAGAGTTTTAGAAGCTATCACAAAATCCAAAACTGGATTATTAAATCCTAGGGCTATGTTTGAGATAAGAGCATATTATTTTGAGAAAGTCATCTCAGACTCGGTGAAAGAGGTTTTTGGAGGATCAAGTTATTTCCTAATTGGCTTTTATGATAAAATTAACTTAGGTGGGCGTGAGACTGACTTTAGTCTTTTACTAGGTAAAACTCACTTTAATAGTCTAGGTCTTGTATTGACTAATGGCACACAAATCCCACTGAACCTCAAAAATAAGGACTTAAAAGTTTATGTTGTTAGTAAAGCCACACTAATGCATAAGTTTAAAGATAAATACACAGGCTGGCTAGATTTAGGGCTGTCACTGCGTTATGATATAAATAGCTCAAAAATAGCAGATGGTAAAGGTTTGATTAAGAGAAGAAAATCGATTATAGATTGAAAAATAATTTATTAATTATAAGAACTGTTATTAATAAATCAGTAAATTTACGTCTAGTAAAATACTATTATATAAATAGAATAGGAGGGGTGGCAGAGTCTGGCTGATTGCACTGGTCTTGAAAACCAGCGAGGGTTT
>CAZYDX010000195.1:0-2903 GCA_964646455.1 uncultured bacterium | reverse complement strand
ATTAGAAAAGAAAGTGATATAGGACCTAAACTAAGAGAATTTCTGAATGAAATCCTATAATCTGGGTTTTCATTGCCTAGCTCAAGATGATTTTCTCCATCCATTTCACTTCCAACTATTGCTGTTGGTGACCAGCCTTCCTGTATCCGATATGTACCTAGAAATGTCGCAAATCCTCCAAAATTATATGGATCAACAGTTAATTTAGTCACTTTAGATTCATTCGTATAATAGGTCATATGAAAATTCCAATCTACTCCCCCCAAAGACACAAGATTTGTAGGATTTAATCCAAGTGCTAGTTCCATACCATTGGTTTCCATTTCACCACCATTCTCCCATGCTTCTGTTGCACCAGATGATGGTGGTAAATCAACCAGGAGGATAAGGTCTTCTATAGCCTGCTGATACATGGTTGCTTCAACAGTTGCAAATCCTCCCATTATTGAAAAATCCGCACCAAATTCTAATTCGGTTGTTCTTTCAGGCTTGATAGCAGCATTTCCTCTTGTTGATGATGCAACAAGACCATTGATACCACCAATATTCGATGAAGACATGGTTGTATATTTTGCCTTTGTTTGTGGCATATTTCCGGTTTGTCCCCATGCGCCACGAACTTTCAAATTATCAAAAAGTCCGGCAAATTCTCCTAGTTGATAGGATGCCGCCGCCTTAGGATACCATTCTTTGGCTTCTGTGTCTCCCATAGTACTAGAAACATCGCCACGCATACTAAAAGCTATATAGAGATTATCACCTATAGTAACTTCTTCCTGAAAAAACTGTCCACGATCCTGACGTTTTTTACGATCATGATAAACAGCTTGTGAGCTTGCTTTATCCACATTCATCTGCGTTGGAATCATACCTGTAGCATGGACAAAAACTGAATTCCAATCATAGGTCTCATACTGAAGGCCCGCTGTTGTATTGAAATTCATGCCTGACATTTTCATTTTATGCACCAAGTTAAGAGATAGGTTTGTATTCAAATTATCTGTTGTTGTCATAACAGATTGACCTGCTTCATCTTTAGAAGATTCAATCTGTAAAAATGGTGGAATAAAAACCTGATTTTCTTGATTATAAAAATCAGCTCCTGCAACAGCAAGAAAACCAAGATCCATATTATCTGCTCTAAAAAGATTGTAATCAAATTTCAAAGAACCTAAGGCTCGATGAGTTAATTCATTATTAACAAAATACTCTGCTGTTTCTAGAGGATTAGAAGGATTCAGCGGATGGACTGGAAAAGAACCATCAGTATTTCTCCTGATATCAATAAAACTTGGTGTAAACCCAATAGAAAAACCATAGGTCATATTGGTATTATCGTTTCCTGTAACTCCACGATCAGATTCTGAGCGAACCAGATTTGTTGAGACAGAGACTTTTGCTTTATCACTTAAACGATGATCAACATTTAATCGGCTAGATAATTTTTTATAACCAGTATTCTTAATAATTCCACCTTCATCCATATATTGCCCACCAAGATAAAATTGGGTATTCTCATCACCACCAATTGCACTTAAGGTATGCTCAGTTAATTGTCCTTCTGATCCATATAATAATGCTTCGTAATCAATGGGATCACCACCAGTCCAGTTTCCATTTGCATCATTACCAAGATCAGCAATATCTGAACCATATTGTTCTTCTGCTTCTCCATAAGTTTCAAATACTCTGTGTCCCATTTTTCTAAGCAAGGATGATGTCCCCGTCTTAGTTGAAAAATTAAATTTTGTCTTACCACCTTTACCGCGCTTTGTATTAATAATTACAACACCATTAGATGCTTTTGCTCCATAAATAGCTGCCGCACTAGCACCTTTTAATACTTCAACACTTTCAATATCATTTGGATTAATGTCACCTATACGATTTGTTGGTTGACCTTGGGGTCTTGAACTACCTGCTCCTGTTGCTGCAGTCACAACATCAACACCAGATTGATTAGCATCATTATTAACAATAACTCCATCTATAACATATAGAGGCTGTGTACTACCTGTTAAAGTTGACTGTCCACGGAGATTTACATTAACACCTCCTCCAGGTGCTCCAGTATTTCTACGAATATTAACACCAGCAAACTGACCACTAAGGGCTTGATCTAGTGTTTGCGTTGGAGCATTTACCAAATCATCACCTGAGACAGAAGCTACAGCATTTGCTGCATTTCGTCTTTTCACAGTACTAACAAGACCTGTTACTACCACTTCATCTTGTCTTAATACATCAGGTTCCATAAGGAAATCTACAGATCCACCACTTGTCGCTAATTCTTGCGTTTTATAACCAATATAAGCAACCACGATCGTAACATTACCTTCAACATCAAGAAAATAAGAACCATTGACATCTGTTGTTGTACCTACAAAAGTACCTTTCACAAAGACCTGAGCACCC
The DNA here is from genome assembly GCA_964646455.1 of uncultured bacterium. Taxonomy (GTDB): domain Bacteria; phylum Fidelibacterota; class Marinisomatia; order Marinisomatales; family UBA1611; genus TMED80. The sequence goes on along the minus strand of CAZYDX010000195.1, from coordinate 488 downwards.
GGTAAGGGCTCTCCTGTCTCACTATCAGTAACCTTTCCAGATAATGCTTGAGCTTGTAAACCTACTAAAACAAGCATTAAGGAAATGAAAACCAATCTAAAAATAAAATGGTTTTTTATCATTTTATACTCCACTCCTATTTATTTTCTATTTATTTTCTTTAAAAAAAAACCCGCCTAAGCGGGTTTTTTATTTTTTACTTTAAATGTAAAATATTTACCCGCTTGTATTATTAATCCTAATAATACATACGCAATACTTCCATATAACTGGATACAAGACAAATTGACTAAATTGTTTGTTTTCCATTAGCGTGTATATTAATACAAAAAAGGGATCAAATGAACAAAATATAATTTTTATGATTGGTGTTTTCTTTTGCACTATTTTATGCAATAGATTCCCCGACCAATTTTTTTAAATTTAAACACTTTTGATCCGGTAGCTCAGTTGGTAGAGCAGTGGCCTTTTAAGCCATTGGTCGTGCG
>CAZYDX010000194.1:0-2905 GCA_964646455.1 uncultured bacterium | reverse complement strand
GATGTTAAAAATATCGATGAAAGATTAGATTTAATACCTGTAGAAGCCAGAGCAAAAGCTTTAGAGCAGCATTATGGGAGTACGATTGACATAGGATTCCGGTATTCCTTTTAATACCATATACAATTAGTTACAATGAGATCTTTTCTAGTAGGATTTGTACTAATTATTTCTGTTAGTATCTATTTTACAGATTGTACCAATCCCAGTAATCTACGAGATCTGTATCCTGACTCCACTATTGTGATAAAATATCAGGATGATTATCAGTATGGTCAATTTCACAATAGATTGAAAGAGTTTGAAAAGTACCCGATAGGATCCGATAGGATTGTTTTTTTAGGAAATAGCATAACCTACGGATTGCGAAAATGGGACTGGAAGTTGAAATCTAATAACATTGTAAATCGAGGTATATCTGGTGACTTTTCTGAGGGAATACAAAAAAGACTTGATGAAATAATATACTATAAGCCAATCGCGGTTTTTATTTTAATTGGAATTAATGATTTTTTCCGTGACAGCACTGTAAGCATGTATATAACACCATCCTATGTGGCAGATAATATTATTGCTGCTGCTAAAAAAATCAAAAAAGGTACACCTAAAACCAAGGTTTATCTGCAGACTATTTTACCAATAAATGCTGAGTATAATTTTTTATCTAGACCAGAAGATATTCGACATTATTATTATTACTTAAGAAATGATTATTCTCCCTCTTTGAATCAACAAATAAATGAAACAAATAAAATCATTAAAGAAAATGATTTGTTTGAAATGATAGACCTTCATTCAATTTTCTTAAATGATAATAGAGAATTGAATTTAAAATTTAGTTATGATGGCCTCCACCTTAATGAAAACGGATACGCTAATTGGATAAAAAAAATAAAGCCATTAATTGACGAGCTCAACTTACCAACAAATTGAAAATCTACGATACAAGGGCACTAGTCGCACAAGGACTCGTTGAACCAAGCCTAAGTAGAAAATATCCATTCCAGAGGCTCCCTCAGCAATATAAAAAATTAGTTAGAAAAGAGGTCTGGGACTTATCTGAAAACTCAGCAGGTGTATGTATATCATTTTTTAGCGACACTACTGAGTTAGTTGTTAATTGGTCAGTAAAACATGATCTAAAAATGAACCATATGACCGATGCTGGTATAAAAGGTGTTGACATGTATCAGAAAAAAAATGATAGCTGGCACTATGTAAGTACCGGATTACCAAAAGGTAAAGACAATGGAGAAACTCTAATAAAAGGAGTCTCAAAAAAATTAAGAGAGTACCGTCTCTACCTTCCATTATATGACACAATTACAGATATACAATTGGGTTTAGATGACAATTCCAAATTTGAAAATATTAAAAATGAAAATCGGCCTATAGTTTTTTATGGCACTAGCATAACCCAAGGAGGATGTGCATCTAGGCCTGGTTTAATGTATACTAATATTATTTCTAGAGAACTAGGCCATGATTGTATAAACCTTGGATTCAGTGGCAATGGGCATCTAGAAAATTCTGTTGGAACTATCATGTCGAATATTAATGCATATATATATGTGATTGAATGTATGGCCAATGTAGATCAAGAAATGGTCAATAAAAAAATTATACCACTTATCAAAACGATTAGAGAAAATGGTCAGGTTAAAAAAGCACCAATTGTTTTTATTGAACAAACCATCATAGACATGGACTATATAGATAATAAATTTATTAACAGCGTTATAGAAAAAAATAATGAGCTTAATAAACAGGTTAACAAAGCTATAAACAATGGTGAAAAAGATTTATTTGTTATAAAACAAGCCGGCTTCATTGATGAAGATAGTGAAGCAACCGTTGACGGTATTCATTTTAATGATCTAGGATTTCAGCGCTATGCTAGACACTTTATAAAAAATATTAATGAACTAAATATTATGAAAAAGGAGATGAAAAAATAAATAGGCCAACTACTTCTTTTTTCGCATCTCTCTTTTATTTTTTACTAGTTCAACATCTAACAGTATCTGCTCTTTAATTGATTCTACAATAAGCGGATCATTTGTTAACATCCCGTGGATGGGATTTTTCCCAATCTTATTTCCAATAACGACTCGCTCTTCATCGACAAATAGAGCGATGCCTCTTTCCCAGTTTTCGGCAAAAGCATGTGGATCAATATTGTATGAAAAGGTCTCTCCAATTGGTTTTTCTAATGGAGTAAATGATAATAGCTGGGTGTTTACACCTTTGTCATACATTTGCTGTAAATCATTTTCAAGTATTTCTAGCTCTTCTGACCAGAGCCTAATAAGTATCTCTTTTTTTGCTGAAAGTATCTCTTTTTTTATTTCTGTAATCAAATCATTGTATTCATCAATTTTTATCGATAATAAGTTTTTTGTATTTATTAATAAATCGTTTAATGATTTCTCAAGGAGTTTTTCTTCCAACTTATTTTGTCGTTTTAAAGTCTTTATCAGTCCCTCTGTATTTATCGCTTCGTATTTTAGTGGTTTAACTCCTAATTGATAGATCATATTTTTAGATTTAAGTCTCTCTAGTTCTCTATATACCACAGCATTATTAACACCAGAATTTTTACTAACAGAGTATCCAGTAGATGGCCCATTTTTCAGGAGATGTATATATATTTTTGCAGCATTTCCTGGGATATCAAGTCTACTTAATATTCTTATTATGTTTTCTTCAGAGAGAGTACTCATATTATTCAATTATTTTGGTATGATCAAAATTATTTACAATAAACCTTTTGCATTAAGTAATCTGGTCCTACCACCTTTTGTAACTAAATGGTCAAAGTTCCATTTTAAACATGCTGCACCAACCTCACCATCTTTTCTCAGTGCTATATAACCAATTTGAAAATCAGGATTGCCATTATGAG
>CAZYDX010000193.1:0-2985 GCA_964646455.1 uncultured bacterium | reverse complement strand
CTTTTACTTGACATAGATAAAAAGAATGATATTGGCTATAATACTGGATTTTCAACGATAGCGATTACCAACAACTATGGAGAGACTGATAGTGTTCTTATCGATGGAGTCTATTATCATTATAAATTTGAGAATTCTGGAATTAAAGACGGATGGTTAAATTACTATGCTGTTACAGCCTATGATCAGGGTGATCCTGATGCAAATTTAGAAAGTTTGGAAAGCTCCATCTATTCTAATAGAGTTTATGTTTATCCAGGTGTGTCAGCTACTGAGCAGACAGTATGGCAGGGAGAGCCTACGGTATATCCTAACCCTTATAGGGGGCAGGCACTTTGGGATGGCTATGGCAGTAGAAATAAAATGATATGGTTTCGTAACTTACCATTGGAAGCAGAGATTCGGATTTTCTCTCTTGCAGGAGATCTGGTGGATATTTTACATCATGATAAATCATATAAAGGACAGGATATCAATAATATTGATGCACAAAAAAATCCTATTATGTCTGGGGGTGAGCATGCCTGGGATATGATTACAATGCATGATCAGGCGACAGGATCGGGACTCTATCTTTTTACTGTTGAAGATAAGAATTCAGGACAAATTAAGGAAGGTAAATTCTTGATTATCAAATAAAAAAAGGAAATAAAATGGAAAAAAAGTTATCATTATTTTTAATTATAGGTCTTTTGTTTGGGCAAATAGACTATGAAACTCAAATTCAAACAATATTTAATAATAATTGTACTAACTGCCATGGTAATTCAGGTGGTTTAAATCTTTCCTCATACGATAACTTGATGGCTGGTGGAAATAGCGGTGATGTTATTGTTCCCAATGACCATGGGAACAGTCTTCTTTGGCAGAGAGTTGATAGTGGAGAGATGCCACCAGGTAACAATGAAGATTTGACGTCAGATCAGATTGATTTGATTGCAGCCTGGATTGATGAAGGAGCGTTGGAAGTTCCGGCTGTGGATGTCACTGGTCTCTTTTTTAGTGAGTATGGAGAAGGATCCTCAAATAACAAATATCTAGAAATTTATAATGGGACTGGATCAGAAGTGGATCTAACAGCTTTAGCATTTCCTAATGTTGCTAATGATCCTGCTACTGAAGGTGAATATGAATTTTGGAACACTTTTCCTGCTGGTGCGGTTGTAACGGCAGGCGATGTTTATGTTATTGCACATCCAGAATCAGACGAAACAATACTTGATCAAGCGGATCACACATTTACCTATCTCAGTAATGGCAATGATGGTTTCTGTTTAGTTGAAGGAACAGAGGACTCATATACTATTGTAGATTGTATAGGTGACTGGAATGGGAACCCTGGCGATGGTTGGGATGTTGCTGGCGTTTCAGAAGCAACTATGAATCATACATTAGTTAGACAGGCGAGTGTCACTGAAGGTAATGCTGGTGATTGGGATGCTTCAGCTGGCACCAGCGAGGAAGATTCTGAATGGATCGTATTGGACCAAGATACATGGGACTATCTAGGATCTCATCCGCATGATATATCAATTAATGATCCTTCAATTCAAATAGTATCTCCTCAGAATGATGAAACAGTTTTTTCTAATGAAGTAATGATAGAATTTTCAGTAACTAACTTTACGATTGGGTCTACAGGAGATGATGTAGATGGGCATATTCACTACAGTCTAGATAATGGTGATCCAGTGATGCATTATACAACGGAGCCCATATCTATATCTGAACTTTCTCTAGGTGCACATACATTTAATTTGTGGCTTGTTGATAACAATCACAACCCTTTAGATCCATTTGTAGGGGATACAATAGATTTTACTGTAGCTGAGCAAAATACAATTACTTCCATTTATGATATACAATTTGTATCAGACCCTGACTCTGATGATGCCAGCCCATTAAATGGAGAGGATGTGACCATAAATGGTATTGTTACTGCTGAATTTTGGGGGTCAGATCAATATCGTTACATGTTTGTACAGGATGCCGAAGGTCCTTGGAATGGCATCGTATGTTTTGAATATGATGGCTGGCATTTATTCCCATGGGTTGATGCTAGTGGAAATGCTCATCCAGGTCCAGGTGAAGGAGATGAGGTAACTCTCACTGGTACAATTGAGGAATATTATAACCTGACAGAGCTTGCTAGTGTAACCTCTGGAATTGTTCATGGAGCATCTGATGAAGAGTTGACCCCATCCTTTATCTCGATATCTGAGATCGGTGAAGCGTATGAGGGTTGCTTAATAGCAGTTCAAGATGTCGTAGTGACCAACCCTGACCTTGGATATGGAGAGTGGGAATTTGGCGATGGCGAATTAACAGCCAGGTGTGATGACAAGTGGGATTACTATTACTATCCTGTAGAGGGTCACCAACTTGCAGATATTGAAGGTGTCCTTGACTATAACTATAGTAATTATAAGTTGCAGCCAAGGTTGGCACGAGATGTGGTCGAAGAGGGTGTGACTAGAATCCAGCGTGTCCAACAGGTACTCTATAGTGATCTCATGAAAGCGGGCGAAGATTCAGAGTCAGATAAATCATACATGGAGGATGAGACCGTTACCTTGACAGGCATCGTAACTATGCCGACAGGCTTGAGTTACGCAGGAACGGGGGTTAAATTTATCTTTGCAGATCAGAATGGTGGTCCATGGAGTTCTATTTTATCTTATGACCCAGATAGTTCGGCATTTCCTAATCTGTGGGTAGGGGATTCGGTTGTGTGCACAGGATATATCGCAGAATATACTACTGGAGACGCCAACATGACTGAATTATTTATAACTGAACCTGTGGATATGACTGAAGGTCCCTTTCAGTTGCCATCTATTGATACAGTGAATACAGGAGATTTGCGTTGGCCAACTGAAGCAGAACAATGGGGCAATGTTATGGTTCGTGTGGAAGATGCTGTAGTGACTGGCAATGATTTTCAATATGAAGTGTTTGAAGCTGATGATGGTTCAGGAGCAGTCT
>CAZYDX010000192.1:0-3004 GCA_964646455.1 uncultured bacterium | reverse complement strand
ATCAACAGGCCAAACTAGGTTTGTTCAAACATAAAATGATGCGAAATATGAAAGGTCAAATGAAAAAAAGAGAGAAAAGGCGTGGAAAGAGAGATGGAAAAAAATTCAAAAAAGGCAGAAAAAAAAATAAACGTGGCTACTGGGATTAATAAATAATTTTTAAAATAAAAAGGAGAGAATTATGAAAATTCTATATAATATAATTCTGTTAGTATTTACACTATTTATTGGTTGTGCTGATGTAGAACAAAACAACGAACAGTATGACAAGGATGAATTATTAAGGGTCTTAGATGAAGACGATGCCCTTGGTATGGATGGCTTTGATGATGGCGGATTAATTGATCTAGACTATGATACGGGTCTTGAGGTGTTTGGCTTGGGAAGAACGCTTGGTGACACCCTAAGTTACGGAGAGGGATACCGTATTAGATTTGGTCGTCAAATTACGAATAGAGAAAGAACTGTAGAGTTCACCATTGATGGTGATACTGCTATTGGAGTAGTCTCATACTTGATCAATGGTGTTTTTATGGCAGAGGCAAGAGATACATCGACAATGGAGACAATCGACTCTATTGGCTTCTCAAAGGATTTTACTTCTACAATGAACAGAAAAGTAAAATACGTAAGGGTGGATGATAGTAATAGTCCAGAAGGGTATACTTGGAAAATTATTGCACTTACTCCTTTGTATGGTGGAGCAGGAGATAAGGTATCTATCACCTCAATTTATATATATGAACTTGAGCTATCTGTTGATGAATCGACTGGCCTTTCAGGAGAGGAAGGGGATTTGCTATTCTCAGTAGCTTCTGATGGTATAGGTGACCTGTATATGGAAAGAGATAACCTACCTACTTTTAACTCATTTGAATATTATGTGGTAAAAGTAGTAGTGGAAAATAACGGTCCTGAGTATGCAATAGATTCTGTTGGAGTAGGTGAGTGGGTAATGCTACGCTATGGCAGGTCTGCAAACCAAAGGGGCAGGAGAAGAGTAAATGATCTAGGATATGGTATGGACGCTAGTGCTAACGATAACACTCACACAGGCGTTTGGCGTATGCATGGCCCTGGTATTGGTAGAGACTCAAGAGTATTTCGTTCGTTTTTTAGTACTATAGACCTAGCAACGCTTTTTACTGAAGATGGTGGTTATAACAGTATTACCTGGTCTTTACCGTATAGGTCTCAGCGACCAGAATAAGATTTTTAACAGCTACCTCGCTCCGATCAGTTTGGAATAAAACATTTAGTCGACAACATTTTATTCTGCAGGAGCGTGGTAGCTATTGACCTATTCCTAGGTTTTCCTGAAATTTCCTTACCCATTTTCATCAAAAAATATATTTAAATGAATAAGATCTACAATTTTAGTGCTGGTCCTGCTTGTCTTTCAGATGATGCAATAAAAGGTGCAAGGGAAACAATCCTAGATTTTCAAAATAGTGGTATAAGTCTTTTAGAAATGAGCCACAGATCATTTCCAATCATTGAACTTTTTGAGGAGACAACTAACAATCTCAAATCTCTGATGAGTATTCCAGATAATTATCATGTACTATGGCTTCAAGGTGGAGCATCATTGCAATTTTCTATGGTACCAATGAATCTGATGCCAGATAACGGATCCGCAGACTATGTAGATACAGGTGCGTGGTCTGCAAAAGCAATAGCAGAGTGTGAGAGGGTAGGCACGGTTAACATTATAGCTAGTAGTAGAAATTCAACCTATACTTATATACCAAAAAATTTCAATACGACGAGCGATGCTACATATTTACATATTACTACTAACAATACAATATATGGTACACAATATAAACAATATCCAAAAGTAAGTAGTGATAATACTTACCTTGTGGCAGATATGAGCTCAGATATTTTATCAGCACCGATAGATGTATCAAAGTTTGGCTTGATCTATGCCGGTGCGCAGAAGAATATGGGTCCAGCCGGTGTTACACTTGTAATAATTAGGTCAGATCTCATAGGGCAAAACTATCGTGATATTCCAACGATGATGAGATACAGTACACACATTTCAAAAAATTCTATGTATAACACACCACCAGTTTTTTCAGTATGCGTGGTAAATGAAACACTTAAATGGCTCATAGATTTAGGTGGTCTAGAAAAAATGAAGCAGATAAATCAACAGAAAGCGCTTATGCTTTACAATGAGATTGAACGAAATAGTTTATTTAAAAGCCCGGTCAATCAAGAAGATCGATCAATAATGAACATACCCTTTGTATTTGATGATGCTCATATCAGTGACCAAGACTTTCTTAGTTTTTGTGAAAATAAAGGACTCAAAACCTTAAAAGGTCATAGGTCTGTTGGAGGCTTTAGAGCTTCTATTTACAATGCTATGCCGGTTTCAGGCGTTTCTGCACTAATAGCGGCTATGCAAGAGTTTGAGCAGCAGAACTTTTGATTAGTCATCCAAGGGTACATATATAGTTGTTTGATCCATATTTAGGCCCATAAAAACACCACTGGAGCTTTCAATATTTATACCAACCCCTGAGCTAGAGTCAAGGTTCATCCCCGGTTCAATTCCGTAGTAGGCACTTACTGTAATCATACATTCTGCAGAGTCTATCCATTGAGAGCTTAGATCAAAGAATGTTGTAGGAATGGTGTGTGATGTTGCTGTAGGCTCAAGGAGCCCAGAACTATAGTCTTGATAGTTAACGTTTTCTTCAATTAATAATTCTATTGCTGTTGCATAGTCAACTGATTTCCATTGGACTGTAAGTGAACTACTCAACTGGTGGACGTCACCAGAGTCTATATTTGTAATTGTAGGATTGCTAGGGACACATGTTTTGCCAGAGGCAATCACTGAACCATTGTGAGTTACTTCAAGTTCCATTTCGCTTCCATCTGAAGCAGTGAGACTAGATACGTAGCCTATATTCTCATCATAAGATAATTCAAATCCATTTATTTTAACTACAGCATCGGTCACTGGTGCACCATCTTTTTCTATAGA
>CAZYDX010000191.1:0-3017 GCA_964646455.1 uncultured bacterium | reverse complement strand
AAGAGGAAGAAGAGGACGAAGAGATAGACTATGAGGAAGAGGACGACTATGACAGTGAGGATGTTGGCCTGGCCGATGAGGCGGAGACGATGGGCTGGAGCATAGACATTTCAGGATCATCTCCGAGATTTGTAAATGAGTCACTGATGACCTGGAACTCGAGTATTAATCTAAGGGCCAGCATAGAGGCGCCGTTTTTGATGCAGGTGATGGGCATGAAATTTCGTTTTGGTGCAGAATTTGGAAACTACGGATTTGAGGATGCCCTGCCGCCAAAAACGGCAGAGCTTAAGGGCATCACCGCCATGGGGATTACCTCTTTCCCTGTTGGCCCCGGAAAGATCAAAACAGGTATCGGTATTATAGGCTCTTCAGTGGGTACCATGTTTGAGTCTTCCTATGGAATAAAGCTCGGCTCGCTATCGGTTAGGGTTGGCTTCCGCTATGCGAAAATTTTAACCCCGGGCTCTGATGTGAAAGAAGCCTTTATTGTGGAGCCATCTACATTAAACTGGATGGATGGTCTAGTAGCAGTAGGGATTAATCTATGATGCTGAGCTTAAATTAGAATATTATAGAATAGATATGATTTAATGATCAATTCAAAATCAAATATTAACTTACTCAAGTTAGCACTATCGCTATCCGTATATAGTAATGTTTTTGCTGCAGTAGAGATAGGTTTTGTTCCTGTTGATGCTGATGGGGATGGTAGTGCAGATGATTATTATTATGCGACTACAGAATCTACAGATGGCACCTTTCAAATTGCTGTCACTGGAACAGATGCTAATGGTAATAATAATGGTGACGATACAGACGATGTCTGGAGCGCCAGTTTTTACATAAAGGCAGACTACTCTAGCAGTGTTAGTACGGCAAAAAGAGTAACTAGTTCGAATACGACTGCAACTCTCTATGGCAGAGGAATATGGAAAGATTTTAGTGCAACCAATGGCGGTACCCATGATAATGCTAACTGTGGATTTACGGTCACAAGTTCGGACTTCACGGTGAACTCGTCTACCATGTCTATGACAACTACCAATAATTCATCAGGATTACAATGGAGAATTTTTGCAGAGGGGACCGGAGATGGTAAATGGACTTTTCAGTTAGATGTTGTTGATGATAAACTTTATGAGGGTGGCTCAGGTACCTATGAGACCCTGAATTTATATCTTTATGAAGAGAGTGCTACAACTGAAATAGAATCCGGTGCGGGAAGCTACTCGTATAGAATTACAGATAATGATTTAATTCCATATTATGGATTTACAAATTCGGGGACTTACACTCTTGGAGAGGGTGAATCTTCAAGTCCTGATAATGTATTCAGGCTTAAGGCATATCCTAATCCTACGGATGATGTAACATATTATTGTGGGCATGATGGTATTACTTTCACCTGGACCATTTCTAATGGGACAACTGTTGACGCAGATCATGCGTCCATGACCGGTAATTTTACAGTAAGTGAGTATTATGGAGGTGGACAGAGTAATGGTGGCAATTATGCAAATTATTTAGAGTTTCACATCACTCCCGTGGCAGATGGGATCGATGAACCAGACCAAGAGACATGGACAATCACAATAGACGAAAGTGATCCTCATGGTGAGCTATATACTTCGCAAGCATCACTAAATATGATCACTACAGATGATCCGGATGATCTTCCTCCTTATGTAATATTTACGAATGCATCACAGTATGTCGATGAGCTGGATGATAATACTGATTTAGCGGTTACTATCTCCTGTGAGCTTAAGGCAGCCTCAGGCTATGATGGGCCCAGCATTCCCTATGAAATAACCGCTAGCACTGCAGATGCAGATGGTGACTATCAAGACCACACACTGGCTAATGGTACACTTACTTTTGGAGCCGCTGGCGATGTCCAGCAGGATATTTCATTTAACGTAAAAGGAGATGATTATGATGAGGGTGACAATACTGACGCTGGTGCAGAATATATAGAAATTACGTTTATCGGAGCCAATGCTTCTAATGCTCAGGTGAGTGCAGCCCAGGGAAATATTGTTCATACAGTCTATATCCGTGATAATGAACCTACCCCTCAGCTCAGATTCATTTTGGGTGCTTCCACGACCGCAACTGAAGGATCAGAAACAGTGACATCACCAAGGCTTCGGGTTTATCCGACTAATTCTGACGGTGATCAGACACCTTCTGGATTACCTATAACCTTAAGTGTTGGTAATCATACCACAAGCCCAGGTACCGCGACAATTTATTCTGATGCTACTACGCCATGGGACTACAAGATCAATGGAACAACCGGTTCAGTAACCAATGCTATTATGGCTGCATATGCGCCATATTACGAAGTTCCGATTGAGATCAATACGGATTCATACTATGAGGGAGCCAGTGAAACAGTAAAGTTTGATGTTACCGCAGTGACTAATGCCACAGGAGGAACCTTTACACATACCTATACGATTAATGAAAGCGTCAGCCCTCCGGTAATTTCCTTTACCAATGGTGCAGCAACGATTACGTCTACAGAAGATGGTGGATCTGATTTAACAGGATCGGTTGATGTACAGCTTTCTGCTCCAACCGGAAAGGCGGTTGATTTTACCTACAGCGTCAGTAACTGGAACGCTGGCCCCACATCAACTTCAGTTGACTACGAGAATAATAGTACCGATGATGATGGTGACGGAACTGTTGACGAGACCAATGAGGGTAAAGCTGCTGGTACTGATTTTTCTCTTCCAGCTTCGAGCGGTACAATCGCAGCCGTTACAAATATTAATGAGAACTCCGCCTCAACCACTATAACCTTTACGCATCATGGTGATAGGACCGATGAGCTGGACAAGTATATTGAGCTTACCGTTGCGCTAGCGACAGGTGAAGAGGATGCTACCGTAGCATCAGACGGGACCCAGACCCAGCTTATTAAGCTGCAGGATGATGATGCTGAAATGATGCTTAGTTTTAATGCTGCAACAGACGAGAACACTAACACTGAGGGCAGTAATGAG
>CAZYDX010000190.1:0-3028 GCA_964646455.1 uncultured bacterium | reverse complement strand
TTCAGGTCTTTTAATGCAGAATTCATCAATGCTATTTAATAATTCAACTATATTATCATATCTTTCTTTGGCATCTTGATCTGTTGAATTCTTAAACTGCGTTATTATACCAGCTTCCTCAATCAAACTCCTGCTTAATTCACTTGCACTAAATTTATTTCTTAGTCCATTATATTTTTTTATTAGCTTGTAGAAATCTAATAGAGATTCAGATTGTTTACCTCGAATAGGGAGTTGATCAGCCTTTTTTAATACCTCAAATAATTCAATTTTATCTAATCCAGCTTGTAAGACACATTTATCCATAGTCTTCATTCCAATGCCTCGTGGAGGAAAATTGATGATTCTTCGCAATGAGACAGTATCCCTGAGGTTAATTACCAATCTTAAATATGCTAATACATCCTTCACCTCTTTTCGATCATAGAATCTAATACTTCCAATGAGGTTGTATGGAATGCCCATCCTTCTAAAACTGTCTTCCAACGCTCTTGATTGTGCATTTGTCCTATACAATACTGCAAAATCGCTAAAAGTACGTTTATTCAATTTAATTTCTTTCTCCAACGCTGATATAATTGCATCTGCCTCTTCTAGTTCATCACGAGTTTCAAATAACCCTAATAATTCTCCTTGTCCATTTTCTGCTAATAATTCCTTCTTTGCTCTTTGGTCATTATGTGTAACAACAGCAGTAGCAGCATTTAATATTTGTTGTGTGGATCTATAATTTTTTTCTAATGTAAATATTCTACAACTTGGAAAAAATTTTTCGAAATCAAGAATATTTGTGACGTCTGCACCTCTCCAACTATAGATTGATTGATCATCATCACCAACCACACATATTTGTTCATTCTTTTCTGCTAACCTTGTCAATAAATAGAATTGAGGTCTATTTGTATCTTGATATTCATCTACTAGTATATATTTCCATTTTTTTTGATACTTTTTGAGAATATTTGGATACTGATCAAATAGTTCTAGTGGAAGAAGCAATAAATCATCAAAATCTAGTGCATCATTATCCCTAAGGGCTTTCTGATAAGCACTATAGATTTCAACCATCTTTTTCTCAATAATTGTTCTAGCCTTACGTAATTGAGTCTCTGGCATTATCATTTTATTTTTCAAATAACTGATTTGGTTACGTGCATTATTTGGTGTAACATGATCCTTAGAAACATTTTGATCTTTCAATATCACTTTTAAGAGATCTAGTTGATCTTGGACATCATATATTGCAAAATGGGGGCTGATATTTAAGTGCTTTGCCTCTAACCTCAAAAGTCTTGCAAAGACTGAATGGAAAGTTCCTATTGTAATAGGAAGGTCATCTGCCTTTAATAGTTTCATGACTCTTTCTTTCATCTCTTTTGCAGCTTTATTGGTAAAAGTCACAGAAAGGATATTTTCTGGCTTATAAAGTCCCTCTTTAATTAGATGATACATTTTATGGGTTAGTACCCGAGTTTTACCACTTCCTGCACCAGCAAAGATTAACACAGGCCCATCATTTGCTTCTACCGCAGCTCTTTGTACTTTATTTAAATTTCTTAGGCTCATTGCTTCTTTTTCTTCCTTTTTAATTCCCGGCGAAGTTTCTGCAATTTCCTCTTTGCCTTGTTATGATCTTTTTCATTTGTTGAAAAAGTATGGTAGCCATCACCCGTAGCTACGAAATATAAAAAATCATTTTCTTCTGGATAGAGTGCAGCAAGAAGTGAATTTTTACCAGGTGAGTTAATAGGACCTGGTGGAAGACCTTTATTTAAATAAGTGTTATAGGGAGATTCAATTCTTAAATCTCTATTTAGTAATCGCCTCGGAGCATCAGGAATAATATACTGAATCGTGGGGTCCGCTTGTAATCTCATTCCAAGATTAAGTCTATTGTGGTAAACAGCAGAAATTTTAGCCCTTTCACTGTTATATATTGCCTCTCCTTCAATGATTGATGCAAGGGTAACTATCTCGTGTTTTGTCAGATCTAATATTTTGGATTGAGAGATATGTCTATTGTTCCAAAATAATCTATGCATTGATGCTAGATGATTCAATACTGACATAGGTGTATCGCCTTTAAAAAACAAGTATGTGTCTGGAAAAAGGTATCCTTCCAATGATGATTCAGATATTCCATTTTTCTTTAAAAACCTTTTATCTGAAGCTAATTGAATAATCTCAGTACTATCAAAACCCATCTCTTTACTAAGGTGTCCAGCAATCTGATTAATATTCCATCCTTCTAATATTCTTACTTTTTTTACTTCAGGAGCACCATATACAATTTGATCAATAATGTCAAAATTTGATTTTGCATTAACTAAACGAAAGGTGCCAATCGGAATCTCCTTCTCTTTGCCCAGTATTTGAACTGCTAAACGAAACATAAGTTTATTTTTTATTATATTTTTTTCATTTAGTGTATCAGCGATTCGATTCAGTGATGACCCGGGTTCCACGGTAACTTCAACAACTGAATGAGGATTCTTCTGAGGCCAAAACAAAACTAAAACAGAAAAAGATGTGATTAAGGCAAGTGTCGCCAATAAAAGTACACCACCAATACATCTTTTATTATTTTTTTCACCCATTTTTGGGCGGTGAATTTAAGCACATTTTTTTATACCTTTATTATCTTTGTTTATTTAATTGATATTAAACCAAAAATGTTTTTGGGAGATATTGAATAAACTGTAATTTTGTTGCCACGATGAGCAAATTATTTCATAATGAAAAAAAACATAATTCACCTTCCTTATTTGAATCATGGGCCTTTTCAAAAACAAACTACATTTTATTTGGAACTGGGGTGGCACTTATAATGGTTGGATATATAATTATGGGCAATGGAGATGTAAATAGTTTCCAAAGTTTGACATTAGCTCCACTTATATTATTTATTGGATACATTGTCCTCATTCCTTCTGCGCTTATTTATAGAGAACGAACATTGAAAAAAAATTAATCAAGGGATCGTAGTTCAGTTGGTTAGAACGCCGGCCTGTCAAGCCGGAGGTCGCGA
>CAZYDX010000189.1:0-3030 GCA_964646455.1 uncultured bacterium | reverse complement strand
ATCAATTGGGGTGAATTTGCAAACAATTCTAACGCCAATGTATATTACTATTTGAATGATTATGGTTTCTGGGAAGAAAATTGGGCCATGTCTAAGAATGGCGAAAGGTCTTACTCACCGGATCCTCTTTTGTTACTAACGCAACTCACAACGACTGATAGTTTAGCAATCGGAATAAGGCCTAAATACTCAAATGAGATTCGATATTATTTTAATACCAAAGGACTGTCTAAATTCATAAACGAAAATCAAAACATTTTTGGAGAATATTCTGATTTGATAAAGGAAGTTTTTAATGATAGCATTAATATTGAAGACAAAGCTTACCTAAAAAATAAACTTTATTCCTTTATATCTAATGAGAGTGACACCAGGTCTCTTAGAGTTAGCCTATATGAAAATGATAAATTTTTCTTTAAACCTATTTGGTATGAATCAAAGCTGGTATCTAGTCATCATATTGATATTTACGATAATAATATTATTTATTTCAATAGGTGGCTAAAGAAAAAAGGGACTCTTTTCACTGATAAAGATATTAGAGTTTCAAAAATGTTTAGCAATAAACCTAAGATAATACAATATGCTGATATTGATAATGTTGAAGTGAAAGGAAATATCTTAACAGGATATTGGATCCATATAAATAATAAATATTTTACGAGTTTTTCTAAGATAAAAAAGGATCAGGCAGAAGAAATAAAAAACTTTATTATTAACCGAACTAAATATTCATCAAAAAGTTGATCATAATTTGAAATCAAATCCAATAATTAAATCGACAATTCTTTTTAGTTTGACATTCTTTTTTTCTTGTTATTCATCTTCAAATCATATAAGACCAATCTTAAATAAATCAAATGAGGACTTTAATGCTACTATTTATAGAGATAATATGGGTGTGCCTCATATCTTTGGTAAAACAGATGCCGATGCAGTGTTTGGTCTTGCATATGCTCATGCAGAGGATGACTTTAAAACAATTCAAGATCTGTTAATGGGCGCTAGGGGGATACTTGGCTCAGTATATGGAGCAAAATTTGCACCGGTTGACTATTATGTGCATCTTATTGGTGTCTGGGATGATATTAATGAAAGATATGAAAAAGAGATACCGTCTGAAATAAAACAAATCTGTGATGCATATGCCGCAGGAATAAATAAATACGCTAGTGAAAACAAAAACAAGATAATTTCAAGATTATACCCTTTGCATGGCAGAGATATAATAGCAGGTTGGATGTATCAGCTTCCATACTTGTATGGAATAGAGGGTATTCTAGCAAAACTCTTTAAAGATGAGAAACCATCCTTTAGCTATCTAGGGTCAACATTAAAGAATGATATGGACCCACTTAATATTGATCTCATTGGTAGCAATGTAATCGGTGTCGCCCCAACAAAGTCTTCTGATGGTTTTACACGGCTATTGATTAATACGCACCAGCCATGGAGTGGGCCCACGAGCTGGTATGAGGCTCATTTGCACAGCGAAGAAGGTATCAATATGATTGGCGGACTATTTCCTGGATCTCCATTAGTGAATCATGGCCATAATAAAGATATAGGCTGGTCATTTACATCGAACAGTCCAGACCTAGTTGATGTTTATGAACTAGAAATGAACCCAGATAATGAAAACCAGTATATGTACGATGGTCAGTGGAAAGACTTAGAAGTAAAAGTGTCCAAAATAAATATAAAAATATGGGGACCTATCAAGTGGACGTTTAAAAAGGATGTGTATCAGTCTATCCATGGACCTGTGTTAAAACAATCACATGGTGTTTACGCGATACGATACTCAGGAATGCATGAAATGAGAACCCTAGAGCAGTTCTATAGAATGAATAAATCAAGAAATATAACAGAGTTTAAAGAGGCTATGAAAATGCAGGCTTTGCCAATGTATAACACCGGATATGCGGACAAAACCGGTAATATTTTTTATGTATACAATGCAATGATTCCCAAAAGAAACGAAAACTATAATTGGAGTGGTTACGTCCCGGGTAACACATCCTCAACACTTTGGAACAATTATTTAGAATTTGACGAACTTCCTCAGGTAACGAACCCACCAGGAGGATATTTTCAGAATTGCAATGCAAATCCGTTTTTAGCAACCGGAAAAAGAGAAGATATTTCACCAGAAAAAATTTCAGCTACCGCTGGTATAGAGACCCATCAGACGAATAGATCTATGAGAGTCATTAACCTTTTTGAATCGGATCCTCTTATAGATAGGGAGGAATTTTTTCAATATAAACATGATCTTCAATATGAAAAAAATTCCGTAATGGCATATGCTATCGATCGATTTATAGAAGATATAGAAACCAAAGACTTGGAATTATTAGCAGCTGTAGATTTATTAAAAAAATGGAACCTTCGAACGGATAAGGATAGCAAGGCTGCTGCACTTGCAATCCTTACTTTTCCATTGAGATTTGATATTGCAGATTATCAACATGATGTTGATAATATAACAAAAAACCTTAGAGATGCTATTAATAAGCTAAAAATGAACTTCGGGAGATTTGATGTCCCACTAGGTGATGTTCAAAGACTTATAAGAGGCGATGTTGATGTACCGCTTGATGGTGGCCCTGGGAACCTTAGAGCAATATACTCAACGTGGCAGAATGGAAGGCTTGTAGCACACACCGGCGACTGCTATGTACAGATAGTGGAATGGAGTCCAGAAGGAGAGGTTAGTGCACAATCTATTCATCAATTTGGTTCCGCTGTAAATGATAGTAAATCACAATTTTACAATAATCAGTCTGTTTTATTTTCAGAGAAAAAAATGAAACCTGTTTGGATGAATATCAAGGATATAAAAAACAATATCCATATAGAGTATAAAGTCTCATCAAAAGATTAAACCCTCACACAGTAATAAAAATTTTAGAGAAAATCATATAAAACAATTTTTGCTTATATTTAGACAGTACAGAAAGGCTTAATAAGATACATGAGATCATTTATATTATTTTTCTCCATATTATTTCTATTAATTCAAAACAA
>CAZYDX010000188.1:0-3078 GCA_964646455.1 uncultured bacterium | reverse complement strand
GTCCAATTACCACCATTAATATTTCCATGAAAACCATTGCCAGTACGATCAAATGCAATATCTCCTGATCCTGAATTAAAATTATAATTAAATATAGGATTATAATCGTTACCATCTGAAAACATTACAGACTGTAGTTGCTCATCACTAAGCGTAGTGTTCCAAATGCTGAAATTATCAACAGAGCCATTTAAAGATGGTCTTGCGCCATTTTGACCATCCGTACCACTTATATAAGATATATTTTGAAATACAATATTGGTTTGTATATCTACTGATTCCTCTTCAACATTATTAAGATATAATACAATATTTTCTCCATCGTAGGTAACAGCAGCATTATTCCATTGACCTATTCCAATATTTGAAGAACTCAAAAGATTTGTTCCATTAAGATGAAAGGCTAGTTTATTCCCACCATCATCACTAGTAACCGTAAGAATAATTCTATTACCACCCCAACCTTCATCACTTTCAAATATTCTTGAGTGCACACCCTCACCTACATTATCATTTAGCATAAACCAAGTTTGTATTGAAAATTGATTGTCCCAATTAATTTCGTTTAATCCACTGATAATTAGATGATCACCATTATCATTAAAACTATACGAATAGTTCCCATTATCAGGATAACCTGAACAACTACCATCATCTATAGTAGCATCAGGATTATAATTATCTGCGTATGGATCTGTGCAGCCTAAAATAGGCGGAACAGGTACATCTTCGCTCCAAAGTGCACCATTAATAGATCCATTATTACCATTATCACTATGGTCTATAACTATATCACCAGAGCCCTCATTGAATTTCCAGTATCCAACAAGATTAGGGTCAAAATGATCAATTTCATTTGCCATGCTTTGATAAATCTGTTCATGGCTAAGAGCTGTATTCCATAGAGATACCTCATCAATTGGGCCACTAAATTCTCTTAGTGTTAAAAATGGATTATTGCCAATATAAATATTTGAATTAATTGGATCTATCCCTCCTGTAGGATAGTCATTAGCCTCAAGCACACCATTAATATAAATTCTTCTCCCAGTTGATTCGCTGAAACTAGCTGCAACATGATACCACTCACCTAGCTCAAGAGTGGAACCTGTTGTTATCCAATTTATATTTCCGTCAACAACAATTCTAAATTCTATTTTATTAAATGTATTCCACCATAGTTGTAATGTCCTTCCATCATCTCCTGCGCCAATTATATGAGGATATGGGTTTGGAACATTCTCAGCCTTAAACCACGCAGTGACTGTTATTTCATCCGTATTCTCAAATCCATAATTCTCAGAGCTCCCAATATCAACAAAATCATCCACACCATCAAAACTAAGCGAATAATTGACTTCTTCTAAAGGATCACTTGGATGAGAACCCAACCCATCCCAGTAGTCCTGTTCCATCACTATCCACTCTGAGTTGTCCGCATCTGTTCCCGCAGACAAAAACCAATTTGGGTTACCACTCTCGACAGCTGATTTTCTTATTAGAGTATGGTCTCTGGTTGCCTCAGGAACTCCTGCCACATCCCAACCAGATCCGGGATCTCCGTTCCAGTCGCCGATACAGTCAATAATTACATAATTGTTTTCTGATCCCTGGACTAAACAAACCCCATCGTTTCCATTACTTAAATAATTAAAAAACATATCTGCTTTTTCAAGAATTAATGAATCAGCATCTGGGCGAGCAATAACAAAAACATCCCCCGGAGCTATCGTCGCTGCTGAATCAAAATCATTCCAATACTCATATTCACCAGAAGTATTAGGCTGATTTGCTACTGTAGGAAATGCAAAATCATTTAAGTTTATTTCATCATTTGTACCATTATATATTTCTAAATATCTATTGGAAGAGGATCCCTCTGCCCACTCACTAAAAAATATTGCTGGAGGCGGATCTTGTGAAACTAATTGGCTTTCTAATGCCTCATCGACCCAGGCGTGCATTCTACCTGATTGCTGCGAAGAAAACCCTTCACCATTTTGGTTGTAGCATAGGTCACTAGCATAGCCCATATAATTATGAACATCTGTATCTACCCAGTCATTTCCTTGGCAGTCCGTGCCGGATGGGTCACCACATGAAAAATTTGTTGGGGTGGACTTTGTGTCTGAGCAAAGATCACCTACAACGTCTGGACTATCATCGCCGCTATAGCTGTATCCATCAGCCCCTTCATAGCAGGAACCACACTCAGCAACCTCATCCACACCGTGGTGCGTGTGCCAGAGCCCAAGCGCATGGCCAAGTTCATGAGTAAGAGTTCTCTGAGGAACATCATACTCTCCCTCAAAATACCTTGGACCACCAAACCAATAGCGATCAACCAGTGTCCCACCATAAATATTCAGCGCGTCACTGTCCCAAGGAAAGGTTGATACGCCCAGATACCCATCTAGATCTGTAACAAAAACATTGTGATACTCTGAGGGACTTACGGCATAGGCCTCTTTAAGATAATAACCCCAAGAAGAGATAGAGTCATACTCTGAATCATAGTGAACATCATATAAAGTTTCAAAGCTCAACCTATACGGTGCAAACTCCTCATTCAGTGTATACATCTGTGCCTCTACATCTGCTAGAGTAGCTGTTGTGTCGCCATTGCCATCTACAAAAGCATGCACATACAAACGAACTGTCTTAAAAGGGGTCCCCTCACTAGGAATATATGAGTCTCTTACCTCTGGCTGGTCAGCCTCACCATAAAAAGCACATGACCTTTGGGACTCGTGCCTCTCTTCAAAAAATGGCATTGTTCCACAGACAGATCTATCAGCATTAGCCTCTGTTCGAGAGAAAGTTGATTCATAGTTTTCTCTAATTCTTGGGATTACCCTTACCGCTGTCGAGCTGGGCTGTTTCCCTTCTATGTCAATGAACGCAGATTTATCTTTCGGGACAGCCGACTGGTATGTCTGCGCAGTTAGATACACATAACTGGATGTGATAAATAAAAGTAAGCAGTAAGCTATTTTTTTCATTTATGTCCTTATTTTTCTACTGTACTGTTCTCTCTTGTGGTTTTAGAGTCTTTGTTCTTTTGAGCGTTTACATCAC
>CAZYDX010000187.1:0-3164 GCA_964646455.1 uncultured bacterium | reverse complement strand
CCAACACCTATCCAAGTTAAAAAAAGCATACCTATGGTTTTAGTTAAAAATCCAACTGCGGTAAACCCAACACTCATCACATTCCCTCTCTTGATCGTAAGAAAAATTCCAATAACTAAATGAATTAGATTTAAAATTATTGGTGCAATAATGCCAAAAATAATATATAGCATGATTATTCTTTATTCATCTTATTAAAAAATCTTTCCACTTTGTATTTTCCTATCAGTCTAAGTATATAACACTTTTAACCGTTGCCTCTCAGGGTCTGATATAATACCTGGGAAATTACTCTCAAGACTATGAATAATGCTTTCTAATAATGAAGAATCTTTAGACTCACTATGCATCATTAATAAAATAGATAGAAATAGAATTAAATATTTATACATTAATTATAATAGAATTATTAACACCATAATTTACTTTTTTATGTGTGCTAATTTTACATATGTTACAAAACTAATATTTAATAATTATCCTAAAAATTATGATATCTTACTTAAGAATATTTTTCGTTGTGCTCCTTCCAATTCAGATTCTTTTTGGGAATGATATCACTAGTGATCCACCAAAAATCTTATTAAAGAATGTTGACTTTTCTATTTCATTTAGTGGGAGTTTTGATTCCGATGAATCTTTTGCTTTAGACCATGGTAGAAATACATATTACCCATCTAATGTAACCACCAACGAAATCAAGTTTAAGGACATAAGCGCAGATGAATTAGGAAATGTTTCATTCAAGCTGAAAAAAAATAACATTATAATTCATGAAATAAAAAAATATGTGATTAGGCCATGGATCTCAATCCTACCTCCACTTATAGCAATTGCCCTAGCTTTTTTAACTAGATCTATTGTCCCCTCTCTTTTTATTGCAATCTGGTTTGGTTCATGGGCGGTAAATGGTCTGACTTTCGGAGGAATATTCACTGGGCTACTTGAATCCTTCAATGTTTTTATACTTAATACCATTCTAGATAGGGACCATGCAGTAATCGCACTTTTTACACTAATGCTTGGGGGAATGGTTGGAATCATCTACCGAAATGGTGGGATGCATGGTATCATCCAATTATTAATAAAAAAAGCAAATACACCAAAAAAAGGTCAAATTTCAATCTGGCTTTTTGGAATTATAATATTTTTTGACGACTACTCAAACACACTTATCGTTGGGAACACTTCTAGACTTCTTTGTGATAAACTTGGGATCTCAAGGGAAAAACTCGCATACTTGGTTGACTCTACATCTGCACCAGTCGCTACCGTTGCCGTAATTACAACCTGGATCGGATTTCAAATCAGTATCATATCAGACTCCATTGAAAACATCAGTGGTATTTCTGAGTCAGCATATCTTCTTTTTATTCACTCTATTGCATACAGCTTCTACCCATTTCTTGCATTATTCTTAGTCGGCCTTGTTGTTACTATGGGTAAAGATTTTGGACCGATGGTAGATGCAGAACGTCAAGCACGAAAAAATAAGAATAAAAAAGTTGAAGAATCTGTCCAAGATAATGGTGAAGAACTTAGGGTCAAAGATAACATCTCCTATAACGCTGTGAATGCTATATTACCAATCTCAGTCCTGGTAATATCTATGTTTTATTTTATTTTCTCCTCTGGCCAGGGTGATACCATAAAAGATATTCTAGGAAGCGCAGACACATTTTCAGCACTAATGCACTCAACATTATTAAGTGCCTTTGTCGCTGCAGTATTATCAGTGGGACAACGAATATTATCTCTAAATGAAACATTCGAGGCATGGTACAGTGGTCTCAAATTTATGTTGATGGGGCTTCTCGTTCTTGTTCTCGCGTGGGCGCTGGCGGATATATCAAAAGAATTACACACTGCTGACTACATCGTATCGGTTCTTGGTGATAAAATACCAATCCAAATACTTCCAACAGTAGTTTTCTTTATTGCAGCCGTGACAGCCTTTGGATCCGGATCAAGCTGGGGTGTAATGGCTATTTTAATGCCACTTGTCATTCCCCTATGTTGGGCAGTAATGGAAAATTATGGAGGCCCAGGACCGGAGAATATTCATATTCTATATTCTACAATAGCCTGCGTACTGACCGGAGCCGTTTGGGCAGATCACTGCTCTCCAATATCTGATACAACAATCCTTACATCTATGGCCTCTGGATGTGATTTAATGGACCATGTCAAAACTCAAATGCCTTACGCATTGATCGCAGGCTCAATAGCTCTCTTTGTCGGTACTCTTCCTGCAGGCTTCGGAATACCATGGTGGATACTTCTAGGCTTGGGCTTTATCCTACTTTTTATTATTATCAATACATACGGAAAATCCACACATGAAAAAAGAAAATAAATATAAACCACTTGATGCGATGGAATATCCACGCTTTGAGGGAATACGTACTTTTATGAGACTCCCACATGAGACTAATTTAAAAAATATAGATTTTACTATCGGTGGTATACCATTTGA
The DNA here is from genome assembly GCA_964646455.1 of uncultured bacterium. Lineage (GTDB taxonomy): Bacteria > Fidelibacterota > Marinisomatia > Marinisomatales > UBA1611 > TMED80. Next base: position 688 of record CAZYDX010000187.1, on the reverse strand, counting down.
CACTGGAGGAACTTTCAGAGTAGGCGCAAGGTTCGGACCATCAGGAATTCGAGATAATTCACTACTACTTCGGCCATATAATACTGCTCAAAATATTGAGATTTTTAAATACTGTTCAGGCTCAGACTATGGAGACCTTCCAATAATTTCAGGATATCTTCCTGAGTCGCATAAACTAATTCAAGAAGGAGCAGAAAAAATATTTGATTAAAATACAATCCCAATCTTTATGGGTGGTGACCACTCGATTTCTCTTCCTTTATTAAGAGCTGTCAAAAAACATTATGACCTGTTGCGCTTATACACTTTGATGCACACAGTAATCTTTGGTATGGTTATTTCGATAATAAAGATACACATGGTACTCCATTCCGGCGCACGATTGAGGAAGAGCTTATTGATACATCAAGGTCTAGTCAGATTGGACTTAGATGGCCACTATATGATTTAGAAGACTATCAAATGTCTTCAGAGGAAGGCCTACTAGCTATACCAGGCCCTGAGTTACACAAGATCGGAAACCAAAAAGCTATTGAAATAATCAAAGAAAGAGTAGGCAATGGCCCTGCTTACCTTACGTTTGATATAGACTTTATTGACCCTGCTTTTGCACCCGGAACAGGAACTCCTGAGGCCGGTGGCTTTACTGGATATGATGAAATCGAAATTGTAAGAGGACTTACAGATA
>CAZYDX010000186.1:0-3203 GCA_964646455.1 uncultured bacterium | reverse complement strand
TTATATCTTCAAGATATTGAAAATTATATAAAATCTAAATCATGAAAATTGCCTGCTGGTCTGGCCCTAGAAATGTTTCTACTGCGTTAATGCGATCTTGGTCTTCTAGAATTGATACTTTTGTATATGATGAACCATTTTATGCCTACTATTTAAAAGAAAAAAAATTAAAACATCCAATGTATAAAGAGATTATTAATCATTATCCAAATACTTATGATGAAGTAGTAAGTAATATCACTGGAAAAATTCCTCAATCAAGAAGTATATGGTATCAAAAACATATGGCACATCATTTAATTAATTTAGAAAATATAGAATGGATAAAAAATTTTAATAATTGTTTTTTAATCAGAAATCCAAAAGATGTGATTAATTCCTATATAAGAAAAAATAAATTGAATCATATTGATGAACTGGGCTATATCCAGCAATATAGAATGATAGAATATTTAAAAAAAATTAATAAAAATTTTATTGTCATTGATGCGGAAATTTTACTAAAAAATCCTAAAAAAATTTTAAATAAATGGTGTAAAAATTTGGAGATTAGATTTGATAGCAATATGTTAAAATGGGATAGAAAATATTACTCTTACGATGGAATATGGGCTCAACATTGGTATGATTCAGTAATAAAAACCAATACCTTTCAGACTTACAAACAAACAAATAAAACCAAAATAGAAGAAAAACATTTAATGATATATAGTGAGTCTTTAAAATATTATAACGAGATGCATAGATTGGCTATAGAATAATAATTAATCAATAAGAAATATTCTATCAAATATTAATTATTATCTAATTTTTTATAATATTTTTCATCGATTCGGCGCAATGTTGCAAAATCATTATCTTCTCTAAGTTTTTTTTGGAAAGCTTTGTCTTGCCAAGAATCCCAAGGAGCTGATATAAATTTCCCAGTAATACCGTCAGAATCCTCAGAAAGTAGAAATGTAGTTAATCCAACCGCTTTTTCGATAGGAACACCACCTTCTTCAATTTGCTTCTTAGTGTTTTGGTAAAATCCAGATCCTACTGTCTCAGACCCAGCACTTACAGTCTGTTGATGAAGCCTTGTAAGAACAAAACCGGGCGCTATACAATTGATATCAAATCCATCGCCATCAAGTTCATATGAAAAGTTTTCAGTAAACCTAACAATCGCAGCTTTACTAGAAGCATACGCAGAATAGTTAGGAAAAGGAGATGATGCACCACCACCAGAGAAATTGACTACTTTTTTATTTTTACTAGACACTAACAGAGGTGCAAAAATACTGCACATATATACAGTACCAAGCAAGTTTATTTTAATAGCTTGAGTAAAATCTTCCATATCTATGGTTGATGTTTTTCCAATAGGACCATAAATCCCTGCACAATTTACTATTCCATTAATTTCTAAATTTTTACTTTTAATCCACTCAGAAAAAATATTAACAGATTTTAGATCTCCAACATCTAAAGAATATGCTAAGTGATTCCTATTGGAGATGGAATGTATTTCTTTCAAAGATTTTTCAAGATCATTTTGGTTACGGGCAACAATAATAACTTCAGCGCCTTGACTTGCACATTCCTTAGCAATTGCAAAACCAATTCCTAGACTTCCTCCTGTAATAATTATTCTTTTTGAGTTGAGCTTATTCATCATCGCCTTCCTATTGAATAGTAATTAAATTTACCTTTTTTTAAGACTTTCTTATTAAGAAAATTTTTAGTATCAAATATTATTGGAGTTTTCATACTATCTCTAACAGTACGCCAATCAAATTGTTCAAATTGTGGCCATTCCGTAAGTAAAACAAGAATGTCTGTATTTATTGATAATTTTTCAATACTGTCTGCAATAATAAATTCTGGTTCGAAATTTAATTCTGAATAATCAGCTTTAGGATCATATACTTTAACTACTATTCCCTCTTTTAGAAGCAAATCAACTATCTCTAATGGCAGACTGCGCCTTAGAGTGCTGGTACCTGGTTTATAAGTTAAACCAAGTATTCCTACAGTTTTCCCCTTTGCATCATCAAGAAGTTTTATAATTTTATCTACAATGGTTACTTTTCTCTTCAGATTTTTTTTATGGATTATACCAAATAATTCTGCAGGACCTGAAATACTCTTATTAAACTTATCCAGAACTTTTAGATCTCTACCCAATGTTCCACCAGAAAATCCAATTCCAGGAGATAAATAGGCTTTTTGACCTATTCTTGGATCTGACTTTAATCCTTTTATAACATCACTAATATCTGCACCAGTTTCTTCGCAAATATCAGAAAGATTATTCGCAAAAACGATACTCATGGCTAAAAATGAATTAATTCCATGTTTTACCATTTCTGAACTTTCAATATTCATTGTCAGTATTCTGTCCGTTATATTTAAGAAAAGTGATGAGCATTTCTTCTCTGTGTTTATGTTGGAAGTACCAAGTATTATTCTATCTGGATTGAGATAACACTCGATTGCTTCGCCTAATCTCAAGTTTTCAGGAGAATAAGCAAGTTCAAGAGTTTTGTTTTCATCCCTTAAGATTCCTCGAAGATTAGAACAATAACCAACCGGTGACTGAGAACTAACAATAAGTATAGAATCATTTTTCATCACTGTCCGTATATCTCTTACCGATTTTTCTAAAATTGTCAAATCACTAGAATCATCAGATTGAACTGGCGTATCATAGGATAGAAAAATAAAATCGCATTCACTAAGAGATTGTAAATCACTGGAAAAATTTAAAGTACTATTTTGTACACAAGACTGAATAGTTTCACTAAGACCTGGTTCAAAAACTGGCGGTATTCCATCTAACAAATTATCTATACGATGTTTGTCATAATCAAACCCTATAACTTTATAACCTAACTTGGACCAAGACGCACAGAGAACGCTTCCCAAGTGCCAAAGTCCAACAACACCGATTTGATTGGATTTACCTACCATCTGTTTTTAGCCCCCAAATAAATAATTTTCTAGACAACGAAAACGATAATCTTAATTATTGGAATTACTATCTTTTTTGTTCTCTCAAATGTAACGAATTCTTACAATAAGGAAAAATAAATTAAACCATATTGATGAAGCTTTAGATTATTACAAAAAATTATGTTACTTTTCTATTAAATGAATATGCTAATTAAACTATGGAATCAACCTAATTGGATAAAATGGATTATTTATATAGCAATTAT
>CAZYDX010000185.1:0-3214 GCA_964646455.1 uncultured bacterium | reverse complement strand
ATTTTCTCTATCTCATCACTTTCCCAAGGGTCAAAAACTGAGCTGAAGTTTCTTCCACCTACCAACTCTCTATCTGAGGAAAGAATCCAATTACAACAATCAATAACTTTCTCCATTGGATAGCATTTTTTACCATCTGCCTCAAGCATTTCTATAGTTTTAAAGTAATTCAGAGCCTGCAACAGTGAAAACATGCTTTATGCGATAGTATCGGAGGAAGTTTACGATGTAGTTGGCGACATTCATATTTTAATACTTTTTGAAAAATTTTTGTATTACTGATATTACATAATCAATTTGCGTCTCAGTTAATTGATCATGATTCGGAATCGATAAAATCTCCTTAACTAATTTCTCGGCTACAGGGATATTCAAATCTATAAATCTATTTTTATAAGCGTTGTGATAAGGCATTAAAATAGGATGGTAGATTTTTGCTTCTATACCGTGTTCGATTAGGTATTTTAACAAATCATCTCTTTTGGGTGTTTTTATTGTATATGTATAATAAGTTTGATAAGAATTATCTTCTGGAGGACAGGTAACACAATCACCTAGAGCCAAATTATATCTAGCTGCGTGACATCTGAATGATTCAATTTTCTTTTCTAAGTGCCGATAACTACATAGCATCATTGCCGCCTGTATTGTGTCAATCCTTGCGTTAAGACTGGTTTCATGGCAATTTTCTCTTTCGACAGTACCTTGATATCTTAGTGAAAGAAGAGTCTCATATAATTGAGAATCATCAAAAACTAATGCTCCAGCTTCACCATAGGAAGAAAATAACTTCATTGTATTCATACTGAAGCAACCGATATTTCCAAATGATCCCGCCGGCTTACCATTTAATCGAGCACCAAATGATTGTGCTGCGTCTTCAATTACAAAAAGATCAAATTCATTAGCAATAGACATGATAGATTGCATATTACACATCCTACCAGTGAAATGGACAGGCATAATCGCCTTAGTACGTGAGGTGATGGCATCACGTACTAGGTTTGCATTTATGTTCAAATCATCTTGTATATCAACAAAAACGGGGTTTGCACCTGCCAATACAATAGCGTTGACCGTCGCAATCCACGACATAGGGGTAGTTATAACATCATCTCCTACACCAATTCCAAGTGCTCGGAGAGCCAGATAGATGGCTTGTGTTCCTGTTCCAACGCCGACTGCGTACTTACGGTGACAATAGCCTGAAATGAGATCTTCGAATTCGTTAACTTCAGGTCCGAGCAACAAGTGACCGTGGTTCAACACAGATTCGACGGCCTCAATCAGCTCTTGTTTTAAATGTTCGTCAGTTACTCTGAGATCTCGGTAAGGAACTTTCATCATTTGCAAAAAAAAGAAATTGTATTGTAATTATTCATAGGGTTAATTAATCTCATTCCAGAATGCGTAACTATCAAGTAAATCAAAAATCAAACCAGATAAAAAACTTCTGCGTGTCCACTCTTCACATTGATTAGTTTTTGTTCTATAAGTTCCAGAAACTCTAGTTCCATTATTAAGCCAATCTTTTGCCAAGTAAAAACCAATATCGCTTGAAATAGAAATTACTATTCTTATGGTGGCTATTCATATGAATGTAAACCTAATGTTGTAAATAATTCAATGGAAAAGAGTAATATAAACATAATGTAAGTGGCTAAAACGGCCCTTTGAACCAATCTCCAGGAACATCATGATTTTCATCTCTATTTAGTAATTTTAAGTTATCTTCAGGTTGGATTTTAAACATTGCCAACACCTTTTCAACAACATTTTTTGCAGTAATATGAAAATCTTTTGTTAAACCGAAACTAGTCGGTTCAGGAACATCTGGCATTGCCAATCTGGCAGGAGGTGAGTCAAGATCACCATGTTTTTCCATGCATACCTTTGTTATTATTTCTCCTGCAACTGAACCAGAAGTATAACCTGTATCTAAAACTAATAATTTTTTTGTTTTTGAAACTGACCTGTAAATTGTATCAACATCTAAAGGGCTTATTGTCCTCAAGTCAATAATCTCACAATTAATATTATGGTGTTTTTCCAGAAAGTCCTTTGCTAATAGGCCTTCTACTGTCATATAGGACATTGAAACTATTGTAATATCTTTTCCAGTATGGACTTTAGATTCACCAAGTGGAATTGTAAATTCTCCTTCAGGTACCTTGCTCTCTGACTCATGAAGCCATCTATGTTCTAGAAAAATAACTGGATTAGGATCAAAGATTGATGAAAGGAGTAAACCTTTAGCATTTCTCGCATTTGATGGCATAACTACTTTTAGTCCAGGAATATGAGAAAACCAAGCTTGTAGATTTTGTGAATGTGTCGGTCCTTGCCCCCAGCCTCTACCAATAATTAGTCTTATAGTTATTGGGACGCTAATTTGAGAACCAAACATATAATGCCACTTTGCTGCACTATTAATTAGTTGATCCATCGCTAGTAGAAAAAAATCAAGTCTTTGGTGAGTAAAAACAGATCTTATGCCATTAAGAGAAGCACCAATTGCAACTCCTGTCATAGCATTTTCTGAAGTTGGTATATCGAAAACTCTTTCTGAGCCATGTGTCTTTTCCAAACCAATTGTTGTTCCAAATACGCCTTTAGGATCTGTTACGCCTAAACCATAACATATCAATGATTTGTCCTTTTCCATAGCTATATCTATGGCTTCATTTATTGCTTTAGAAAACTTCATTGTTTTCATTTATCTGCAAAAACTCCTTCAAAAGCTTCACTAGTTTTAGGAAATGGGCTATTTTCAGCATAATTAAAGGCATCTAAAACTTGATTATCAATTTCATTCTTGATCTGATTTATCTTATCTTCTTGATTTATTATTTTCTGAAGAGATTTTAGTGGATCTAATTTTTTCCATTCCAAAAACTCCTCCTCTGTTCTGTAACCAATATCATTATCGAAGTTAGGGCCACAATGCTCTCTCCATCTATAGGTACTAAATTCTATAAAATGTGGTCCTTCGCCATTTCTTATTCCATTAATTGTTTTAGTTAAAATATCATATGTTGCTTTGGTATCATTTCCATCAGCATATGAAGTTGAAATACCCAATCCCTCAACCATTTTATGAATTTTTCTATTATCTGGTTGTCTTACTGATAAGGGACTATAGACAGAATATAAGTTGTTTTCACAAAGAAATAATACAGGAAGCTTCCTTACAACAGCAAAATTAACGGACTCA
>CAZYDX010000184.1:0-3238 GCA_964646455.1 uncultured bacterium | reverse complement strand
TTAATTGAGTCCAAATGCATAATTATTTTTCCATAGCCTTAGAAATCCAGTCAATTCCAGCATATAGCGCTACGATTGAAAGCACCCATATATGATTATATTGTTGGCCAACACTTTTCAAATCATAACCCACTAACCCACCAAATAATGAGCCCATTATAAATACTATTCCAATAGCATATCGAATTCTATAATCAAGATTTTTAAACATAATATATATACTTGTTAGATTAAATTTACTTATGATAAAGTGACAAATTTCGAATAAGTTTTACTCCTTTCACATAATAACTAAAGAAAAATTTGATATAGAATGGGAATAAATAAAAAAATTCAAAATAGAACTGCAAAAATTGGCGTAATAGGATTAGGATACGTAGGGCTGCCCTTAGCTATTGAATTTATCAAAGCTGGATTTAATGTGGTTGGTATTGATATAGATAAAAAGAAAACAGATTTAATTAATAATGGTACAAACTACATTAAAGATGTTGATGATAAACTATTGACTAAAGCTGTTATAGAAAAAAAATTGACTGCTACCACCAATTTCTCAAATGTTCAAGATTTGGATTCTATTTCGATTTGTGTACCGACACCATTAAAAAAGCAAAAAGATCCAGATATTTCATTTATAATCTCTGTGATGAATAAGATAAAAAACTATATCCACAGGGATATGACAATAATTCTAGAGAGTACAACTTATCCAGGAAGTACCAAAGAATTAATCCTGCCATATATAGAGAACAGTGGGTTTGATGTGGGAAAAGATTTCTTCTTATGTTTTAGCCCAGAGAGAATAGACCCAGGCAATAAAGATTTTAATACTAGCAATACTCCTAAAGTAATTGGTGGTATCACAGAAAAGTGCACAAAAATTGGCGCTTCATTATATGAGACCATTGTAAATAAAGTTGTCACAGTTAGTTCAACCGAAACTGCAGAAATGGTAAAACTATTAGAAAATACATTTAGAGCCATAAATATTGGGCTTGCCAATGAAATAGCAATAATGTGTGAAAAATTAGGTGTTAATGTCTGGGAAGTAATTGATGCAGCAGCAACCAAACCGTTTGGTTACATGAAATTTTCACCTGGCCCAGGACTTGGAGGCCATTGTATTCCTATTGACCCACACTACTTATCATGGAAATTAAAAACCTTAGACTATGAAGCAAGGTTTATACAATTAGCTGGTGAAGTCAATACGCATATGCCGAATCATATACTAAACTTAATATCTTCAAATTTAAACAAACTCCATAAGTCTTTGAATGGAAGTAAAATCCTTATTATTGGTGTTGCCTACAAAAAAGATATAGATGATACCCGCGAGTCACCTGCTCTAGATATTATACAATTATTAGTAAATGCAGAGGCGAAAATAGATTACCACGATACATATGTACCTAAACTAACATATAATGATATATCAATGAATAGTATAATTAATTTGAAAAGCGAAAAGCTAATTAGCTATGATGCATGTGTCATAGTAACAGATCATTCAAATATTGATTATGTTATGATTTATGATAATAGTCAACTAATCATTGATACAAGAAATGTGTATGATGGTAAAAATGGTAATCATGTTAAGAGATTAGGCCAAGGATAGATAGGAGCATACCAATGTTTTGATTTTTATATATCAAAACATGCTTTATTAAAATTAAATGACCTATAGCCTTATAATTCCGATTTATAATGAAGAACGTACGTTGTCTGCACTATTAAAGAAACTAGATAGACTAGATGATAACATAGAAATTATAATTATTGATGATGGTAGCAATGATGGTTCAGATTTAGTACTAGCTAATCTTAAAGATTATAATGTTTTGCGAAATGAATCTAATATTGGCAAAGGTGCGTCTATTTTAAAGGGTGTTAATTCTGCAAAAAATCAAAATGTTATTTTAATGGATGGAGATCTTGAAGTCGATATAGCTGATATTCCAAATCTTATAAAAAGATTTGAAGAAAATAATAACGATGTTTTAGTAGGTGTAAGATGGAAGAAAAATAATATTTTTACCTTTGAAATAAATACCATAGGAAATTATCTGATAAATGGTCTTTTCAATTTATTGTATAATTCGAGACTAAACGATGTACTCTGTTGCGTAAAAATATTAGATAAAAATTTATTTCAATCTCTAGATATACAAAGTAAAGGATTTAGTATTGAGGTTGAGACAATGGCAAAACTTGTATCAAGAGATATGATTATTGATGAAGTAGATATTCAATATAATCGTAGAACACATAAAGAAGGGAAAAAATTAAAAATCTCTGATAGTTGGAATATAATCTGGATGATGTTTATTATAAAATTTTTTTTCAAAACTTAATTAACAAAAAAAATCTAAGCTTCTGCTTTTACTCTTAAATAGACTGGCTCATTTGATTCTAGATCTGGTTTATATTCTGGGAGGATAGATGATAAAATAGATCTTACTTGATTGGGAGTTCTTCCGGACAAACCATCTTCTAATTTTTTAATACCTATAATTATATTTGATAATGTTTCATTTGTAATATCAGGATCATTTAGCACAAAAATCTTTTCGTGTTTTGTTTTATCTAATTGTTCACTAGGCAAAGATAATTCTTCTATTTTTTTCTCACCTGGTCTAGTTCCGGTAAATGTAATTGGAATGTCTAACTCAGGTTCATACCCAGACAGGCGTATTAACTCATTAGCAATATCAATGATCTTAATAGGTTCTCCCATATCCAAAATAAATACTTCTCCACCAAGACCTAATGAACCAGCCTGTAAAATAAGCTGGCTAGCTTCAGGAATAGACATAAAATATCTCTCCATATCTGGATCAGTTACAGTAACCGGTCCTCCATTTTTTATCTGCTCTTGAAATATAGGGATTACGCTTCCAGAACTGCCTAAAACATTTCCAAATCTAACAGCCATAAATTCAGTATTATTTTGAAGTCTATTTTGATTCTGAGTCACCATTTCCGCTAAACGTTTAGTAGCACCCATAACATTTACTGGCTTAACGGCCTTGTCAGTACTTACTAAGACAAATTTTTCCACATCATATTTAACTGAAATATCAGAAACGTTAGATGTTCCGAATACATTTGTTTTTACTGCTTCCCAAGGAAAATATTCCTGCATAGGGACATGTTTATAGGCAGCTGCATGAAAAACTATCTGTGGCCTGAATTCATTAAAAACTTGGTCTACAACTGAGTAGTCTCGTATATC
>CAZYDX010000183.1:0-3267 GCA_964646455.1 uncultured bacterium | reverse complement strand
ACCCTTAGTATAATACAAATCGCAAAAAATACTCCTAGATAATCGACAGATATCATTCCTGCGATAATTAAGTTTATCCCATACGCATTCGCTAGGGTAATGATATCCATCACAGAAAAATATAGACCTTCTTTTTGAGAATTAACGGGTACTTTTTTTGAACCAATTTCTATTTTATAGATAACATATATATAAATAAATAACCCGTAAAAAATTTGCAATGTACCAACAAAATAAAATATTAATGATAATATTGTATGCTCGGTTAAAAAAAATATTATAACTATAATGGCAGCAATAATTCTAATCCCCCTTTGTAATATAAGAGCCAATTCGTATTTACCTGATGATCTAACGATATTTGCAAGTAGCTCTGTAATTAAAGAGGAGATAATTGCACAAACACAATAATAAATAAACGATAAATCTGAGTTATAATACCAAGATATTATTGGTACTAGGATGCAACTTATAACTATTGCAACAAATGATAAAATTTTAATTGGCTTTTCCCAGTCATAGTCTGTTACTCTATGCTTTATAAAAAACCTAATTGAACCTCTCTGTTGCCCAAAAAGAAGCAAAGGATATATTAGCCCAACAACCGTTAATGATAATGAATAAATGCCAAAATCACTTATTGAAAGCATTCGTCCAAGTAAAATATTTCTTATCGGGCCAAAAGCAGCCGAGAGTATAATAAGAAATGTGACGTTTCGGTATTTTACTAGATATTTATTTATCAATCTACTAGCAATGCTTTTATTATTTTTTTATTCATATAAAAATTTATTGACTAGATAAAATAAAAAGACCTACGAATAGAATATATGAATATCATAGACCTTAAATCTTTAATTCAGATCGATAGAGTATGAAAATAATATTTACAAACGTGGCAATAAATAAGCAAATAATAAATATCATTAATCTTTTCGGTGCACTTTTCAGATGTGGTTTTTGAGGATAATCTAAGATTTGTACTGTTGGGGTGTCCTTTGCTTCTTTTATTTTTGCTTCTTCATATTGTTGTGTTAAAAACACAAATAGTGTATTCTGTATTTCTACTTCTCTTTTCAAACGAACTAGCTCAACACCTAGAACAGGTATATCTGCTAAAACAGGGAAAAGATTGCTTTTTTTATAGTCAATTAAGCCAGTGCCATACTCCAGCTCATCCATTTTTTTACTTAATTCACTATTTTCCTTTTTTATATTCTCAATATCAGGATGATTTGTATTTAATGCTCCTAGCATTACTCCAAGCTTAACCTCATTTGCTAACATCTGTGCCTTGAGCACTGCTGCAGCCTCAATAGTCGCTAATGTTTGCTCTGTTAAGGCAATCATTTTATGTTTTTCTTGAAAAACTCGAAGACTATCCTCAGCATTTTTTAGATCAATGAGATTTTTTCTATATCTTTCACCAATAAACTCGCGATGAAATGAGGCTTCTTCTGTCTTTAAAGATTTGTTCAATAAATCTAGTTGTTCTGCAAAATATATTGCCATATCTCTACATAAATTTTTTGCATTTAGTTCACTTTTGTCATCATGAAACCAGTCTGTATCAACACTTATTGATATACTAATCGTACCTTCTTCTTCAACATTAAACTTAGTATTGCCTGATAAAGCGATTAGTGCCTTATCTATATTTGGCACTTGGTAGAATTCTATGAGGTCAAATCTATCTATGACTTTTTCAAAAAGTGTACGACTTTTAAGAATAGCAATAATACTTAGAGACTCATCATTAGTTTGTGACATTAGTGCACCAAATGGTAGATTAGATAATGCTCCCATAATACTTCCTGGCCCAGTTTCAGAAGTCGGTGGCATTAATAATGCATTTGATGTGTATGTTTTTGGAAGACTAAAAACAAATATTATTGTAATTACTCCAATAATGATTGAATTCTTAATAATTGAAAATTTCTTATTCCAAAGAAAAGGTATAATTTTTATAAGATCAGTTTGTTTTGAATAAAATTCTTGTGAATTTATTTTTTTTATATTTTTATCTAAAACACCATATTTTTTTAGATCACCAATTCTATTTCTTAGCGTTTTTTCAGTAAATCCATATTGTTTAGCTATTAATTTTCTAGCACTAGGATTATCAATAATATCAGGATGTTTAGAAATTAATTCGAGAATTGTTTTTTCGTGTTGAGTGAGTTTCAATTTTAATTCCCCATTCTATCAGAAATGATAGTGTACGTTGAAATAATAGAAAAAAGAGCAGTTAGATTTTGCAAAAAACTATTTTTACCAAATAATACAGCAAAAGTTCCTTCCGGAACTACTATATGATCACCAGGTATTATAATTTGACTGTCTTTAATTTTAGATTTTACTTCATCTCTGATTAGATAGGCCTTTTTAACATTCCCCATTTCATTAACGCCACCAGCTAATCCGATGTAATCTTTCGCCTTATATCCAGGAAAAAAATTTATAGCACCAGGTTTTTTAACAAATCCAGTAACTAAAACGGGAACTTTTTTATAGGTTATATTCTTTGTCATCAGATTTTGATGTGTATTTAAAAACGGTATTTTAATTTTATCTCTTTCTTTAAGCATTGGATTATTTGTTAAATCACCTTCACTAAGATATTTTTTTAAAGATAAATTTAGACTTTCACTATTCTCTCTGAAAATTGTTATATTATCTTCATCAGCATATCTATGTAGTCCACCTAAATAATCAATAGCAGCATCAAGACGAGAGGTAGCTTTAACTTCAGCAAAACCCGGATTAATAACAGCTCCATATATTTGTATTTTAAAAGTTTTCAAATCAAGCAATGCTACATCAACCTCAGCATTTTTATAAGTATTCGAAATACGCTTATTAATAATTTTAATTGAAGATTCAAGATTTAGACCAGAGATTAAAACAGAGCCAACGCCAGGAATAAGTAAATTACCTCCTGGGCCTACTGCTAAAGAAAAAAATAGTTTTTCAATTGTATTAATATTTACGCCGAAAATATCACCTGGCCCTATAATATATTTCTTGGGATCTACTGAACTCTCTAAAATTATTGTAGGCCTTATGAGTTTTAATGCTTCTTCATTCTTATCCTGGAAAGTTTTAGTCTGGACTCTGGTATCAGTCTGGCCATATCTCTCAAGATTTTGAGCCCGGGCCACGCCCGCAATAAGAATAATATATAATATATTAAGTAGAATTTTTCTCATGCAAAAGTTAGATTAATTTTCTATTAATCTACATAAATAATTTGCATAATCATTGGGT
>CAZYDX010000182.1:0-3324 GCA_964646455.1 uncultured bacterium | reverse complement strand
TGACTTTAGCAGCACTTGGTTTTGTTAATTTTTCTTTTATAATTATGGTTTCAGTGATTCTTGTTTCAATTTATTTTGCGACAGGTGGTATTACATCTTTATATGAAGATGAAAGAGTTGAGAGTTTTATGAAATTATCAGACTTTGATATGGAAAATATTTTTACTAATGAGGTTTATGTTCAGATAATAATTATAGGATTTTTTATATTATCAATAATTTTTTCTTGATTTTGCATGCGTGATAAATAATAATGGAAACAGGTACGACAACATTTCATAGTATAGGGACAACCACTGACTGGGTTGTAATGGTAATCTATTTTTTAGCTGTTATGTTATTTGGTTCCTATTTTGGTAGATATACAAAAACCACATCTGATTTTTTCTTTGGAGGAAGAAGATTTTCTTGGTGGCTTATAACGATGTCTATTGTTGCCACAGGAGTTGGTAGCCATAGCTTTGTTAAATATTCTGCAAAAGGGTTCCAACATGGAATATCATCGACTATGACCTATTTAAATGACTGGTTTTTTGTTCCTTTCTTTATGTTTGGATGGTTACCAATTTTAGTGTATTCACGAATCAGATCGATACCAGAGTATTTTGAAAAAAGGTTTAGTCCCTCGGCCAGATTTTTAGCGACAATTCTTTTATTACTTTATATGATTGGGTATATAGGGATAGGTTTTCTTACTCTAGGTAAAGCGGTAATACCAATGCTTCCAAAATCTTTCGTTTTATTTGGTGCTACGTTCCCGATCACTCTAATGGGTGCAATAATTGTAATCGCAATAATAACAGGTATCTATATTACTTTTGGAGGCCAAACAGCAGTCATATTTACAGACCTATTACAGGGATTTATTTTACTTTTTGCTGGGTTTGCACTATTTTTTATAGGGATATCATATCTTGGTGGGTTTGATGTTTTTTGGGATTTATTGCCGCCAAAGTGGAAGTTTCCACTTGCTGATTTTAATAAGCCACCAGGATTTAATTTTGTAGGAATCTTTTGGCAGGATGCAATAGCAGGTTCAATAGGGTTTTTATTTATGAACCAAGGCCTAATTATGAGATTTTTGGCATGCAAGAATGTGAATGAAGGAAGAAAAGCGGCTGCGGTAAATATTTTATTTATACTTCCGCTTTCAGCGATTGTTGTTGGTAATGCAGGATGGATTGGTAAAGCAATTTCTATATCAACGCCTTCGATAGTTAGTCCAGACACATCACCTGATCAAATATTTGTTGTTGTAGCAAATATTATTGCTAGTCCGGGGATATTTGGATTTATAATGGCAGCGCTAACGGCCGCATTGATGAGCACAGTTGACACTTTGATCAATGCAACGGCTGCAATTTTCATTAATGATGTATATCGACCTATAAATAGATTTTTAAATTCTTTAGGTAAAGGTAGCCCAATTACTGATAGACAGGAGCTGGTTGCTGCTAGATGGGCATCTATAGCAATCACCTCTCTTGGCGTTCTTGCTGTTTTAGCATTTAAAAACTTTCCAACTGTTTATGAGGCGCACGGCTATTTTCATTCTACTCTTACTCCACCATTAGTTGTTGCTATATTTTTTGGGGTATTTTGGAAAAGATTTTCCCCAGCAGGGGTAATCACAACATTTGTTGGTGGTGTTGCACTAATGATTATTGGAGCTCGCTACCCTGCATTTTTTATTGCTCCTTTTGATCATGGTATTGAAATGAATCCTAACAGGCCCTATTCTTATATACGAGCTCTGTATAATACTTTTGCATGTATAGGTGTAGGCATGTTAGTTACTTTTACATCTGATCTTCAGAATAAATTGATACTTAAATGGAGACAAAGATCATCATCAAAAATTGAGATGTCAGCATTATCAGCAATAATATGCTTAATAATGTTTTGTGTAATAATAGGAGCAGGTGACTTAACTATGGATATTATTTTTACATTATTAATAGTTATTATTGTTCCAATTCTTACAGTATACTTTGTTAAATATAATGAAAAAGAAGCCACAAAGGGTTTAGTAGCCTCTTCTATTAAAGAGGCCAAGCGAATGTTTAAGGGCTCTACCCCCAATAATGAAATAGGTGAGAAGGTAGAGGTGTATTTTGAGATCAAAGATCAAGATGGCACAAAAATTTATTTTTCTAAAAATGATATGAAGCGTATGTCTGCTAAACCAGGTGATTTAATTTACCTTTGTGATAAGAGGAAATGGCTTGGTGGCCTTAAATCTATTCACTCAATTTATGGAGATCCACATAATGATGATGGTAAAGTATATATAGATAAGAATCAAAGAGAAACAGGTTTGTTTTCAAACGGTTACAAACTTATTGCTGAAAAAGAAATGTAGGCTTAAAAAGTTATTTATATTTAATCATAAAATTATTATCTACATATCATGAAAAAAAAAACAAACCCTCAAAACTATAGCGACTATTTAAAGATAGAATCTTTGCTAAAATCTCAGGTTTTACTTAGTGATAAAAATAATGTGAAAGCACATGATGAAATGTTATTTATTATTACTCATCAAGTGTATGAACTTTGGTTTAAACAGATATTGTATGAAATTGATTCAATTTTTGAAGTTTTTGACAGAAATGTAATTGATGAGTCTCATGTGGGTATCGTTGTAGGAAGGCTTGGGAGGATCAATGTAATTCAGCAGCTTCTTATAGATCAAATTAAAATATTAGAGACTATGACCCCGATGGATTTTTTAGATTTTAGAGATCTGTTAACACCTGCATCGGGATTCCAGAGCGCTCAATTTAGGCTAATTGAAAATAAAATTGGGCTTCAAAAAGATAACCGTTTAGGCTATGGTGGTGTTGATTATAAAGAAAAAATAAATACTGAAAAATTAGATGCTGTAAAAAAGTCAGAAGATTCTAAATCATTATTTGACCTAGTAGAACAATGGCTAGAGAGAACGCCATTTCTAGAATTTGATGATTTCAATTTTTGGGATCAATATAGAATTGCCGTAGAAAAAATGATTTTAAATGATAAAAAAATTATAGAGATGAATGAAAAATTACCTAACAGTGAAAAACAAAATCATTTTAAACAGTATAAATCCACTGAAAAAATGTTTAACGCGTTTTTTGATGAATCAGCTTTTTCAAAAAGATTAAATAGTGGGGAAAATAGATTATCTTATAAAGCTACACATGCTGCGTTATTGATTTTATTATATCGTGATCAACCTATACTGCATAATCCGTATAGGCTACTAAGTAAATTAATTGACCTAGATGAATTAATAACAACTTGGAGATATAAGCATCATCTTTTGGCAACGCGCATGAT
>CAZYDX010000181.1:0-3329 GCA_964646455.1 uncultured bacterium | reverse complement strand
AACATTCTATGATATAAATATTAATCAGTCTGTTCACGATTATAATTCTTATTTATACAATGACCCACTTGATAAAAGATATATAACTCCAGATCATTTGTTCTGGCGGAATCTGAGTGGGGCAATCACTCCAGATCTTTCTGAGAAATATGGAACGGGACTAAATTTTTTTCCACAGTATACCTTCTCTAGGTGGGGTGTTAACACTGGTAGGTTCTTTCGGCGAACTACAACAAATAGTTTCAAGTGGGATCTGACCTCTCAGATAAATAAATATAATCAAATAAAGCTAGGTTTTGAATTTCAGCAACACCTACTTGAGCAGGATGGTTACTCACTCTTAGACTCTAGCCAATCAGATCAAATTTTTACACCATCTATTCCAGAGAAAAATAGTTTTAATAGAAGCACCTATGAGTTTGATCCGGTTGAGGGCTCATTCTATATACAAGATAAAATCGAATACGGGGACATGATCATAAACGCTGGTATTCGATATGAATACTTTGACCCTAGATCTTATATCCCAAATAATATTCATGAACCATATATTAAAAATCCAAGAAATCCTGCATTAGATAGCCTGTCAATGGAAGAGCGTGAAAACTTAAACTGGGGATCTGTCATGTACACTGTTGAGGATAGTCTAGGCAATCCCATTACCTATACCTATGCAGACTACTATCAGGGGTTTGGCAATCAGGAGAACTTATATCAAAAAACAGGCTGGTGGAAAAAGACCGCAGTCAAGAACCAGATCAGTCCGAGGCTTGGCATTGCATATCCCATATCTAATCGTGGAGTAGTACACTTTAGCTATGGCTATTTTTTTAAGATTCCTGATTTTAGTCTGCTATACGACAACACAGAGATTAAACTTACAGACGCGGGCACTGACTTTGGGATTTTTGGCAATCCAAATCTCGATCCCGAAAGATCAGTTAGCTATGAGATTGGCCTTCAGCAAGAGATACTCCCGAGCCTTAAGCTTGACCTAAGGGCATATTATAAAGACTCCCGAGATTACGTATCTAGTGGTATTCCCATTGACCTTGGCGATGGAAAATCATACTACACCTATGTCAACAAAGACTATTCTAACACTAGAGGCATTATTATTACTCTAGATAGATTTTACCAGAATGGGTTTGGCTGGCACATAGACTACACATACCAAAAAGCTGAAGGGTCTAACTCTGACCCTTCTGAAGAGTTTGGGGCAGTCGTAAACGGGCAAGAACCAACTAGAAGTATTATCCCTCTAGATTGGGACCAAAATAATAATCTAAATGGTTCTTTTTTCTTTGACTATGGTGGCTGGGTAACATCCCTTCTCTTTCAATATGGTAGCGGATACCCGTTTACTCCAGTAATCACAAATTATGAAGGTCAAGGTGGACAGCTCGCGAATGTCTTGATAAAAAATAGTAGACGCAAGCTATATACATATAATTTTGATTTAAAAATTTCTAAGGGCATAAAGATTAATAATTTTAAAGGTAAACTGTTCATCAACATAAATAACCTGTTAGATACCAGAAATGAGATTAGCGTCTACGGTGATACTGGTAGAGCCAATCGCACCGTTGAGCAGGTACGTGCAAATATTATTTCTCCTTATGAACCAATGAGACCACACTCTCTGGATGACTACTTCTCTCGCCCAGACTGGTACTCGGAGCCAAGAAGTATACAACTAGGATTAGAACTAAGATGGTAAAGCAATTCACGCTTATTACTTTATTAATGACTCAGACATTTTCTCAATCTGAAGAGCGGGGAAATCCAAACTATAGACGCGGCACGAATATTGATGTTAACAAAGTCAGAGCAACTGTCTATAACTTTGGAATTATTGGAAGAACCGGAACTATTCCTGGCGGGGTACCTTTTGAGTGGCCTGTAAACTCTGGAAAAGAATATATCGCAATGGGTGCGCTTATTGTTGGAGCTGAAGTAATAACAGAAGAAGAAGAGTCAAGACCTCTGGTCACTATACCTTTTAGGTCAGATCAAAATGGTAACTCAATGACCTGGGAGCCTGTCGCAGAATATCTAAATTCTAACTCAAAAGAAGTAACAATAAGTGATGATCCATCTACCTGGCCCGATTCCTGGCCTGATAAGGCAGATGATGAAAATGATCCAGGGTGGCCGGGAAGTTGGAACGGTTACTTTGGAAAAAATCAGTTTAACGCGCAACAGGAAATATTCTACAAAGTATCAGATGACATGAACTATTTAAGCGGTTATACGTACCATCCTGATACAACAGACATGTCAAGACTAGGTGCTGGCCTACTGACCGGAGTTCGGGTAATGGAGTGGAAACAAATACTGATCGAGGACGTTGTATTTATTCTTCATGAGGTTACAAACGACGGATCATATGACTATGATAAAGTAGCTTTTTCTCTTTGGCTGGCTGACCTAGTTGGTGGAGATGGCGACTCAGGTGATGACACCCCTGATTTTCGTATTATAAATGATGTCGCCTGGTCCATGGATAGTGACGGCATTGGAAATCCTGCATTTGGGACTGATCCTGTAGGTGTAGCAGCGACCTCATTTATTGAGACCCCGGGTAATAATGTAGATCGAATCGATAACGATGGTGACGGAGAGCCTAACGGCCCCATAATATCCGAAACTATGATACTGGATGAAATCTTAGGAAACGCTATCGATGATAATGGTAATGGCCTGATTGATGAGAATATGGCGCATGTCCCATTTGGTGACCAATCGGGAGTTAGCTTTGCAGATAAGATTGATAATAATGGGAACGCAGAAGAAAACAGTCCGATCATAACTCAAGAAATGATAGACGCGGCTTTTTCAACAGATTGGAATATTTGGCCAGATCCAGATGATAATTTTCAAGATTCTATAATTCATGTTGCTGGACTAGATGCAAATGACATTGGCCTGGCTTTTGCAGATGGAATAGATAATAACGCAAGCCCCGATAATCCATATATTCTTGAATACCCTGTTGGCCTTGGTGCAGAGGTAAACTCTCCATTAGTGACAAGTGAAATGGTAGCAACAGCAGCGAATGATACCTGGCAGAGATATAAAGTCCCTGGAACAGAGATCATACTCTATAGCTTAGACCAGGATGATATAGGAAAACCGTACAGAGATGGAATCGATAATGATGGTGACGGCGCGATCGATGAAGGTATCGATGAAGGCATTGATGAAATGATCGATGAGTCTAGAGATGATTTTATTGATAATGATGGTGATTGGGCTATTGATGATGATGTTGGCATAAATGGAGATAAGTCTGGGGGTATCGAGGCAGGTGTGGATGATCAAAAACC
>CAZYDX010000180.1:0-3336 GCA_964646455.1 uncultured bacterium | reverse complement strand
TTGTTGCTAAACTATTCTGCTTTTCTACACCACGCATTTGCATACACATATGCTGTCCCTCCATAATTACAGCCACTCCTATAGGATCTAGTACGTCTTTAACAGTTTCTGCTATTTGCCTAGTCAAGCGCTCCTGAACCTGTAATCTTTTTGCAAACATATCAATAATTCTAGGGATTTTAGAGAGCCCTATAACTTTACCATCCGGTATATATGCAACATGGGCTTTTCCAAAAAAAGGAAGTAGATGATGTTCACACAAACTAAAAAATTCTACATCACGTACAACCACCATATCTTTACCAGCTTCATTAAATATGGCATTGTTGATAATTTTATTAAGATCTTGGCTATAACCATCTGAAAAGAAATTCCAAGCTTTAGAAACTCGTGAAGGGGTTTTTTGAAGACCCTCCCTTGCTGGGTCCTCTCCAATTTCTTTTAAAAGTGAGATAGTTAAGTTTTTTATCTTTTCATTTTCTTTCATTCTTTATCCTTTTATTGAATCAACCCTTAGCTATGTCAATTTTTCCTTTAAGAAGAAATATGATTCCGTAAATAATTGGTGTATCTATTAGAGCCATTAACATTTTAAATAGCCACCCATCAATTATAGCAGAAAATATTTGATTAGTGCTCCAAACACCAGCAAACAAAATACATATTACCAGAATAGTATCTACTAACTGTGAAGCAACTGTAGAACCATTATTTCGTAACCATAGATGTTTTCCATTTGTTAATTTCTTCCAAAAATGGAAAATACGTACATCTATAAACTGTGCAAATAAATAGGCAATCATTGATGCAGCTATGATCCTCCATGCATTTCTAAATACCGAATTGTAAATATCATCACTAACTAATGACTCAGGGATAGCATTGAACTGCCCTCC
Organism: uncultured bacterium; assembly: GCA_964646455.1. GTDB lineage: Bacteria > Fidelibacterota > Marinisomatia > Marinisomatales > UBA1611 > TMED80. The sequence continues at coordinate 2,440 of CAZYDX010000180.1, read as the reverse complement.
AAGCCACAAAAATAATAAAACAAACATAGATGCAATAAAGCCAGCAAAGACAACAAGATTTGCTTTTCTCTGGCCATATAACTCTGAAATCAGATCCGTAACTAAAAAAGTTAATGGATAAGGAAGAATCCCTGCAGAGACAATAAAAATTTTAAATCCCAGATCTACAGTTACAAATTTATTTGCTATTAGATTGCATGTCACTAAAGAAGCTATAAAAACTCCAGAAAGGATTAAATAGAACTGATCTTTAAAATTATTTTTTGGGCCCATAATAATCAGTATGAATAGTGTGAGTTTCCACTAGCCTTAGCCTGTGCAATGTCCCACTTTCGATCTCATTAGCAATTTCACTCCATATCCAAATCAGAATATTTTCAGATGATGGTTGTTTATCTTTAAACCATTGAATATCTACCTCTATTTGCGAGTGATCCAAAATATTAACCACTTTTTTCTTTACCAATTTATTTAGCATTTGAAGATCAACTAACCATCCAGAACCAGGGTCGATGGGACCAGTGACAGATACCTCTAAAATATAGTTGTGCCCATGGGTATTATAGTCTTTCCCAAAAACTTTTATATTTTTCTCTTTAGACCAACTGTCATTACCATATTTATGAGATGCACAAAAGTGATATTTTTTTGTAATTATTGGATATGTCATATTTGTATTATACAAGTATTTGAGAAGTCTAAATTTAATCTATTTTAGTGTAATAATTCAAACTCTAAAAAGTAGATGAGGGGCATAATCTATTTAAAATACATCTCTCACACTTAGGTTTTATCTTATGGCATACAGATTTACCATGATCAACTACCAAATAAGTTAATCTTAACCAGATATTCTCATTAAAAACCTTAACTATATCTTTTTCAATGTTCATAATATCATCACTTCTTGTAAAACCTAATAGTCTCATAATTCTAAACATATGAGTCTCAATCACCACAGTAGGAATATTGTATATTTCACTTATTAATAATTTGCCAGTTGTATGATCTACCCCTGGCAACACAACCAGATCATCATAGCTGTGTGGAACCACACTATTATGTTTTTGCACAATATCGAGGCACGCTTGCTTTATATTTTCCGCTTTTTCATTATGATTATTAATATTGCTGATATCTTCTATCAAACTATCATTGTTACAATAAGCGAAATCCTTAGCAGAATGATATTTATTAAATAAATATTTAGAGACAACGTTGACAAGTTTATAGGAACAATTTTTTAATAAAATACTAGCAACCAATAACTCATGTGGGAAACTATAGTTAAGGAAACATTTTCCCCCATCTGGATATGCGCTAACTAATAAGGTATATATTTTTGAGGCTCGTTGTTGTTTTTTAACAAGAGTCTCAATCAAGAGATTAATTCACTTAGCAATCTAGGAATATTTTTGACCAGGCTAGACTTTGGTAATACGATATCGCAACCTGCTGATCTCAGCTTTTTTAATTCTTTAGCTTTGACCTCTTCCATCGCGCCAATAATCTTTATTCCATATCGCTTCAATTCAGAAACTAAACCTACAGAAAAAAATACAGACTCATCTAAATCAATAACTGCTAAGAGTGATTTTTCAACAAAATCATCTGGGCTGGTATTCTCATCACAAAATTCAACGTTTTTTTCATGGTCAACACAAGCACTAGAAACCTTAGAACCAAGTTCAAAATCTTTAATAAAGAGTAAAATATTTCCCATGTTAACTATATCTTTGGAATGATTCCCCAGTCAAAATCATTACTAGAAATTAAGTTGTCATATACATGACTTACTTGATTTATTTCTATCATTAGATCATTCATATTAATCCCGCGTTGAATACCATTATATTCTGAAAATTTTTCAATACATTTATTGAGCAAGCTTTTTGCACCTTTTAAGTTGCCATTCTCAAGATGAACAAAACTAACACTCAGTTGAATAAGACCTTGAATAAATCTTCTATCCGGTAGATAATAATCTGACCATAACTCCTCCCAAGACTCGTGAGATTCAAAATATTCACCAGACCTAAATTTGTTTAGTCCCTCATGAAATAAAGATTCTATTTTTTCATAATCATTCACTAATAACCACCGGACTATTCATACAATAATGTTTTCCTTCCATGCCAATAGTACACGCCTGATAAAAAGGGTCATGCTCAAAAAATAATATCCATTCCTCACCATACATCTTTTTAAGTAACCTGTCTTTTTCTTTAACCGTTTGGCCTGGACGTAGATCATAAGACATCACCCAAGGTATTGGTATATGTGCAGCAGTCGGGAAAATATCTGCACCATAGAATAATGTTATATTACTATCAGAAATAATTGGATGCATTAAACCATCTGTATGGCCTTCCGTAAAATAAATGTCAATGCCTGGCAAAAATTTATCGTTCACAAGTTTAATCATATTATTATTCCCCAA
>CAZYDX010000179.1:0-3341 GCA_964646455.1 uncultured bacterium | reverse complement strand
AATGAGACGCAGGCAATCACAATTACAGCCGTTTCAAGTGATACGACTTTAATAGCAAACCCAACCATTAGCTATAGCAGTCCAGCCGCTGACGGAAGTTTGGCCTATATTCCAAAGCCTGATCAGTATGGATCAGCAACGATTACTATCACGGTACAGGATGATGGTGGAACAGAAAATAATGGCCTAGACCAGGACACAACATCCTTCACGGTAACGGTCACTCCGGTCAATGATGTTCCGACAATAACAGCGTTAGAGGATCTAACCATACTAGAGGATGCTAGCCAGCAGACAGTTTCATTAGCAGGTATCAGCTCTGGTAAGATAAATGAGACTCAGGTGCTCACGGTTACGGCTGTATCCAGTGATACAACTCTAATTGCAAACCCAACTATTAATTATACAAGTGCAGCTGCTACAGGGAGTCTGGTCTATGTGCCAAAGGCTGACCAGCATGGAACAGCTACGATTACACTTACAGTGCAGGATGATGGTGGTACATCTAATGATGGTGTTGATCTGGTAACCAAATCTTTTAGCGTTTCTGTTACCTCGGTCAATGATGTGCCCACAATTACTGCGTTAGAGGATCTTACCATACTAGAAGATGCTAGCCAGCAGACCGTTTCATTAGCAGGAATTGGATCAGGTGCAGCCAATGAGCCTCAGACCCTTACGCTGACGGTTACATCCAGCAACACAGATCTTATTTCAAATCCGCAGGTTACGTACACCAGCCCAGAAAATACTGGCAGTCTTGCGTTTACTCCTGTTGCTGATAATTATGGTACATCAACGATCACAATAAAGGTAGCAGACTCCGGAGGAATAAACAGCACTGGGGTAGACACATTGATTGCTTCATTTAATGTTGCGGTAACAGCGGTAAATGATATTCCTACAATTACTGCTTTAGAGGATCTAACCATTTTAGAGGATGCTTCTCAGCAGACCGTCTCTCTGGCTGGGATCAGCACTGGTAAAACCAATGAGAGCCAGACTCTTACGGTTACCGCTGTTTCAAGTGATACGACTTTAATAGCAAACCCAACCATTAGCTATAGCAGTCCAAACACTACTGGTGAGCTGACGTTTATTCCAAACGCAGACCAAAACGGAATTGTAACCATTACTCTGACTGTACAGGATGACGGCGGTACAGAGAACAATGGCCTAGATCAGGATACGACTACCTTTACTGTAGCAGTGACTCCGGTCAATGATGTGCCCACAATTACTGCGTTAGAGGATCTTACCATTTTAGAGGATGCTGCTGAGCAAAATATTACCCTGACCGGTATTACCTCTGGAGCAGCAAATGAAGACCAGACAATAGTCTTGAACGCTACCTCAAGCAATACGGCATTGATTCCAAATCCAGAGCTTATCTACACAAGCGCTGACAGTATTGGAAGCTTATTATTTACACCAATTGCTGACTCAAGCGGAACATCCATAATAACAATAGGCATAGCGGACAATGGTGGAATAGAAAATAACGGTATAGACAGTTTATTTATGAGTTTTGTCGTAAATGTTGACTCGGTCAATGATATTCCAGTTTCATCTGATTTAAGTCTATTTATTAATGAAGACAATGATGGATTAGGATATTTAGATGCAGTGGATGTGGAAACAAATCAGCTTAATTATAGTATCTTAACACATCCTTCAAGTGGAACTGTAAGCCTGATGCAGACAAATAGTTCACTATCATTTAATGGCGATGATGATCACGTAGATATGGGTGACTCTTTAGAAAATAACTTAGACCTTACAAGCTCATCATTAACCCTCTCAGCCTGGTTTAAGCCAGTAGAATCTGCTGACTACCAGTATATTGTAACAAAAGGTGGCGCCTATCACATTAGATTAAATTCAAATGGTACTGTTCACATTATGATAGGAAGTCAGTCATACTTCAATACGACTTCGACTGTAAACCTAAACGAATGGAATCATATCGTAGCATATAGACAAAGCGGAAATCTAAGGGCCTACATAAACGGTAGTTATGCAGGAGGACACAATCACTATTCAAACGCCAGCAGCAGTAACAGTCTTGAGATTGGTACCGGGTTTCATGGTGAAATAGATGACGTTGCTATCTGGGACACATTCATATCCACATCAGCAATCACTGAAATATATAATGGGCTGAGCCCGCTATCCTCATCAGAAATATACACATCAAGTGGGAGCCTTAAAGGATATTGGAACTTTAATGAAGGTTCGGGCACAATGGTTAATGATATAAGCGGCAATAATAACCACGGGCAGGTTATTAGTGCAGACTGGGTAAACGATGGCGTATTTGGTATCAGCAGCAGCGAATTTTTATATTCTCCAGATCTTCACTTTAACGGCACTGATATTTTTACCTATATAGCGAATGACGGAACAGATAATAGTAATACTTCAATGGTAACCATTACAATCAACCCTGTTAACGATGCTCCGGTGTCATTGGACTCATCTTTTGCAACAGATGAGGATATAATATACAGTGGATCATTTATCGCAAGTGATGTGGACCAGGATGAACTAATATATTCTATTATTGACAGTACAACAAACGGAGTAATAACAATTACCGATCCTACTGCAGGATTGTTCACATTCGACCCAGACACAAACTACTCAGGTACCGATATGTTAAATTTTTCTGCAAGTGATGGTTCATTATCAGACACATCACAAATTTCTATTACCATAGTCGCTGTAAATGACGCACCTGTGACCTATGATCTGACGGAAACGACTGATGAGGATACGCAGTACAGTGGGATCTTGTTGGCTTCTGATGTAGAAAACGATGTGCTTAGCTACGGCATTGTGGATAGTCCGGCGCATGGTATTCTAACAATTACAAATACTACATCAGGTGCATATACATATGAGCCAGATTTAGACTATAATGGTGTGGACACGCTTACGTATTTTGCTCAAGATACCTCTTTGTCTGACACTTCAACATTAATTATTACGCTTAATCCAATTAATGATGCACCGGTGTCATTGGACTCATCTTTTGTATCAGATGAGGATATAATATACAGTGGCTCGCTTATTGCAAGTGATGTGGAGCAGGATGATCTATTATATGCGATTATCGATAGTACGGTCAATGGGATAGTAACAATCACGGACGTTACTGCAGGCTTGTTCACGTTTCATCCAGACACAAATTACTCTGGTGTTGATCTATTTAATTATTCTGTGAATGATGGGATATTATCAGACACATCTCAAATTTCAATTACCATAGACGCAGTAAATGACGCACCTGTGACCTATGATCTGACGGAAACGACTGATGAGGATACGCAATACAGTGG
>CAZYDX010000178.1:0-3344 GCA_964646455.1 uncultured bacterium | reverse complement strand
CCACCAGCTGGAAAGTATTCAATAATTACTTTTGCTATATCTGGTAAACCGCTAAATGGGCATACGGCACTAAACTCATTTGTTACTGTTTTGATATATTGATTTGGTGAATCAAAATCAAAAGTTTCTAGATAGTTTGGATCTATTTTTGATGTGTCTTCAAAATTAAAATTTTCCCCTTCAGCTTTTGCCATTTTGTTCCCCTTTATATATACAGCCAGTGGAGTCTGTCTCTTTTATTTCTATTTTATAAATATTTGGAAGTACTGATACAAGTTTATCCCAAATCCACACGCAAATATTTTCACTACTTGGATTGGAGAGATTTTTTATCTCATTTAAGTATGTATGGTCTAGCATTGTTTTGATAGGTTGGAATGCATTTTCAATTTCTTGAAAATCTATTACAAAACCACTTTTTTCATCTATAGTTCCCTCAACACTAATTATTATCTTGAAAGAATGTCCATGTATATTATGACAAGGGTGCGTTTTTGGTAAGTTCGGTAATGACCTAGCTGATTCAATATTAAATTTCTTATATACAATCATGGCTGAATTTAAGGAAATCCTAATATTTTATGTGTTTGCAAACTGAGTTTCCATCTTGGGTTTTTTTTAATGAACTCTTTTGATATTTTTTCATTTTTATTATAATTATTTCCATCCATAGGCTGGATAAAAAAATGATTAAAACTAAATTCCTCGAATTGTTGTGGTTCAAAACCTAATTGAGGGTATACAAATTTTAATTCATCCCCGTTTTTTAAAATCAAATCAGTATTTTTTTTCGGGCTAACACAGATCCAATCAATTTTATCAGGTGGTAAACATGTTCCGTTGGTTTCTATCGCAATTTCAAATCCACTTTTATGTATTTCATCTACAAAAAATTGATCAAGCTGCAATAGAGGTTCACCACCAGTACAAACTACAAATGGTTTTTCATTAATATTTTCTGGCCATAATTCACATACTGTTTTTACTATATTATTTAACGAATAATTGCCTCCATTTAATCCATTGGTTCCAATAAAATCTGTATCGCACCAATTGCAAATAGCTTTATTTCTATCTTTCTCTAATCCACTCCATAGATTACAGCCGCTAAAGCGAACAAATACTGATTTTCTACCGGCATGATACCCCTCACCTTGTCTTGTTAAAAAAATCTCTTTTACTTTGTACATGGCTAACTAAATATAGTTTAGAGGATCCTTTTCACCAGCCTCTATAAATCCTTTTAACCTTAATTCGCAAGCATCGCAGTCTCCACAAGGATTTCCTTCAATATTTGGGTCATAGCATGATGATGTCATACTATAATCGACATTAAGGGCCATCCCTTTTTGAATAATTTCAGATTTTGAGAGACTAATTAAAGGTGTGTGAATTTTATAATGCCCTTTTTTCTCTACACCTTCTTTTGTTGCAAGGTTAGCTAATTTTTCGAATTCAGATATAAATTCAGGCCTACAATCAGGATATCCACTATAATCAAGTGCATTTACACCTATGAATATATCAAATGAATTGATTGTCTCAGCTCTTGCTAGCGCAATAGATAAAAAAACAGTATTTCTTGCTGGAACATAGGTTGAAGGAATATCATTTACATCTGCTGATCTATTTTTTGGTACCTTCATAGTTTTTGAGGTAAGTGAGGAACCTCCGAAGCTCCCAAGATTAATATCAATTATAGAGTGATTTTTTATATCAAAATAACTGGCAATAGACTTTGCTGCTTCTAATTCAAATATATGTTTTTGTCCATAGTTGATTGTTAGACCAAAAAGATCAAACCCTTGGTTTTTCGCTATGGCTACGCAGGTTGTTGAATCAAGACCACCTGATAATAAAATTACTGCAGTTTTTTTCATATGAGATAAATTAAGTATTTAAAATTATTGTAGATAAGTGGTTAATAATTAATATTATTTCTAATAAAGTAACTTTATTGTATTCAGCACATTTCAATTAATTAGATTAAATTAAGATAAAGAAAAAATATCATTTATTTATTTAGGAGAAAACAATGCTGAAAAGAGATAACGCACAATCTATTTTTGATAGGGCAATGTCAGTTATTGCAAAGGGAGTTAGTTCAAATTTTAGGTATTGGGGGCCTAAGTCTACACCAGTGATTAGCCATGCAAAAGGTGCTTATATAACAGACGCAGATGAAAATACTTTTATTGATTATCGATTAGGTTGGGGCCCAATTATTTTAGGCCATGCAGATGAGAGGGTTAATAATGCAGTATCAGATGCCGTAAAAAATGGAATTACATTTGCTGCTACTACAGAACTAGAAACTGAGGTAGCTGAGAAGATGGTTTCCATGATTCCAGGCATGGAAATGCTACGTTTCACAAACACTGGGACAGAAGCAACAATGCATGCATTACGGGTGGCGAGAGGGTATACCAGGCGAGAAAAATTTATAAAGTTTGAAGGTCAATATCATGGTGCACATGACTATGTACTTTTTAGTACAGCTAGCTCTCCTTTATCAGCAATGGGGTCAAGACATTCACCTATACCTGTTCAGGTTGGCTCTGGTATTCCAAACAAAATTCGTGACTATGTTTTCTCTGTACCATTTAATGATTTTGAAGCAGTTGAAAAGGTAGTCAAAGATCATCACGGTGATATTGCCGCAATGATGATTGAACCGTGTTTAGGTAATATCGCAGGCCTAGAGCCTAATGAGGGGTATCTTGCCCATCTGAGAAAACTTTGCGACGAATATGGCATAGTAATGATTTTTGATGAAGTAAAAACTGGGTTTCGATTAGCGAATGGTGGAGCGAGAGAAGAGTATAACGTAATCCCAGATATTTCTACATATGCTAAGAGCCTTGGAAATGGGTTTCCTGTTGCTGCTTTTGGTGGGAAAAAAGATATCATGAGTGTTATTGGTGGTGGTAGCGTTACACATGCAGGTACCTTTAGCGCAAATGGCTCAAGTATGGCAGCGGCAAAAGCTGTTTTAGAGGTATTGTCTTCTTCCCCTGTTTTAGAAGGAATTAGAGATAGAGGTAAACGTTTAAAAGAAGGGATGCACCAAATACTGAATGCTGCAGATATTAAACACCAGATGACTGGACATCCCAGTATGCAGGGCTTTATACTAACAGATCAGCCAGTTAATGAAGTGAGAGATTTGGCTTATCATGATGAAGAAATGTATGAGAAAATTATGGACTATTTATATATTCATGGTGTTTGGCCTGAGAATGATGCACGAGAGCCTTGGTTTTTATGTGAGTCACATACGGACGAAATCATTGATGAAACATTAAATAAATTTGAAGACGCAGTCAGATCAGCGAAAGATTAAT
>CAZYDX010000177.1:0-3346 GCA_964646455.1 uncultured bacterium | reverse complement strand
TATGATCTCTTAAGATCCACACATCAGGTCTCACTAGGAATTGAGTTTTGATGAAAAGACCTATATTAATTTTTTTTATAATATTTAGCAAATTCATTTATGGCCAGGTTTGCACCTCAGACGCAGGCCAAAATATGACCGTTTGTGGTGGAAAAAAATCTGGTAGTAATTACCGTGTTTATTTAGATGGTACCGGTTCCAGTGTTGTAGGCGGTCCTATAAATTATGAGTGGGTCTCTCTTGATGAGGGTATTTCTTTTTCAAGTAGTCAATCAAAAAGAGCAGAACCATATTTCAATTATCCTCAGGATCTTAGTCAAGATACTGAGTTTCGTATTAGACTTAGGGTTTACGATGATGATGAGACATGTCAAGACTTTGATACTGTTTTGGTTGTTGTTCAGGCGAACATGTGTCCAATTCCTGAAGTTGGTGATGATCTTACTATCAGCAGTGGATGTAAGACGACAGCATTGTTGGATGCTACAGATTCATCTGACCCTGATAATTCTAATTTGAATTACCAGTGGGTATCACTGGATGGGTATAGTGCGAATCTAAATAACGAAAATTCAGCAACTTCCACATTTACATTTCCAAGTATTTCATCGGATCAGATTTTTCGATTTTCTATTACTGTTGATGATGGTGAAAATTATATTTCTGATACATTGCTTGTTACATATCTTGATAACACAGCTCCACATGCAGACGCTGGAGATGACATTACAACCTGTGAGTCTGTTTTTATCCTTTCAGCAGCGAAATCATATGATATAGACTGGAATGGGTTATCCTATTCTTGGTCACTACTTGATGAGACACTAGAGATGGAAGGGAATTCTTCAAGAGATTTGGTAGTGACCAGCCCTGTAGATCTTGAGCAGAGTAAAGATTATAGCTTTGAGTTAATAGTTACTGAGACAATTGCTGGGCAGGAGCATTGCTCAGATCGTGATACAGTAAAAGTAACAATCAAAGAAAATATATGCCCCATTGCTGATGCAGGTAGAGATATAAGAGTGCCAAAGTTTGAAAACAGAGCTGTTACTTTAAATGCTGGTTTTTCATACGATCCAGACGGTAGTGATTTGACCTACTCTTGGTCAGGGCCTGGTGGTTCTGTATATAATGGTTCGTCTTTTTCAATAAGTGATTTGAATCCCTCATCCTCATATACAAAGTATAATTACCAGCTGCAGGTAACTGACTCTGAGGGTGCTGTTTCGATTGATCATGTTGATGTTATTTTTAGTGATTTTTCTGCACCAAATGCACCAAAAATATTTGCTGTTGCAGATCACAATCGTGTTCTAGTATCGTGGGATGCTAGTGCGGAGGCTTCCATAGATTCATTAACTGGCTATGCGGATTTCGAAGGCTACAAGCTTTACCGCTCCACTGATGGCGGGATAACTTGGGGTGGAAATGAGGATAAGCTATTTGATTTTGATGGAAATTTTATTGGGTGGATTCCATATGCCCAATTTGATCTATCTTCTGAAATGGATATTAATCATTGTATCTATACCAATGAAGGCTGTGATGCTGATGCCTTAATAAGAAATACCTCTATATACGGTTTAGATCCTTTAGCACCAAGATTTAGTTTGGGAGTAAACTCTGGAATTGAATATTCATTTATTGATTCAAATGTCGTTGATGGAATTGAGTATACCTATACTGTTTGTGCGTATGATATAGGCCTAGAGCCATTTAGTATTGATTATATACTAGATGATTCTACTTTAACCTATACTTCTGATACTGTTTGGGCAGAAACAAACCCAGATAAATTTATGGGTCCGAGTATCCTCAATTATTATGACATATATGGCAATTTGGTCAGGTCATCATCTAATCCTGAAAGAGGATACCCATATTTAGAAACAGCTAGAGGAGAATCTCCTTTAGACAATAATTTTATAACTGTTGTTCCTGGATATACGGCAAGTAATATCTCTTTCCCCGATGAGAATGATATCGAGGCAATATTTTTATCGGATTCCAGTAATATTGGTACTGGCGAAAGAAATTATTTTATTGTGGATCGTGAAGAGATTTCAGGTGATAAGCTATTGAAGTATGAGGTGAAGGCAAGTCAGGGTCCTCTAGCGATTGATGGAATTGCTGTTGAAGATCCGTTGGTTTATGTTTATGAAGTTGATTCTGATGGTTCGCCGAAATACACAGAAGATTTTAATGCTTCATCTTTGACGTTTTTCCAAGAAGACTCTCTAATTAATCTGCCTGGAGCTGTAATTCAAAGTTCAACAATTACTGTTCCAGAGTATCAGCTTGTTCAGCCATTAGATCGGTGGAGTGATATGATGGACGGAATACGTTTTAAGTTCGACAACGCGCTTCCTCTTAACCCCTCTGCACCTCCTTCGTTTGAAGAGGGTAATTATCATTATGCATTGCTTAACAAAGATGGGTCTCTAATTGATTCTCTCGAATTCATTCAATGGTTTTTCGATTATGGGATTGAAATTGAAATGACCTACACTAATCTGGCCAGCTACCTTAGAAGGCCAAATTTCAATTATGGGATAGAATTTTTCTCAGAGCCAGTGGGAGATTCAATATCTGTTGGTGCCGGTACGATGGGTCTGCCATTTAGGATTACTAATCTATATACAAATAAAAAAGTGGGTCTTACTTGTTTTGATATGGGGACAAATAATAATCCATCCGAGGGCGTTGAGGAAGGGGTGGGTGACTTGAGCTGGACCAGAGGTGAAGAGATATCATTTACAAATGATACTGTATCTATCGCTGGTGAAGAGCTTGTAAAATATAATTTTAATCTAATAATAAATTATCGTATTCCAACTGGTAAGAAGTTTAATATGGCTTGGGCTCCAACAACCGAATACTCAGAAAATGATACAGTGTTTTTTGGTGAAATGTTTTGGGTGACCTCAAATAGTTCTAAAAATATACAACCGTCTACTCTATTCATAGATGAAAATAACGATGGCGTGAATGACAATACATGGAGACCAGTATATCCATGGAGGAATGGAATTATCGCTGAGTATGGTCCTCCTAAATTTTTTGAAAATGGTGATAATTGGGTATCTGATATGAGTGTGCTTGGTAAAGTAGCAGCTGTAGCAGATACAACGTTGGATACAATTAAAGTGGTTCCAAATCCTTATATTGTTCGTTCGCGGTTTAATGAGACAGCAAACTCTAGAAAAATGAGATTTACAAATCTTCCTCAAGAGTGTAGGATCAGTATTTTTACCATTTCTGGTGAGTTAGTGAGAGTGCTAGATCATAATAGTCAGTTTGATGGAAACGAGTGGTGGGACCTTCGGACCGGAAACAATCAAGAGGT
>CAZYDX010000176.1:0-3391 GCA_964646455.1 uncultured bacterium | reverse complement strand
TTAAAGTTGAAAACTGGGACGACACAAAAGACATAAAATATAGACTAAGGCATGGTGATAATGCATATTTTGAAGGCTTAGTTAGAAAAAACCCTAATGAAAAAAACATGATAACAATGGCTGCATTCTCATGTAATAGCAATAAAGACAGAGGTGACAGGGAAAATTATATCAATAATATTAAACACATTGATCCAGATATTTTATTTTTTGCAGGAGATCAGTCTTATGACCATAAAGAACATACAGCTGCATGGCTGAAATTTGGAATGCAATTTAGAGAAATCTTTAGAGATAGACCTTGCATAACAATACCTGATGACCATGACATAGGACAAGGAAATTTATGGGGAGAAAATGGGAAAATTGCATCATCACCAGCAGGAAATGATGGTGGTTATTTTTATCATAATGAGTACGTGAAAATGGTAGAAAGAGCTCAAACTAATCACCTCCCAGACCCATATGATAACACACCAATAGAACAAGGAATAGGGGTTTATTATACCAACCTTATTATCGGGGGAATTGACTTTGCTATTATTGAAGATCGTAAATTTAAATCAGGACCTAACGGTAAAATACCACAACAAGGACCAAGACCAGATCATATAAGAAACCCTGAATATGACCCCAGTTCAATAGATTTAGATAACCTTGTACTTCTGGGAGAAAGACAACTTAATTTTTTAGAAGAATGGGGAAATAACAAAAATAATTCTAATATGAAGGCTGTTTTATCACAGACTGGATTTTGTGGTGGCGCCCATCTTCATGGTAAAAAAGAGAATAGACTTCATGCTGACTTAGACTCAAACGGTTGGCCTCAAAAAGGAAGAAATAAGGCTCTTGAGCTTATAAAAAATGCAAATGCTGTACATATTGCAGGAGACCAACATCTACCAACTGTAATTCATCATGGAATTAAAGAATATGAGGATGGTCCATGGGCATTCGTTGTTCCTGCTATTGTTAACAACTACTACAGCAGATGGTGGTGGCCGGAAAATGGAGAAGCTGGAAAAAATTCAAATAATCTTTTACCATGGACAGGAAGGTATAAAGATGGATTTGATAATAAGATTACTATGCACGCATACGCAAATCCAGATACTAACTCAAATGGTGCTGGATATGGGGTAATTAAATTTGATAAAATTCAAAATAAAGTAACATTTGAGTGTTGGCCAAGGTATGTCGATGTAAGTTTAAATGAATCTAAACAATTTGAGGGATGGCCTTTTACTGTTTCTCTTGACTAGAATTAAACCACCTGTCAGGATTAAGCTTATTATATTCTTTTCCACTACCCAAATCTAAAAAAACTGGATCTATCATACCCTTTTCCCATTCTTTAAATTGAGATTTAAGTCTATCATAAATAGGTTTTGATGAATTAATAATATTTGTTTCTTCACTTATATCATTCTTTAAATCAAAAATATACTCATCATCTTTAATTCTTAGGTATTTATATCTCTCATCTCTTACTACATCAATATCTTTATCTGGATTCTTCCAGTATAAATATTCGTGAGGCAAACCAGATTTTTCACCAGTGAGAAATGGTAAAAGATCTACACCATCAATATCATTTTTTATATATTTTTCTGCTGATGCAGCTGATGCCACAGTAGCAAAGACATCTAAGGCAATAATAGGTTTATCATATGTGATTCCTGGTTTGATTTTTTTTGGCCATTGCATAGTAAATGGCACTCTTATGCCACCCTCAAAGAAGTCTCCTTTAATACCTCTTAATACTCCATTATCTGAGAAGTTATACCACTCTACTCCTCCATTATCCGAGAAGAAGATAACTATAGTATTATCTGAAATCTTTTTCTCTTCAAGTTTATCTAATATTAATCCAATCCCATCATCCATAGATGATACCATAGCAGCATAAGTTCTCCTCTTCTCAACTTCTATGTGATTATTTCTTTCTAAATCTCTCTCAGTAGCCTGCAATGGAGTGTGGGGAGCATTATACGAAAGGTATATGAAAAAAGGATTATCAGAATTATCTTCAATAAATTGTACCGCATTATCAGATAACTCCTCTGTTAGATATTTTTTAGTATCAATTCTCTTTCCGTTGTCATAAATTCTAGTGACATAACCATCCATTTGTCTTCTTGCCTCTGTCAAATCGTTTATAGTAAGGTCTTCAGGGAAATACCTGTGTCCGCCAATTAAGAATCCGAAGAACTCATCAAAACCTCTTTTTTCTGGGACAAGAGATTCGTGAGCACCAAGATGCCATTTCCCTATTGCCTTCGTTTTATAGTCTACATTATTTAGAACATCTGGGAGTGTTTGTTCTGACAATGGCAGGCCCATCAATGAATCTTTAGGGGCTAATAAAATATTTCTAGTATATCCAAATCTATTCTGATACTTTCCTGTAATTAGTCCAGCTCTACTTGGTGAACATACGGCATACGAAACATAACCTTCAGAGAATACAACACCATTATTAGCTATCCTGTCAATGTTTGGGGTAAAAATTTCCTTGCTCCCATGAAACCCAACATCGGCATAACCTTGGTCATCACTTATTATTACAATTACATTAGGTGGGTTTTCTTCATTAGTTGAACATGAAATAATTCCTAAGAGGAAAAAAAAGTAAGTAAAATGCTTCATCATAATTATCTAGGGTAGTAAACCTCTTTGCTGTGAAGGTTAGAGTTAATTTTTTTCTTAGAATAAAGTAACTTAAAATACTTATCATTTGCCCAGTCTTTATACAAATTTCTGTAAAAAGGACTTCTTGGGTCTCCAGATTGACCTGGTGAATTAGTAGCTAAAGAATTATCCCAGTCTTTAGTGTCAATTATAACCCTAAAACTTGCGCCAGATGACTGACTCAAATTCGAGCTAGTAGATCCAGGAGTATACCCATTTCCACCCCTAGGATATGTCTTAAAACTTAAAATATTATAAATAGAATCATTCACAATATCCTCTAATGGATGATTAATTTTTATGTGCTTATAGTTTTCTTGGCCATAAACCCAATTGGTCTCATCATCACCATACTTTGACTTTAATTCTTTAATTGATAAGATAAAAGTTTCTTTTAAAAACTCATTCCTCTGACTTGTATTAATTTTTTTTAGATTATCTATTACAGTATATAATTGGACTCTTAAAAGGTCTTTCACCTCTTCAGGAAAATAATCTTCATAAAATCTTTTCATTATTGTTCTCTCCCAGTTGACATATATCATTGCCTCAGTTGAAGTCTTTAAAAGCTTATTATCCCATTTGTATAATCTTTCAGAAAAATTTTGGTATTGACTCTCCAAATTAGATTCCTCTAACATTTTTATTAGTTCTACAGAAGGAATTGAAAAATAATCAACTTGGAGATCAACCATATCTT
>CAZYDX010000175.1:0-3535 GCA_964646455.1 uncultured bacterium | reverse complement strand
ATTTTCATACATTTAACTAAAGAAAATTATGTCTATTCAAGCACTTCGAAAAAATTTGAATCAATATTTAGCTAATTATCCTGAAGAAAAAAGGGCTATAGCGCAAACCTTTGAATTTTTGGATAATAACAATAACTGTTTTAACCGATCTAATTTATATGGTCATTTTACTGGGTCTGCATGGATAGTTGATGAATCAAACAGCTGGGTTTTGATGACGTATCATAAGAAACTTAATAAATGGCTACAACTTGGTGGCCATGCTGATGGTGATAAAGATTTACTAAAAGTGGCCTATAGTGAGGCTGTGGAAGAATCTGGCTTTCAAAAATTCAAAATTGTCACTGATAGTATATTTGATATAGATATTCATTCAATACCAAAATATAGCGAGGTGCCTGAGCATCTTCATTTTGATATTCGATATCTTTTTGAAGCAAACAAGCATTCAGAAAAAATATTGGTCAGCGATGAATCGAAAGACGTTTCCTGGATAAAAGTTGATCAGTTATTAAAAAAGAATGGTGAAGAATCAATCAAGCGGATGCTACACAAAAGCATGTATCGAAAAGATATTAAATGAATTTATTTGATAAAATAAAATCAATGATTCTCTCAAAGACAGTAAACGAAAAAGAGAGAAAGCTTGGTGTTGAAATTGAAAGCTTCTACTATAATCGGGGTAGCTTAATTAGGGTTCCTGTAAATAATAAAGGTCAATACTCAGCCTCGGATTTATTATCTGATATAAATAAAGTGGCTAATAATTATCAATATACGTATTCCCTTGAACCGGGAGGACAATTAGAATGGGCATCGAGTCCTAAAATTAGTTTATGGGATATCGTTGATGAATATTTAATCAATATGGAAGCCCAAAGACAACTTTGTAATAAAAATCAAATTGATATTGGTTATTTTTCTGTAGAACCAATTTCCAATCCCTTCGAAATTGAATTAATCGATTCAGATAAATATCATCTCATGAATAATTTATTTCAAAAAACCGGAACATTAGGACCTTGGATGATGCGCAACACAACAAGCATTCAAGTTAATATTGATTATACAAATGAAGAGGATGCAAATCAGATGGCATTTATAGCGGATAGTATACAGCCATTGGTTAGTATTTTATTTTCAAATGCACCATTTATAGAAAATAAATTAGCTAATAGTGATAACCTGCGATGGAAAATTTGGGATAACACAGATAGCCCAAGGTGTGGTTCTCTTTTTGAGCACAATATTCATGATGCTGATGATATGATCAATAAATATGTTGAGTGGCTACAATCAAGACAATCTATTTTTATCGAAAATCCTAAAGGTGTATTTAGCGCATTTAATAATAACTTAGGATCCATGATTTTATCAGATAACAATAATGATAATCTAATATATTCAGCGTTTAGACAGATTTTCACACATGTTCGATTTAAAACTGTACTTGAAGTAAGAGCGGCAGATCGTCAAAATAGAGGTAAGGAGCTAATTCCTGCTGCTTTTTTAGTGGGATTACTAACCAGCAATAATGTAAGAGATAAATTATTTGATGAGATAAGTTCATGGTCCATAGATGATAAAATTAATCTATCAACACTAGCAGCTGATCTATCCTTTTCTAACATAGGTCCAAAACAAAAATCTATTGGATATTGGTTAGAATATATTGGACAACTTGCATTGGATGGATTAGATGAGAGATCAAGAATATTTAATATTAAAAATGAAAGGCCCCTTTTAGAGTTAGAATTGAATAATTTGATATCTAATGGGCCTGATACATTAACCATTCAGGATAAGTATAATAATTCAAATCAAACTTTAAAGAGTTTTATAATTGAAAATTATTTAGATTCATTTAAGGATTAAAAATGACGAACCCAAAAACCTTACATAACTGCACAATGATGCCCTTTTTTATAATTGGTTTTAGTGCTTTTTTTGCTGGATTTGTATGGATACTGGCTCCGGAGCCATGGTTACTTGATGAATCTGCAAATACCACACTCCTTGAGGAATCATATGCTGATTTATTTGCTGCAGACATCAATAGAAATCTTCCAGCCTACCTCACGCTTCTGTATAGATTTTTTGGGTGGTGGGTTAGTCTAATTGGATTATTAACTATTGGCTATACTTATGTCACACGCTTAGGTACTCATATATCACGCGTAACTATCCAATTGGCTTATTTTATTGGACTTACTGGTATAGGAATAATCTTATATACCTTTATACCTACAACTCCTTTTGTGTATTTAAATATTTTCTTATGGGCAATGTGGGTAATTAGTGTTTATTCAGGAATTAAACTAAAAAATTATGATTAGTGATTGGCATCCATTAGTTATTCATTTCCCAATTGCTTTGTTTTCATCTGCAGTTTTATTTGATTTTATTGCTGTTATTTTCAAAAAGGAGGAATTATTAACAACTTCATGGTTGATAATGCTTTTAGCTCTTTTTTCTTCGGTTTTTTCCATTATAACCGGCTTGATTGATGATAATTTAATTGGACATTTGTTTGCCACATTCCCTCTATGGGAAAATCATGGATTAATGCAAATTATATCTATATTGATTTTTTGTTCTATTTTCATTTGGCGCACCAAACAACCTGTTCTCTTTAATTCAAAAAAAAGAGCGCTGATATATATATTGATAGGATTAACAAATGTTGTCATTTTATTTTATGGGTCTCATCTTGGGGCAATACTATCAGGACGTATATAAAAAAGAATTCAAAAAATTTAATTATGAATATTAATTTCTAAAGTCTTATCTACAATGAAGAGTAGCACACATACCGATAATCAGGGATTTTTATATACGAACCGTACTGATAAGTGGTGGGTTGAGCCGCTGTGGACAGGATTTGGTTTCATGTGTTTTGTGATTTATACAACCTGGGCTATGTTTCAAGCTAATAATTATTGGTGGAGCAACGGCCATAGTGGATTTGGAGGGTACTTATCGCCCTTTTATTCTCCTCTTATTTTTGTTAAAGAAGCTGTATCTGGGGGGGCTCCAATAGATCACGCATGGTTCGGCTCATGGCCGTCCTGGTGGCCAAAGCTCATTCCTGCCTCTCCTGCAATATTAATTCTTGCAGGTCCTCTATCATTTAGAATGACGTGCTATTATTATAGAAAATTTTATTATAGAGCTTATTTTATGAGTCCTCCTGGATGTTCAGTAAAGGGTATAAGAAATAAAAAATATAAAGGTGAAACAACGCTACTTATTTTTCAAAACTTACATCGTTTTACTCTTTATTTAGCTATCGGGATTATTTTAATACTGAGCTATGATGCAATATTATCTTTTTTTCAAGATGGTCAGTTTGGAATTGGGGTTGGCTCAATTATTTTAACAATTAATCCAATTCTATTGGCTGGTTACACATTTGGTTGTCACGCATTTAGACACTTAGTTGGAGGAAATAGAGATTGTTTTACGTGTCCAAATGGTAAACCTTCTTTTCGCTACCGTGTTTGGAAACGTGTTAGTTGGTTAAATGGGCGTCATA
>CAZYDX010000174.1:0-3584 GCA_964646455.1 uncultured bacterium | reverse complement strand
AAGTAATTCCTTAATCATAATCACTATGATCGCCTTTTTTTAATTCTTTTTGATTTAAATCAACTCTGGGTGGGGTGTTTACATCAACAGTGCCGCTTGTTTGAGTAAAAATGGCAACAGCAGATTCAAGGTTCTCGCTTGACATATAGGAAATAACTGTAGATTTAATTTGCTCTGCGTCTATGGGTCTGCTAATTGAAATTTCGGGTGGCTGATTATCAAAATTTATATTTTCGATCAATGCGGTGTTAGATAAATTAGATGCATAATCCTCTCCACTTAATTCAAATGTATATATAGATCCATTATTGAGCTTTAATTTATTTCGAAAGTTTGAATCTTCGAAACTACCCTTACTGAGTTCTTTGCCAATTAATTCTATACGTTGAGGAGAATAAGTATCCTCAATCCCACCAGTTTGAGTTATCAATAAGATTGCTTTTGCTAATGGCTCACTTAAAGTATAACTTAATATATCCTTATTTATATATATATTATTATTTAAGTTAACAATACTAACTATAGGGTTAGTGATGTCGTAGGTAATATTTTGCTTTATAGTATTTTCGGCTTCATTGCCCGCAAAATCTATTCCATCTATTTCTAGTTTATACGTTGTTCCGTCAACCCAGTTAAATTCATTAAACACTTCATTTTCAAGAGTTCCAATTTTTTTCTTATCTTCGCTTAATACAACTTGATAAGGTGAATTTGGATCATTTGTGCCAGCAATACTCGTTAACAGTAATGTTGAGCTATCCAAATCTTCGCTAATTGAAAATGATATGTCGCGACTATTTATGAATGAGTTGTCATCTGGTTTTATGATTTTTAATACGGGTTTTTCATTATCAAACACAATATTCTCTATTAGAACTTCTGGGGCCATATTTCCAGCTGCATCTACACCTTCAAATCGAATGTTATAAATAGATCCATTTACTAAACGAATAAAGGACTTAGGTAAGCTACCACCCTGAACTCCTTTATTTTTCTTACCACCCGCTAGAGTAATCATGTGCGTTGTTTTTGGATCAGATGATCCACCAACGTTTTCAAAATATATTTTTCCATCTACTAGATCTTCAGTTAGCGTGTAGTTAATAAATGCTTCTTTGATGAAAGAATTATTCGGTGGCTCTGTATCAATAAACTCTGGAGGTGTTATATCATAAAGTATATTTTCAATGGATACATCTATACCTTTATTTCCAGCCAGATCTGTACCAGATATTGTGATTCTATAGGAAACGCCATCTACCAAAGGCGGTACATCGGCAAATATGAAATCCTTTTTTTCGCCCTCAGTTCTCTCAGATTCTGAGAAAGAACGAACATGGGGAGAATTGGTATCTACGCCAACTGTTGATGTCCAAGTTATATTTCCAGTGCTCAAGGGTTCACTAATAAAAAGTGTTAATTGCGTAGAATTTACCGGCGAATTATCTATTGGTTGATTAATTGAAAACTCGGGAGGGGTAATATCAAATGTGACATTTGTCAATGTGTCGGATGTTGATGTATTTGTTGCTCGATCAGTCCCTTCAATGTATATGGAGTAGTATATCTTTTCTTGAGGAGTAACACCGTAATCTTTTAACGTGTGCTGCCCTTCAGATATGTCTGCCTCACGTAAAGAAAATTCTAATGGATCTAATCCTTCTCCTACCCATATCATTTTTGCTTGAGTCATGGGCTCATTAACAGAAAATGTTATATGATTTGAATTAACAAAGCTGCCAGACTTAGGAGAAAGCATAGAAATTATTGGAGGTGAAGTATCGTAGGTTATATCCGTAACAGACAACTCTTCTGAAATATTAGATGCAAAATCTATACCAATAATGGATATTGTATATACCTCACCATCTCTCAAAGCTACATAATTTGAAAGCGGTTCAGGTGTTTTCTGACCACCTCTTAATTCTTCACCAATTAAAACAGACTCTAACCTTCCCTCAGATCCAGCGCGCTGAAAATAAACGGTACCGCTATCAATGTCCTCCGATAAATACCATCCGATATTTGCTAAATTAATAAAAGAACCAGAAGGTGGTAAAAGATTCGAAAACTCTGGTGGGGTTAAGTCAACTCGAATATCATTTATTTTAGCCTCTACGGCTCTATTAGTAGCCCTATCCTGGCCATTAATTGAAATAGTATACGTCGTTGCATCTTTTAATTCAGGTACATAAAGGTTATCAGAGTTATAATCACCAGAACTTAATTCTGAAGCAGGTATATATTGGATGTTATCTGAACTGCCATTATTTGATAAACCATCCCAATTTATTTGAAAATCATATAAATCTTCATTGGTATTAAATAACATTTTGGATTCAGCAGTATAAATATCGGACTGTGGATAGGTAATCGTTATTAATGGAGCTGTAATATCATATAATATATTTACTACTTTGATTGTGTCGCTTATATTTCCTGCTGGATCCAATCCTACAAAAAGCAATGTATATTCGGAACCATCATTTAATTGAGGTTGATTGTATAAGGTTATTGGTCCTATCTCTTTTCCTAAAAGCTCATCATTTTCAAGCTCAGAAATATGTGGAGACAACGGGTCATCATTACCTCCGGTCCTCTCCCAAATCATTTGAGCTGATTGCAATAGTTCGCTATTTGAAAAATGGACTTCTTTGTAATTTATCGCGGAACCAGTATCGGGACTGATAATTGATAATTCAGGAGGAGTAAAATCATATTGCAAGCCTGGAACATAAGCTTTTTTAGCTTTATTTCCTGCACGATCACGACCAGATAGCGACATCGTATAAAGTGCATTTTCAACCACGGTAGGGTTGTTAGAAAGTTCAATTTCTATGTGATTTCCTACCTGTCTTTCTTCTTCAGTTAAAATAGCCGTATATGGCGCAAATGGATCATTGACCCCACCAAGCCACATCCACTTAAACTCTCCCTCGTATAGGGTTTCAGATAAAGAATACGTAACGGCGCTCGTTTTTGATATAGACCTAGCTAATGGATACGATAGAATAATCTGAGGTTGGGTTATATCGTAAAGTATATCCTCAATTTTAATCAAATTGGATTCATTACCTGCAGGATCAAAAGCAGAATAGCTGATGGCGTAAATACCCCCATCTACTAATGGAGGAGCGTTTACTATAGAAGATGGACCAAAAGAACCTGCGTTTAATTCTTGATCGTAAAGCTGCATAGTATGAACGCTATCTATATCTCTTACCCCTGACAGCCATGTCCAGGTAACAATGCCTGATTTCAATAATTCACTATTAGAGAAGCTGATTTTTTTATGATTGACCGCATCTCCACTCATAGGTGAATTCCACGTTAATTGTGGTGGTGTAAAATCGTATTCAACTCCAAGGATGATATTTTCTAATGCCTTATTACCTGCGCGATCTATTCCATTGATTGTAAGCGTATATATTGCATTTTCAACAAACTCAGGAATATTGGTTAATTGAATTTGGCTATAAGCTCCTTTTTTCATCTCATCATTTATTAATTCTGCTGTATAAGGAGCCAGTGTATCTTCAAGTCCACCAGTTCGCGTCCAAACAAATTCCCCTTTATAAATATCT
>CAZYDX010000173.1:0-3637 GCA_964646455.1 uncultured bacterium | reverse complement strand
AAACTGGGATGATTTTTCCAGCGCTGTGGAAGACTTTGGTGTTCCCGGGCAAAATATTGTATATGCCGATATTAATGGAAATATAGGCTGGCGTCCCGCTGTGTTTATCCCGATACGTAAAGAAGGGTTCAGCATGGTTCCTCGACCGGGAAATGATTCTCAATATGACTGGAAAGGGAAAGTCCCATTTAGTAAAATGCCATTCCTTTTTAATCCTTCAGACGGGTATATATCCACTGCTAACAATAAAACTATCGGTAGCGATTTCCCCTACTATATCAGTGGGCTCTGGGCAGATCCTAGTAGAGCAGAGCAGATAAAAAACAGACTAGACACTCTTGATAATGCAACAGTTGAGGATATGAAATCTATTCAATTAGATCTTACATCTCAATTTGCTAAGGAAATAACACCATATATACTAGATGTTGAAAAAGGAAATGAAACGGGAAATCTTGCTAGAGCATTTAAATATCTTAGGGAGTGGAATGGAATAGAAACTGTCGATTCTCAAGCAGCACTTATATTTCATGCTATTATGCGTAACCTTACAATTAATCTTTATGGAGATGAACTCAGCCTGCTGGGTGAAAATTATTTAGATGCCTATACGGGTTTGAAATACCTGGTTCATCGAAATATTAGGGAAATATTAAAAACTAGAAAATCATCTTGGATAGACAATATTGAATCAAAAATGAAAATAGAAACATTAGATGAGATATTATATTTATCTGTTGTTGACGCCATTCAAGATATTGAAAATAGATATGGCATCAATCGTTCGAACTGGAAATGGGGAGATGCACACTCTGTGACACATAAACATATGTTATCTAAAGTTCGTATTTTAAACTGGCTGTTTGATTTTAGTGTAGGTCCATTCCGTTCGGGTGGGTCCGATAAAACACCCAATGCTGGAGGCTATTCATTCCATGATCCCTATTATCAAACTTCGGGTGCATCCATGAGGCGAATTGTCGATTTTTCAAATTTGAATGAAACACAGTTTATTCTTCCTACCGGGCAGTCGGGGATTTCTAATAGCCCACATTATAGGGATCAGGCAGATCTATATCATAATGGGCTATACCGCACTACGTGGTTTGATGAAACTTATATTCGGGGATCAGAAAGTTTTCGACATCTTGTACTTGTTTCTCCATAGTGTTAGAGTTATTTATTATTACGTTATCATTATTGCTGGTCATAAGGCACCGGTATTATTGGCAGGCTCGGGGTAATATTATTTTTAAAAATGATAGTAGACCGGTAATGATGGCTCATAGAGGATCTATGGTTATGGCGCCAGGGAATACGATAGAAGCTTTCATGGATGCAATTAATTATGGATTCAAATATATAGAAATGGATGTGTGCCAATTAAAAGATGGTACAGTGGTGTGTTCTCATAATTTCGATTTGGAGAGAGAAACAAACGGAAATGGCTGGCTCTATGAGAAGAATATTTCTGATTTAAATCAGATTCGTACAGGCGATAGAAGCCATCCTGAAAATATGCAACCCATTCCAAGACTTACGGATGTACTTGAAAAAATACCTGACCATATTTTTATTAATATTGAAATAAAGTGTAAATCATTAATTGATTTTACAATTGCAAAAACAATTGGTAAAATGAGCAGGTCGGGTACTATCCCCCACCCACACATTATTTCATGTTTTAACCCTTTTGTTGTGGTGTATATGAGAATTTTTCACCCGGAGCTATATGTGGGTTATATTGTTGAAGATTATAGATTCGGGATCCTTACAAATTGGATACACCCAGATTTCCTACATATAGATGCGAGTTTAGCTGATGATGAAATGATTAAAGAATGGGAAAAGCATAACCTTGGTATTACTATGTGGACAGTAAATTCTAAACCTGCAGTAAATTGGTGTGTGGAAAGAGATGTTTTATGTGTGATTACTGATAATTATAAAATGGGAAACTTTTAAGATGAATGCTATTAAACAAATATCAGTTTTTGAATTAAAAGATAAAATGGATTCTGAAGACAGTTTTATTCTTTTAGATGTTAGGGAAAGTAATGAAGTAAATATATGCGCTATTAATGGTGCTATGCATATGCCTATGATAACAATTCCAAATTCATTATCTGAACTTGATAGGGATAAAGAAATAGTTGTCATGTGTCATACGGGTATGCGATCATTTCAAGTGTGTCAATATCTTGTAGAAAATGGGTATAATGCTGTGAATTTACAAGGTGGAATTGATCATTGGTCTAGAGAGATTGATCCGACGATAGCGAGATATTAATTTGATAATGAACGTCATTGATTTTAGGTTTCTGAATAATTATAGTAAAATTATCGAGTTATTAGTATAAATTTATCAATAACTTATGAGTGTTATTATATATATTATGATAAATTTTTTATGTTGGACGTGCGGGGGAATAATCTTTTTTATTAAATGATATTAAAACCAGAATACAAATATTAATTATATCAATCTTACCCTATTATTATACACTGACAATATTGGAAGATTGTCAGTTTTTAATAAGATAGGAAATTTATTGTTTGTACTATCGGCTACACTATAAACAATTTAATGCTCCATAAGATATTTGAATATTTTTGATTTGATCATAATGTTTAATTAAAAATCAATCGGCTGTAGTTTTCAAATATCCAATTTTTTAACTAATATTATGTGATATATATATTATTGTTATTATATAACTTATAAATATTTATGTGTATTTATTATTTTATTGGGAAAGTATATGTTCATATAATAAATACGCAATTATTAATGTTGCCATCAGAAATTAAATTTAAACCCCAATACACCAATATGGGTAAAACTATCATTTGCGATCTTGGTTTGTATCAAAATATATATGGTCGGTTTAAATGATTTTATTGATCCTACTTTTATGCCAACATAAAATCGGTTTCTATTAAATTCGTTTTTCTCAAAATCATAAAATAATTCATTTGCAAGATAAGGAACTAATTTTAGGGATGTAAATCCCTTACCATAACTCAGAGAAATCATATCACGATTTCTAAACACAGAATCTTTACCCTGTCTTATTCTGTATTCCATACGTGCCCTAGAAGATATAGAAAATTGACCCGACTTTCCTTTCCACGCTATTTGCACATGAGGACGATGTTCACGGGTTAAATTTTGACCCTTTTGTTCAAAGACCTCTCTAAAATTAAGATTGATTGAGTAGGAATTATTAAGAGAACGTTTGAACCCGAAATCAGCATGTAAATAAAGTAACTTACTCATGTTTTCACCAGATCTAAAATCTTGCTCCAGCGACAGACTGGTTTTATCGTTAATATTTTTCTGGAATTTTTCTGCATGCCAGAATTGGATATCATCCAAACCCTGTGAAAAAAGGATACCTTTCATAGCAACTAAATAAAGAATATTAGATATAAGTTTTATAATTCTTTGGTTCAATTTTTTCATATTAAACCAGTTATAAATTGATTTCATGTAAAATTTTGTCTAGGTCATAAACCAAGATCCTCGAATTCCACTGGTCAACGATAGCCAACCGGCTAGAACCGTCTTCAAGAATAGCCGTTGAGATACCGTCAGGTGATGCTAATTCATTTTTCCGCCAGTCATTTTTTAAAT
>CAZYDX010000172.1:0-3640 GCA_964646455.1 uncultured bacterium | reverse complement strand
GAGACTTCAAAGATAAATATAATCTACCTTTTGATTTTCTTTCTGATTCGACAAAAGTTGCGGCATTAAGCTATGGAGCAAATGGACTAATTACGCCTAAGAGGATGACCTTTGTTATTGGGCCAGATTTAAAGATAGAAAAAATTTATAATAATATTAATGTTAATACGCATGCTGAAAAAATTATCACTGACCTTACTAATTAGTCTATTTTCAATAAGTACATATCCCCTATATGCACAGTCTGGAGGTAGCATATATGGCTTTGTAACTGATGAGGCTACAGGAGAAGCACTCATTGGTGCTAATGTCATTATTAAGGAGACTGGCTCTGGGATGGCAACTGATATGAATGGATATTATGTTATCCAAGAGATTGTTGATGGAGATTATACAGTCTTAGTATCGTATGTAGGTTACCAGGTACTTAATAAAGATATCAAAATAAGCAGACAGGAGTCACAAAAATTAGATCTTTCGCTTGTTTTGCAGGCAGTTTCGATGAGTGAGGTAGAGGTCTCGGCTGAAAAAATTCAGAGAAAATACAATATCCAGCCAAGCAGGATAAATCTATCGCCTCGTATGTTAAAAGCTGCCCCCTCATTGGCTGAGCCAGATCTTTTTCGCACCATACAAGCCTTACCTGGTGTATTAACAACATCAGAGTTTAGCACTGGCCTTGTTATTAGAGGCGGGAATACAGACCAAAACCTAATTCTATTAGATGGGATTACAGTTTACAACCCTTCTCATCTAGGAGGGGTTTTTTCAAACTTTATCGTAGATGGTGTGAAAGAGGCTAACCTTATAAAAGGAGGGTACAACGCAGAATATGGCGGTAGGCTATCAGCCGTACTTAATGTGCTCAGTAGAGAAGGAAACCGAAATAAATTTGATGGGAAAATGAGTGTATCACTATTATCTGCGCAGACAACACTAGAGGGGCCAAGTTATAATGGTGCCTGGTTAATCTCAGCTAGGAGAACATATTTTGATCAGATTTTCAAAAACAATCCCAATATTCCGCCATATTATTTTTATGATTTTCAGGGGCATGTATTTTCTGATTTATCGCCAAAAGACAGGCTCTCTATCAGCTTTTATAGTGGTCTTGATGATTTTCAGTTTAATGATCTTGGACTTAGTTCTGATTGGGGTAATAATACCATAAGCCTAACTTATCGAAGAGTTTTTAGCGAACGACTAATCGGAAACTTTTTAATTGCATCAAGTGAGTTTTTTACAAATTTTGGTCTTGGAGGCGAGGATGGACTTAACAATGAAAATCTAATTCAGGATAAAACATTTTCAGCGAACATGTCATACTTCCAGTCTAAAGATTTTGAGTGGAGATATGGACTACAGGTCAAGCAACTCGGTATAAAATATAGAACCACATTTGAGGATGATGTATCTTTTGATATCCAAGAAAATCCAATAGAGGGAGCTGCCTATGCTAAGCTTAAGTGGAAACCTAATTTGCGGATGGTTGTTGAGCCAGGCCTTCGATATAATTTTTATAGTGTATATGCTGACAAGCCGTTTATTGATCTAAGATTAGGCACAAAATATTTATTGACAGATGATCGATATATTAATTTTGCTTTTGGGAATTATCATCAGTTTATAGAGACCATTCAAGATGATTTTAATCCACCATTATTGGATAATTGGCTGGCGGTAGATAAATCAGTAGACCCAGCATCAGCCCAACAATTAGTCATTGGTTATGAAGAGTATTTTCAGAATGTATATAAGGTACAGGTAGAGGGATATTATAAAGAATTACAGAATATGCTTACGTATGAAGAGTTTAGATCATCAACAGATGCAGATGTATCTGATGAGAATGTGAGAGATACTTTTACCCCTTCAGATGGATATGCTTATGGCTTAGAATTATTTGGTCAAAAAATGGTTGGAAAACTTACCGGTTGGATGGCCTATACATTTTCAGTCTCACGTAAGACGATGGATTCGCAATATACAGATGGTGAAGAAGAGTATTACACAAACTGGGATAGGACGCATGCGGTAAGCATTCTTGGGAGCTATGTCAAAAATGAAAAGTGGGATGTTAATTTTAAATGGGCCTGGCAATCAGGACAGGCATATACACCAATACTAGGATATTATTTAGAGAAAAAACCTGGTGATCCGAATACAACTTTTCACACTATACCAGGGGTGAGAAACAGCGGGAGGTATCCATCATATCATCGGCTTGATCTAGGTGCAGTTCGGCATGGCACAATATTTAAAAAGAAAGCAGATTTCTTTATACAGCTTATTAACACCTATAATAGGAAGAATATTTTTCGGTATGTTTATCGACTTGGTAATATTTATAATGGTATAGATGATGATGGTGACTGGGTAGAAAAAGATCATGATGCGAACAATAATGGAGTGCCTGATGTTGGAGAGGTAAACGTTGATGAGGAAGATGAGGGTCGAATGCAACGCAAGGATATCAGTCTTTTCCCTGTAATCCCAACGATTGGTATAACTATATATTTCTAATGAAAAGATTATTATTAATATCGATTCTTTGTTTCATGGTTTTTGGATGTATGGATTTAGATGATACGTATGATTATGAACAGAGGCTATCTGTCTGGGCACATTTCCAGTCAAACAAACCACTCGTTGATACGGTTTTTGTTTCCCGTACTGCGAAAATTGATGAAGAAATTCCATCTGACTCACTATGGATAAGTAATGCAGTAGTTAAAATAAAAGGAGATACACTTGATTTATTATTAGACCCTGTTATAGGAAAACCAGGACGATATTTTACGCAGTCTTCTTATGTATTTGTACCAGGGGTCGAGTATACAGTCACAGTTAACTATAATAATCTATCTGCATTCGGAAAAACAACTATCCCTAGTGATATAATAATAGAAAGTGTAGAGCCAAGCGTATATACTTGTAGAGGGGTCGGATATGATGTGCCATCAATAAATATCGAAAATTTTTCAGCTTCATCAACATTGCCAACAGGAGTTATTGACACAGTATTTCTCCGTCAAGGGAATTGTTTTACCGAGAGTTTTGCCAGTTACCCACTCTATAAAATTAATTTTAATGAGGATGATTATCAGACAATAAGAATTATTTCACTTGCGCTTGAGGCTGAACAAAAAGATCTTGAACCTTTTTCTGATTTTAATAACAATAATATTTGGGATGTAGAAGAAGATTTTGAAGACTGGAACGATAATGGTGTCCGTGATAGTATTTACTCAAATTTAATCTATGATACAACGGGTACATACGCTAGGTGGAAGGGACCTTACCTAAGAGATAAGAATAATGTCCCCTACAAGCTCAACCCTTGGCCATGGAACATAGAAACATCTCCAGTAAATATGTCTTGGCTTTTTTATGACTATTATGGATACCACTTAATGACTTTTCAGGCTACTGATGAGGCATTCTTTAATTATTTCCAAGGACTACCAGAGTTTAATACTTACGTACTTCCAGCATCAAATGTTGAGGGTGGATATGGACTTGTTTCGAGTTCTGCGTCTAAGTCTTTTTTCGTCTATGTCGCACCTTATAAAGAAAATTAAAAGATTGTAGCCCGTAGGAGAATCGAACTCCTGTTGCCAGGATGAAAACCTGGAGTCCT
>CAZYDX010000171.1:0-3656 GCA_964646455.1 uncultured bacterium | reverse complement strand
TGGCGGGTTACATTATAAAGGTAGATACTGCTCATAATGCTATTTGAGTTCCAAGAATGTCTTGGGTATACTCTCTCACCCTCTATCCTAATAAGTCCATAGTGTTCAGTGTAGTTAATCACCTCCAGCAGGGCTTTTGCGATAAAAGCGCAAAGCAGAAAAATTAGCATACCACTCAGGCCACCTATAAAATATGCTAAGACCGTGACCAATACACTCCTTGAATATCCAGTGATCATTCTATTTTTTAAACTAATCAGTGAAAGGCCTTTTCTTTGCAAACGCTCGTATTCAATCATCCAGGCATCTTTTTGCTCTTGGAGGATAGCCTTTATTATAAAAGAGTAGATGTTCTCCCCTCTCTTTGCAGTAGCAGGGTCAATAGCCAGGCCTACATTTTTATGATGCCCATACACATGCTCAATTGCAAATGCGCAGTCCCACGATAGAGACAATAGCCAATTGGCCATAAACATATCAAATTTTTCTTTTGTCCTGTGACTAAGCTCATGTCCTGGAACCGTTCCCATGATACCAATAAAGAGACCAGAGAGAGCAACCAAAAAGATAGAGTCCAGCGTGGTCATCGCTTCTCTAGCATAAAGAAGATCTAAGTTGAAGTATGTTAACAAAAAGGTCGAGAATATATTAGGGCTACTATCACCCAATATAAAAGCAACCACCATTAAATAGGTTATTAGGATTGGTAGGTTTATGTAAATAGGAAGGTTTAGTAGGAATACATTATCATACTTCCTTTCCTTGTCATCTTCTGCAATAAAAATATCTCCGAGAATAATAAACAATGAAAAACCAATGAAATATATTGTGGGATAATGGGAGCCTCTCGCACAAAAGCTCATTGCACTAAATAGAGTGATCGTTGAAATATAATATTTAAAATATTTCATATTTTATTACAAAACTTGAAACGTAATTTAATCAAATTTTTTGCCTAAATGGTAGTCCGCGCTATGCCTCCCAGGCCCAGTAATCATAATTACCATACTCACTAATGCATAGATGACGGCAAGCTCTGAGAAATCACCTTCCAGAATATGTTTTAATGATGCAACAACCATCGTAAAAAATAGTAAGAAGGATGAAACACGTGTAAATAGTCCAGCTACAATTAAAAGCGCCCCTATAGACTCGGAGAAAGAAGCCATAAATCCAAAAATGATGGAGGCAAACTCAAAACCAATCAAATCGGTGAGCGCATGCCCTAGCCTATCCCATCTAGCAGACCCTGAAGTGATCTTGCCAATACCATGATTGAAAAACATTATAAATCCTGTGAAGATCCTCAAAATAAGGATTCCTATATCATAGTCACCTTTGGTATCAATTACTTTAATTAAATATTTATTTATCATGTGAAAATTTAGATTATTAAGGTTAATGAAAAAAATTACAATTAGATATTCCTAATGTAAATCTAGACTTAATCACAAATTAGATTTTTAGTTGAATTTTTACCTTTTTTAATCCCCAACAAATACTAATAATCAATAGAGAATATAAAAAGGATTTCGATAACCCTATTATACCGGTAAGTAAAAATTCAGGCAGCACTATACCAAACAAAGTTCGAAAACTGTAAAAAAGATAAGGAATTAAATAACACGTTAAAGTTGCAGTCCCAGCTATTTTTATATACTTATACCAGGATAACATTTTCTTTACATCAGTGAGCCAATGGAGGCATATAAAAAGAAAAATTGCTGTTGAAAGTGAAATCATAACCCAGGTTGGGGTACCAAGGATCTTATTTAGAACAAAATAGTTTCGTAAAATAAATCCAGAAACTAATGAAGCTACCCCGAAACAAAAGAGAGTTACATATAGATTTTTTATGTTTTTATTCAATCTATATTGCATTAAATGTAGAGAAACAATTATACCACCAAATGCTAGTGCCTGAAGCCCACCACTCCCTGGTATCCAATTAGCACTTTGCCAAGAAAAAATATTATACGGGATGCCAGAACTGCTAATAATATTTAATACTATACAAACGAAAAAAGCTATAAAAGCTCCTACTATAGAATTTCTTATAAATAAGAATGCCGATGCTGCAATTAGATATACCCACCCAATTAGACCAAGTATTCCCCACCAATGAATTGCAAAACCAATTTCATTCCCTTCATTATCTTTCCCCACAAATATTAGAAACATAATAATTAATATTATTACACCTGTTATACGAATTGTTTTAAACCCGGTATACCATTTTTTCTCCGGTTTTATTGGATATATATTCCAAATCATAAAGAATGCAATTGTAGAAATAATGACATAAATGGGTTTAGAGAAATATGAAATATCATGGTTATACATTTCCATATTCATATGAAAGAGGCCCATTACTATAAGTGCAATCGTACGTAAAATAATATGAAACCACATTGTAAAAATGTGTTCACCTTTTTTAATTCTATTTTCAAAAGAATATGGAATCGACATACCCAAAACAAATAAGAACCAAGGAAAAATAACATCAGAGAAACCTAGATAATCTTCACCTGTTATAGCGTGTTTTAACCATTTGGGAATATTATTAAGTGTCCAAAAATCATTAACCCAAATCATTAACACCATTGTTATACCTCTAAACACGTCAATAGAAATAACTCTATTCAATCATAACCTCATTAAATAGTGTATTTAAGTACTTCTTGGAATTATTCAACTGTAGTGGGGTGTAGTTTGGAAGTTCTGTTTTCTATAGAAGGTTGATTAAAAAATTATTTTTCTACCCAAACAAAATTATTAGAAGACAAATTTATTTGTTGAATATAACCTTCTGGAACAGTCTTGATATTGAAATATCCATCCTGTTGAAATAGTTCTATTTTAGAACATTCAAAATAATAATCCCAATCCCCAAAACCAGGTGGTTCAGGTGGTAAATTATTATAAACTTCTTCACCATACTCATTTATGGTAATTTCTACATTATCTGTTGTCCAAATGTATTCATAAGATCCATCGTAATTATTACAACCTATCCATTTTAGTTGAATTCCGATTGTTTGAGGTCTGGTATCTATTGGACCACTTAAATTTTCACACCCAAAAAATAATAATGATAAAATAATAAAAAATATTTTATCCACTTTATGTTTTAATCTCATATTTTGAATATACAAACTCAATATCAAAGTTTCTATATTTTTCTGTAATGGGTTGATTTAAGAACTCTTCTCTCTTCAACCTCTTCTTAATAATACTATCAACACAGGTCCTACTTTTACCAATCTTGAAACCATTTTTGAGTAGATGTTTGTGTATCTTGGTATAACCCCAACCTTCATGATAAAGTCTCATAACTTCATCTTGAATTACTTTTCTCTCCTCCGAAACAGGGTTGTTGTAGTAAGTATTATTTAAATGGTGAGTTTTGGTATAAAATTGAAAAACTAAATATGGAGTTGAACTTCTAAACTCTACTCTACGGTTACTGATTTTGCCAGGTTCCTTGGTTGATCTATCTCACAATCTCTACATACAGCTAGTTCATATGCAAGTATTTGTAGAATTATTGAACTAGTTATTGGAAAAACATATTTATGTGTTTCAGGAGTAACTAATACAAAATCTGATAAAGAATTAAGTGATTTATTATCTTTATCTGTGATCGTGATAATTGT
>CAZYDX010000170.1:0-3795 GCA_964646455.1 uncultured bacterium | reverse complement strand
ATGTGGTGGAGGTGTATAGGAGGCGTTCACTCTATTCAAAGCCTTATTAAAATAGGCATTAATTTCATTGGCACCAAATTGATCAATTTGGTACTTATTTGCCCATTGCTCAATGAGTGATTCTGGTGGTTTTTGCATTATTGCAGAATTTATTTCCGTCCCTCCCCCAACACACCTACCTTCAGCATAGGATATAATTGGATTTCCTATTGCAGCATTTAATCCTCCTGATCGCCATTGATTGCTGAAAGATTCAGTTGCAGTCATTGGTGATTTTTCTGAATTGATATGTGGTCCTTCTTCAATCATTAAAACATCCAGACCTGATTTGGTTAGTGTTTCAGCAATAACAGAACCGCCTGCCCCTGAACCAAGAATCAGTGCTTCACAATTAAGAATTTTTTCAGGCTCTGAAATTTCCATAAATTCTCTTAGATTTGATCCAATGTTCTGTTAACACCATGTTGTGAATCAATTATTTCTATTACTTTGGGGTGTTCATAAAATGCAAGAATAATGAGTGTTCTATAGACCCTTGCAAATGATGATAAATACTTATTCAGGTGAATGACACTGAGGATAGTTGAGCCATCAGAATGTTTTTCCTTCTTATAACTTTGAACTGACTTTATAACTGAAAATAAGCAAAGAAATATAGAACCAATAAAGGTAAGCCCCAACCTTACGTGAAAAGGTGTGGAAGATAATTGTTCATTTATGAAGTCATTTATGTCTAGCATTACTTCTTTGGATTGTTCTTCATCCAAAGAAGGGTAATCAGGTATGAAAGCTTTGCCTAATGTCTTGCTAGTAAAAAAAATTAAATTTCTCCTGTTTATGAATTTTCAATTCTATTACAGGATTTGAGCAAGCTCTACAAAGAATCAAATTAATTGATGTAGATCGTTGATCAGAATAAGAAATTTCTAATTATTCTGCTACTATGGTTTTTCTAAAATTTTATTAATAAACCTAAAGAAAAAGATAAAAATGAGATTCGTATTGACTGGTGGAAGTGGTTTTGTGGGTAACTATCTGATTAAAAAACTATGTTATCTATATCCTCATATTGAAATTCATAACCTTGATATTAATCCAATCAAAACAGATATAAAAATAGAATCAGGGAAACAAAATTTAACAGATCATTTGGTTGATATAACAAATAAAGACGATTTAATGAATTTTAAATTTAACCAAGATGATGTCGTTTTTCATCTTGCAGCACATATATTTCACCCTCAAACACCTTATAGAACCAAGAGAAAAGAGTATTTTGAGAAACTGAATGTAGAGGGCACGAAAAATATATTAGAAGAAATGAATAAAAATAATGTCAAAAGAATTGCATTCCTCTCCACTTGCATGGTTTATGGCACCCCTCAACACAAGATGATGAAAACCACTCATCCTCTAAAACCAAATGGACCTTATGGTTCCACTAAAATCAAAGCTGAAAAATTGATTACTGATTTTGGCCAAGCAAAACAAAATAAAACTTTAATATACAGGCCTGGGCTAATAGCTGGACCAGGACGGTTGGGCCTGCTAGGTAAATTATTTTTTCTTATAAAGAATAATTTACCAGTCCCTTTAATAGGATCAGGAAATAATCGCTATCAGTTTATCTCGATTTATGACTGTATTGATGCTCTCACGAAATTCATTGATTTAAATTTTCCAACAGGAATTTACAATCTTGGGTCCATCAAACCTCCAACTGTGAAGGAATTAATCAGTTCATTAATTAATTCGGTTCATTCAAAATCTTTTCTTGTCCCAACTTGGGGGTACGGTGTAAAACAGATTCTAAATACACTAGATATTTTAAACATTACACTTTTATATCCAGAACAATTTCTATTGGCAGATAGTGAGTTTATTTTGGATGTTTCTGATTTAGAAGATGACTTAGGATTCAAACCTAAATTCCATGATAAAGATATGTTACTCAGAGCATATAAAAGTTATGAGGAGGAGTTTTGACTGTCTACATTAAATACATATCGTCGCAGAATGAAGTATTTAAGTGTGTACGCTATTACCAAACCAAGAACTGCTCCAAGCTCTCGCATCCCATCTGTTCTCCAAGTAAACCAAAATACACTTTCAACTAACCAAAAAACAGGCGTATGAATTGCGCCAGTCATGGCATACCAAAAAAACTGTTTGCCCATTACTCTGGAAGACATTGCTGGATCTTTAAATATCCAATTTTTATCTAGAAAATAACCGAGAACAACTCCTATAAATGTTCCTGTAAATAAGGCAGCGAAATATCCAACATTCCCTGTTAAAAAACTTAATACTAATCGCTGAGATGAAAGATTAGTAATGGTAACTATTATGGCAAAAACAATATAAAGAATGAGCAATTCTTTATTTTTCATAAAACTAAGCAATATCCCATTTATAAGCTTAATACGATAATAATAATACTCACTAATAATATGCCCAAACTTCTCTTATTTGTAAAAGTATGAACAATTGGGTCGTGATGCATTCTACCTTTATGAACGTGAACTAGTACATCAATAACCCACAATAATCCCAATGATGCTACTAGCCACAAATAACTAGGTGAAGTATATAAAGCCTGCACCTTAGGACTTGCAATATAAAGTCCAAAAACAAGCAAAGAAAGTAAGGCAGATGTAACAGAAAATGACTGGATTAGATGTATATCATCTATCTGATACCCCCTTCCTGTGGGATCATCCTCAAGATTTTCTAAATGAAGCAACAGCTCTGCATGTCTCTTTACCAGCACTAGAAAAAAGAAAAAGAAAAATGAGAATATCATCAGCCATTGAGATGTGCCTGTATCAACAGCCACCACTCCAATATAAATCCTCAGTAGATACACTAAGGTTAAGAAAAAAGCTTCAAAAAAGGGAGTCTTTTTAATGTATAAGCTGTAAACAGCTATTAAAATTATGTATGTAAATATTAAAATTCCTGCATAAAAAGATGCAGTAAAGGAACCTAGTAAACCGATTATGATTAATAACAAGGAGATAATTTTGGCATTGTTTGGTGAAAGAGAACCCTTAGCTATAAGCCTGAGTTTTTTTTCTGGGTGTTTTTTGTCGTTTTCTATATCCAACAAGTCATTCATTAAATACATGCCTGAGGCCACAAAGCTTAAAGAGAAAAATATCACCAACAACGTTGAAAAACTCTCAGGAGTTATAAAATGCCCTGTTATTGCAGGCAGAAAAACAAGTAAATTTTTTGGCCAGTGATATATGCGGATGGCCTTCAAATAATCAATCAAGGGAATGCTCTCTTTTCTTATTCTACTCACTTAAATACCATATCCTTTCTTTGTGATTTGTTGTTGTTTTTTGTAATGTTGGCTATTCAAAATAACATTAAGGCATAAAAAAGAGAAGGAACAGCTATCTGATATGTTTAAGCAAGTTCAGTTTAATTCCTTTGAATTTATTTTTTTATTTATGCCTTGTTCTTTAATTGACTTTCATTTTATTTCAGAGGAGTGATGAATCTTAATCTTAAACTTATCATTGTCTTTTACTAAGATAAAAGTGAAAGCAATTTTAGTCTTGCTTTCAGAATTTAGAGGCTTTAAATTAAATACTCCCATTGCTGCACAAAGATTATCTTCAAGTATAAAATTAACTTCTGATACTTTGATATCTTCCCATGGCTTTATCGCAAAACCAGAATCTTCTGAAATATCATCAGCAACAAAATAAGACAAAGCATCTTCAAGATTGTTTCTAAAGACAACATCATTAGTAAAGGTTGGCTTGAATAAAACATCTCCAATAT
>CAZYDX010000169.1:0-3795 GCA_964646455.1 uncultured bacterium | reverse complement strand
ATATAAAAATTATATTTTGATTTTACTTTGTCTCAATGTTTAACTTAAAGTAGCTCTAGGGGTGCTAAGGTAAACGCTAGCTGAGAACAAACCCTTATGACTTGATCTGGATAATACCAGCGGAAAGAAAGAGATTATGTTTTTTAAGTATATTTTTTTTATAACCATATCCATAACAATTTTAAATGCGACCAAAACTTCTGGCGTTGTAGTAGATAAAATTAGTAAGTCACCTATCAGAGATGTCAATATAGTTGCTGGTGATACTGGGACCGTTACAAATCATAATGGAGAATTTGAGCTCAAGACTAATTTGGAATTCATTACTATTAACCATGTCGGATACGATGAGGAAAGAGTATTAATCTCAGAAAAATTATATATTGAACTAAACCCAACTGTTATAATGAATGATGAGATATTAGTCTTATCTAGCTTGCAGCCAGAATCTTACATTAATTCAACATCAAGTATATCTATCTTTAAACAAAAAGAAATTAAATACCTCAGTCATAGACATTTTCAAAACCTAATTGATTACGTACCAAATTTAAATTGGGCTGGTGGTACTAGCAGGCCACGATATTTTCAGATTAGAGGCATTGGTGAGAGGAGTCAATATTTTGGAGAGGGATCACCAAATTTTTCTGTTAGCTACACTTTAGATGATATTGACCTTAGTGGCATAGGTATGATTGGTGGGCTTTACGATACTAGGCAGATTGAAGTTAAAAAAGGTTCTCAGTCTACGATATTTGGTAATAATTCAATAGGCGGTTCAATTTCATTGAAATCAAATGACCCCGAAGGTGAAACATCTTTTAATGTATCTACTAAAATTGGTTCTGATAACTTAAGAGATTATGGTTTTATATCGAATTTTAAGATATTTAATGGAGTTTACTTAAGGCTAAACGCACAAAAGAATAATCAAAATGGTTTTAGAGAAAATAAATTTTTTGATTTAAATAATACTAATAATAAGGATGAGTCTTTTTTCAGAATGAAATTAAAACTTGTACCAAGCCAAAAATTTTCTATTAATAATACAGTAATTTTTTCACAGATGAATAATGGATACGATGCATGGGCACCTAATAATAATAAAGATTATGAAACATACACTGACCAGCCTGGTGAAGATTCTCAAAAAACAAATGCTTTTTCATCAAAAGTAGAGTATGAAAAAGATAAATGGAGTCTGGCAGGAATAATATCTGGTTCATTATCAAATCTGACCCACAGCTATGATGGAGACTGGGGTAATAATGCTTTTTGGGAAGATTCCACAACGTATGGATTTGACCCATTTTATTATGGAGATTATTCTCCATATCAATTTTTCGATAAAACGTCTCGATTTAGAAAAACTTCTACCACTGAAGCTCGTTTAGTCAAAAAAACTAATATTATTGGATTTTATATAAAAACGCTTAAAGAAGAAGATGATGCAGAGGGTTGGCTATTTGGTGGTGATGCTGCACAAGCTAACAGTCAATACAATATTCATATCAAAGCGATTTACGCACAAGTTGGTCTTAGGTTTAACGAAAAGGTTTCGAATACAACAAGTATAAGATATGAGAATAATAAGATTACATACACTGGAAACTCATATGGCTATTATGGCAATGAACTTCCTATCGTCAGAGCAAATAAAATGCATAATTTATTCGGATTCAAGAGTGCCTTTAAATATCAAATAAATAATTTTACACGTGCATATTTTTACCTTTCTAGAGGATATAAGTCTGGGGGGGTCAATCAACAACCGTATGTTTCAATAAACAATAGAAATTACAATCCTGAATATTTAAATAACTATGAGATCGGATTTAAGAAAGTAAGAGATAATTCATTTACGAGTTTATCATTGTTTTATAGTGAAAGATTTAAACAGCAAATCTCAATATCTGATCAGCAGAATGAGAATAATCCAAATAGTTTTTATTATTTTATAGCAAACAGTGGGAGAGGGTGGGTTAAAGGTGCCGAAGTTGATTATAAACGTGACCTTACAAAGTATATTTCTATTACATCTAGTTTTGGCTTTTTGGATACTTGGGTTGATAAGTTTTTATATGAAATTTCAAATGGAGTTGAAGAGGTGGGTGGAAATCGTCAAGCGCCAATGTCTCCCAATTTTACAGCTTCTGTTACTTTAGCATATCAAAATAATGGATATTTTTTTAGACTAAGCCATTCACATAAAGATGAATATTATTTTTCTGATAGTCATGATAGTAAAACCGATGCGTATTCATTAGATAATTTATCTTTTGGCAGAGAAAACAATAATATTAGTCTAAGTATTTGGGTAAATAATTTATTTGATAGAAGATTTCCTATTAGAGGTTTTTATTTTGGCCTAATTCCTCCTAATTATGAAGATCAATTATGGGTTAGCTACGGGGATCCTTTTCAGGTTGGTATCGCAATAGACTATGATTTTTAGATTTAGCAATTCAAAATTAATTTTATAAACATTACAATATTCCTAACGTATAATCTATTGTATGCTAGAAAATGAAAAATAATATGTTTGAGAGTATTACGCAGAAGTTTGACTCTATTTTCCGAAATCTTAGAGGACTAGGGAAAATAACTGATGAGAATATTGATAGTACCACTAGAGAAATAAGGAGAGCATTACTAGAAGCTGATGTCAATTTAATAGTAGCGAAAGATTTTGTAAATAGGGTAAAAAAATCTGCTCAAGGTACAAAAGTACTTAAGTCCATCAAGCCCGGAGAACAGTTTATTAGTATAATTCATAAGGAACTTGTTAACGTTCTTGGTGATAATATTATTGGGTTAAATCTATCTTCTGGTTTTAACGTTATTCTATTAGTTGGCCTTCAAGGTAGCGGGAAAACAACTACAGCCTCAAAACTAGCCAATAAAATTAAATCTATGGGTAAAAAAGTTTCTTTAATAGCTGCTGATACGTATCGTCCTGGAGCAGTGGATCAATTAAAAAAACTGGGAAAAAATATTGATGTTCCAGTTTTCTATGATAGTTCTAATGATCCAATAAAAATTTGCAAGTACGGAATAAAAGAATCTAAAGCTCAAAATTTTGACACAATAATTATTGATACAGCTGGTAGACTACATGTGGATGGTGAAATGATGGTAGAAATTCAAAAAATTTATGATTTAACTAAACCACAGGAAGTTTTATTTGTTGCCGATAGTATGACAGGGCAGGATATGATTTCGTCAATTAAAACTTTT
This sequence comes from uncultured bacterium, assembly GCA_964646455.1. Classification (GTDB taxonomy): domain Bacteria; phylum Fidelibacterota; class Marinisomatia; order Marinisomatales; family UBA1611; genus TMED80. Next base: position 558 of record CAZYDX010000169.1, on the reverse strand, counting down.
GATGAGGCTCTAGATTTAACTGGTGTAATATTAACAAAATTAGATGGTGATGCTAGAGGAGGAGCAGCCTTATCAATAAAAGGTGTTACTGGCGTACCAATAAAATTTATTGGTGTCTCTGAAAAAATTGATGGTTTAGATAATTTTGACTCTAAAAAGATTGCAGACAAAATACTTGGTTTTGGTGATATTGTATCGCTTGTTGATAAAGTTGAGAAGGTGGTGAAAGAAGAAGATGCAATTAAAATTGAGAAAAAACTTGCAAATAATTCTTTTGATTTTAATGATTTTAGAGAGCAATTATATCAAATCCGTAAAATGGGTTCTATGTCTGATTTAATTAGTATGATTCCAGGAATTAGTCGTAAAATAAAAGGCTTAAAATTTGATGAGAATCAACTTGTTTGGACTGAAGCAATAATTAACTCAATGACACCAAATGAGAGAGTTAAGCCAGAAATCATAAATAGCAGTAGAAAAAAACGAATTGCTTCAGGGAGTGGAAGAACAGTTTATGAGATTAATACTTTAATTAAAAAGTTTTCAGAAATGAAAAAG
>CAZYDX010000168.1:0-3852 GCA_964646455.1 uncultured bacterium | reverse complement strand
ATAGACACATCATAAAATACCTCATACCAGAAGCCATTACAGGTGACAAAGAATTTGAAGCCATTTTATACAACGATATTAACTTTGAAGCGATAGATCGACCGGAGAATGCCATAAACATACGACTCAATTCTACAGCAATAGCTGTTCAGCATGAGGGCGAAGCAGAGGCATCCGAATATGTTAACGTTACCTATTACCAAGATGGAAAGGTTAAAAAAGTTAAGGCCAAATCGGTAGTCATGGGTATAGGTGGCTGGGTTGCACAAAAGATTATTCCAGATTTACCAGAACCTCTTGTGAAGGCTTATGATGAATTTTATCATGGTCCTATACTAACAGTCAACATAGCTGTTCGCAACTGGCGTTTTTTGGACAGACTTGGCATTTCATCCGGACGCATATTTGAAGGGTTTGGAAATTTCTTCTCAATACGGAGACCTATGATCACGGGTAAGGATACCCAACCCTATGATCCAGAAAAACCTATTGTGCTGACATTTTATGTACCATTTAACAAGCCTGGTTACTCTATAAAAGAGCAAGGTGCATTGGGTCGTCTTGAACTATTGAATAAATCTTATGCTGAATATGAGCAAGAAATAGTAGAACAGATGACAGCAATGTTTGCTGCTGCTGGTTTTGATGCAGAGCGTGACATCGCAGGCATCATATTAAATCGCTGGGGACATGCTTACATCTCACCACAACCTGGTTTTCATTTCGGAAAAGATGGCAATGAAGCCCCCAGAGACATAGTAAGAAAAGGCTTTGGTCGCATACAGTTTGGCCACTCTGAACTTAGTGGATACATGAGTCATACAAGGGCACTCAATGAAGGATCAAGGGCAGCAATCGATGCCATGAGATTTATATAGTAAATTTCTATTGTATATATAATTATGTTATATAATGTGGGGCTTGGTGTCTTAGAAAGGTAATTTTATTTTAGTAATACCATTTTTTTAGTCTGCCTGAAATCCCTTGTTTCAATCCTATACAAATAAACTCCTGCAGAAACTGGTTTACCTGCATTATTAGTACCATTCCATTGAATTAATTTGTAGCCTGCATTTTGCTGACTGCTAACCAGAGTGTTCACTAATCTGCCCATCATATCGTAGATGGTAATGTTTATCACTGCGTCTTGTGGTAGGTCATATTGTAAGGTTGTGACTGGATTGAATGGATTTGGGTAATTATTGTAAAGTTTGAAATTAATAGGTGCTGAATGATCTAAATTATTATACAGTTGTACTAGAGGCGCTCGATGGGAACTAATTGTACTACCCGTTTTATAAAGGTATTCATCTGTTGCTATCAATTGGCTAACAGAACGATCATAAGACTCGAGACCATTACTAAAATCCATCCAATTAGTAAGATCAGTAGTGTAGTATACCCCTGAAATTGTTGATCCAGTACCTACGTAGACAATATTATTTTTTGATTCAATAGCATTTACACTATGATCTAATGGAAACTCATTTAAAACTGTCCATGTTATTCCATAATCATCCGATACAAAAAGTTTTCCCAGACCTCCACCCCAATACATACTAATAATAAGTTGATCTCCATGGGAAATCATTGCCATTACAGTACTACAATTATACGGTGAGTCATATCCTTCTTCATCTAAAATACCAGTAATATCTTCCCAAGTCTGCCCCAAATCTCCAGTTCGATAAATTTGACATCCATGGCTAACATAGAGATAATCATTTGTAGCCAAATTAAGTTTTACATACCCATTAACAGGTGGGAAAGGTATTCCATTCCAAGTTTCTCCCATATCTGATGATATGGAAATACCATTTAAATTTGTGAATAATAAAGAATCATTAGCAACCATATTAGTAAGAGCAGATGACTGATATGGTAATGTTTGCCAAGACATCCAACCTATATCATCCTCTACAGAAATGTAATTATATGGTCCAGAACCAACATTTTGAGTAAAAAATATTGCATTCTCTTTCATGAATAATAAATCAACACCATAAGGTTCTGTTTCTAGAGTATCAGATAGTATTTCCCAAGAATCAGCTTGATCTATTGAAATAAATACCTGAGCCTGATTTGTAGCAGTATAAAGAACATTATCTTCCGCTGTGATAACACTGACTGTCCCTATATTGGGTTGATTAATTTCTTGCCACTGACCGTGGCAAAGACTAATTAAAAATAGAAAATAATGAATATATCTGTTCATAATTAAATCTACCCATCATTCCATAAACAAAAAATCCCGCTTAGAATCGATAACTCTCCGATTAGGTTATGAGACTCACGCCGTCTCTTCCATTTTTAATTGATTGGATGATGGAAAAGATTTAGCCACAGATACTATCATTGATTTAAAGCCTGGAGTTTTTGATAATGGGTCAACTCTTTGACTGATTAACGAATTGACCTCGGGATAATACATAAGGACTGCACCTTTCTTTACCTTAAAAGGTTTTACCAATATATTATCTAACCTACCTACTTCATTATTAATAACAACATTTTCATCTTTATCAAAATTTAGTTTTTTCATATCATCGCTATTCATTAGAATAACATTCCTCTTATTTTGTCCACGGTATAGGTCTTCTTCTTCATAAACAACTGTATTAAACTGCCCTTCGGATCGGACACTTATTAGTTGGAACTCGTTGGTTTTTAATTGATCAGACTCCGGGATGCTCTGATAAAAGAATTTTGCTTTCCCTGAATCTGTTGGGAAAATTGTAGAATGTAGTATTCTACCAGGAATATGGAACTCCTTCTTTGTTTTCCCTATTGTACCTATAGATTCATAACCAGGAATAATGTTAGATATTAAACCTCTTATACTTTCATGGTTTTTTAACTGGCTCCAGTTAAATAAGTTGTCGTCTCCTAATACTCTACTTCCAATTTCGCCAACAACTTCTACTTCTGAGCGTAAGTTATTATGCCTTTTGATTCCACCATTACTTAATCTTACAAAATTAAACATTGATTCTTGTGTCGTACTCTGATATTCTTCATCTCGTGTAAGCACAGGAAGTATGATAGTGCTTTTTCCTGTACCCCAAATATGTCCTGTGTTCAAACTTGTACTAACATAAACTATTGTTTCGATTTTTGATAAAGATTTACTCGTTAAATTTGAATCTGGATTAGAACCATAAAGGTTTCCACCAAGGCAAAAGGAAAAATCCATTTCATTTTTCTCTGCTGATTTTATACAAGCTAGTGTGTCAAGGCCTTTTGTACTAGGAAGGGATACCCCTAGCTTAAATAATTGATCAAATATATCTTTTTTTAATTTGGGAGTTACACCCATTGATCCAATTCCTTGTACGTTAGAATGTCCCCGAATAGGAAGTAAACCTGCATGCTTTTTCCCAACCATGCCTCTAACCAAAGCTAGGTTTACAATTTGTTGAACAGTTGCAGTACCATGGAGATGATGTGTAATACCCATGCACCAAGAAAAAATCGTATTCTTTGATTTAGCATAATAGTCCCCAATGAGCTCAATTTCTTCTCTTTTTAAACCTGAACTAATTTCTATTTCTTTCCAACTTAATTTTTGAATAGATCTGCTAAAAGTATCAAAACCTTCAGTAGAATTATCTATGAAGTCAGAATTAATTGTACCCTTCATTATAATATATTTTGCTAATCCACTAAATAATGCCAAATCTCCTCCGGGTTTGACCTGGATATATTCTGATGCTATCTCTGAGCCAAAGAATAAACTTTTTGGGTCTGATGGGACACTAAACTCGACTAGACCTTTTTCAATAACTGGATTAATCACTATTACTTTACCACCTCGATTTCTAATATTTTTTAATTTGGTAAGTAACCTTGGAT
>CAZYDX010000167.1:0-3859 GCA_964646455.1 uncultured bacterium | reverse complement strand
ATATCAAGGAGAGTGGTAAAAAAATATCAATAATCACGGGTTTGTTTTTTCCTTTTCATAAGAGCATTCTTAATTATATGGCTTGAATAGATCACCATATTCTATAATGCTATAATAATTACCGTATTCAAAACGTTTAATTACTTGGTCGTATTCATTAACTATAAAAGTTCTACTATAAGAATTGCCAGTTCTCCAATATTGCTTGGTGACGCAAGAATCACCGTACCACGCTGACTCACTATAGTATCCAAGTGGATTTTTATCATTTTTATAGGTGGAGCGCGTTATGTTTAAGCTTCTAAATCTATAATTTTCATCCCAAACTTGCGTATCCTGGTAATCTATTTCTCCATTTGGCAGATAAGTAGTTTCTTTTATCATTCGACCGTAATCATCGTACTCAGTTTCACGCATTATACTACCATCTTCTCGAAATCCTTTTTGAATATTTCCATCCCAGATATAATTGATGTTCGTAGAATATCTGGCGTTTTCTTCTTTTGTGATTTTCCACTTATCTTTTCGAGTATACTTAGTTTCTGAAAAAACAGAACCAATATCCCAGCCTGGTGGCCCTACTAAATCAGCACTTGATAATATAAAACCATAATCATTGTATATATATCGCCCATGAATTTCGAATAATGTATCAAGGGAGTTATTTCCACTATAGTAATTCATGATTTCTTCAACCTTATTCCCTTCCCATCTATAATCTGTCCAATTTATCATATTACCATCAATGCTATAAAAGGTAGATTTTATTTGCTTAGCTGTAACATATTTTATTGAATCGTCAGAACTGCTATCCTCACAACTCAATAGAAATATACTTATGGTTAATATAATCTTTTTCATTTGGCTATCTTATATTATAACTAATAATAATAACCTTTATATCTAATATAGGAGAAAAAAAATGAAAAAACTTCTACCTTTGTTTTTAATGCTTATTATGTTTGCCTGTGAAGATAAAAAAGATGATGCGGTAGCTGGTGGCTGGAAAGGTACATATAAATTATCAAAAGAATCGATGGGTTGTGATGGTGATGAAGATATTCAATACTTGGTGGTGGATGAGGGAGATTCTAAGCTTTCAATAACTAGTTATGATTATGATGGTGATGAGTGCGATAATGGCGACGATTGTTATTACAAGTGGTCAGATACGATCACTAAAGATGGTGATGGCAAGTATAGGTTTACTGAAATAAATGAATTTCAAAACATAAGGGACGAGGAAGAAATTGTGATTGAATTAGATGGTACTAATATAAAAGTCACCATTACTAGCACTAGAACAATATCTGGACAAATTCCTATTAAATATGTCGATGAAGAGATCTGGAATAAAGAATCATCAGATCTTAAATCCTATAGCCCAACTTGTAAATAATATATAATTATGAAAGCCCTTGTCACAAAAAAAGGGCTTTATTGAGTGAGCGAGAGATAAGGTTCAAACTCGCGACATCCATCTTGGTAGGGCAAGTAACTACCATCATGAAGACACTAAAGTATCACCCAAAACGGTAGTCCGCTTTACTATTTTTACTCAAAGCAGAGGTGTTTAGAACCAACCTTTTTTACTATCAACATATGTAGATTTAAATTCTTCTTCAGATTTCATTAGATACATAATTCCTTCTATCAAACCGATTAAGAATGGAATAGGAGCTAAAACGGAAAAGGATATAACCGTAATTAAGAGCATAATTAAACCTTCTTTAATATAACCTAGATAAAATTTATGACCACCAATAACACCAAATATTATTCCCAATATACCTGCTATCATTTTTGATTTCTCACCTGGCAAACCTGAGAATCCAGTCGATGGGGAAGCAAAAGCAACACCACACTTCACGCATATAGTTTGATTTTCTTCAGTTTTAACGCCACAATTATTACAGAATTTCTTCTCAGTATTTGGTGGAACTCCGCAACTAACACAGACCACAGCTTTTTCATCAACTTCTTTACCACAATTTCTACAAAACATGATTGCTCCTTTAATTTTATCTAGATATTAGAAAATATAATCATATTTAGATATTTTATGCTAAAAAATAATAGGTCTGAAAAATTATTTATTAATGCTTTTTATAAATACCATGATGATCATTGGAAGAACAGCGATTACCTTCCAATTATAATTTATACCATCCATAAATTGAAAATGATAAAATGACATTATTGCGCTTGTCATCCCGCAGCCAATACAAGCTGTTCCGGTAATATTTTTAAACAAACAAATAGAAATATCAGCTTGGTAAGCTATTAGGGCTATTAAAACAAAAAGTATTAAAGATAAATTAGACCTGATTATATGAAATCTTACATTATTGGTTTTTAATATAGTTTCCATTTGAATCTTTATAACTACCAACAAGTATTAATATAAAATCAATCAAGGCCCAAATACCACAACCTCCTAGAGTTAATAATTGTATAATTCCAATAGCAGTATGGCCACTATAGAATCTATGAATACCTAAAATTCCAAGAAAAAAGCAAAGCAGTAGAGTAACTAACCATTGATTCTCACTACTAACTGCAGATGAGCTAGAAGTAAGGCCGACACCACATTTAACGCACATCGCTTGATTTTCTTTAGTTTTAACACCGCAGGAATCACAAAATTTATTGTCTGCCTTAGGTGGAACACCGCAGCTAGGACATGCTACGGATTTTTCATTAACTTTTTTACCACAACTTCTACAAAACATAATAATCTCTTTTTTAATAATTAAAACATTAAACTAAATATTGCTCCAAAAAATAACATATAAACAACAGGAATTGTTAACATTAATATTAGTGCAGCTTTTGCCCAATTGGCCTTTGTTGGCTGAGTGTTACCACCAAATGCCCAAATAATTAGCATCACTAAATTTGCAATAGGAATCATCATTATTAAGAAAGTTATCAACCAATCGCCAAGAGACATTGTTGGATCTTGGACAACTTTGCTTTGACTAGTTTTATTCTGAACTACTTTGCTTTGATTTCCTTTAGTATTAATGACTTTTGAAATTGTATCTGAAAATTGAACACCAATTACAAAGTTTATACATAATCCTAATAAAAATAATATGAGAGAAATAACAAGAGTAGGAAACGATATATATCCATTAATTACATATAGAAAGGATCTTAATCCAAACGAACTTATATAAGGAAGAGTTTCATATATGAAAGCATAATAGATAGCATTCATAATTGAAAGTGGATTAAAATATTGCAAATTAAATAAATTTTCTATTCTTATAAAGAAACCACCAGATACTAGCATCCTTGCGATAGCCCAAAGAATCATATTGGCTACATAAATCAATCCAGAGACTATACCAAAATTGATAAAATTTTCCTTTGTTAAATAACTAGATAAATCTTTTTGACTCATAATAATACCTCCTATATTTATTAAAGATATTGAATAAATAAATTTCCCATATTCTTACCTATTTGCTCTAACATTGAAGTTCGCATAATGAAAAATTTCCATCATAGCAAATATACAAACTGATAGTCTTAAATGTCTAGAAACAAATAAGCCTCCGTCATAAAACGAAGGCTTATTATAGAGCGAGAGACGAGATTCGAAGTCGCGACATCCACTTTGGCAAGGTGGTGCTCTACCCTCGTGAAACCTTTAAAAGTTCCTAATAAACTAATTATTTAAGCAAAATCATCTTCTTGGTCTTAATAAATCCTTCGGTTTGCAGTTGATAGAGATATACCCCTGCTGATACTGGTGCACCTAAATCATTGGTCGCATTCCAAGTTAAGCTATGGTAGCCTGCTGGTGCGCTTTGCATATTGAAAGATTTGATCTTTTGACCGATCATATTAT
>CAZYDX010000166.1:0-3921 GCA_964646455.1 uncultured bacterium | reverse complement strand
TGAATATGTTTAAAAAAATTATTCCGCTACTATTTTCCTTATCTTTTATATATGCCCAGATAGCTCTACCAACTTTTCAGGCCGTGCATACGCCACAGACATTATCATCATCATCTTCATTATATGATTTTACATCTCATACTTTTACAAATTGTGGAACAACTGGTACTACTGGACCTACATTAGCAAATTGTAAATCTTCTTATGATGTTTCTTGGGAGGATAATACAGATTATTTCAATGTTCCAAATGATGGTGGTATTCAATATTGGACCGTCCCAGCTACAGGAACATACACTATTGAAGCTTGGGGTTCAAAAGGTGGCGTTGGAGCGACTTATGGTAGTTATTACGTTTCTCAGGGTGGAGAGGGTCGAAAATTAAAAGCGAATTTTGACCTTGAATCTGGTGATGTTTTGAAAATATTAGTAGGACAAAGCGGAGAAAATACAAGTTCAGGTTGTTGCGGTGCAGGTGGAGGTGGAGGGGGTACTTTTATTACCTATTCTAATAACACACCTATTATAGTTGCCAGTGGTGGCAATGGTGGGAATTGGGGATATTTTGTTGTAGATGGTCCAGATGGCCTATTCAGTAATGCTGGAAATACAAATGGAGGAAGTGTAAATGGACGAGGTGCTTCTGGTGCTGGTTTAACTGGTGATGGGACTAATTATACTAGGACCAAAGGATTTTCATTTACAAATGGAGGCGCTGGAGGAACAACTAGTTATTCATCGGCCGGGGATGGTGGCTTTGGAGGTGGCGGAAGTGGGTACCACGAAGGCGGCGGCGGCGGCGGTTACAATGGAGGAACAGTTGTTAACACTAATTCATATAATACCGAATACCCAAGTTATGGCGCTGGTTCATTTACCGCAGATAACGCAAGTAGTATAGTTAATATCGGAACTAACGATGGTATTGGAAAAGTAATTATAACAAAAAATTAATTGAATATTAATAAGATAATACCCAGCTAATTAGTGGGGTTTTTTGTTTATAGCCTCCCACACATTGTAGGGTAATACCTCACCGGTGAAAAAAATAGACACCACACAGACACCATAACATTTTAGTTTTACCTTTATTTTACTTAATTTCTCTTCGGAAAGGGCGATTAGCTCAGTTGGTTAGAGCGCTACGGTGACATCGTAGAGGTCGAGAGTTCGAATCCCTCATCGCCCACAAATAATATGTCAGAAATTAATATAACATTACCAGATAAAAGTGTTAAAGTTCTTCCAAAAGGAGTTACACCTCAGGAGGTTGCAAATAGTATTGGAGCTGGATTAGCTCGTGCTGTAGTTGTTTCAAAGATAAATGGTGAATTAAAAGATCTAAACTATTGTATAGAAGAAGACTGTTCACTTGAACTTTTTACTGGGGATAGCGCCGAAGGACATGACACGCTTTTGCATTCAACAGCACATCTCATGGCTCAAGCTGTCAAATCCCTATTTCCGGATAGTAAAGTTACAATTGGACCTACCATAGAAAATGGTTTCTATTATGACTTTGATGTTGAGAATCCATTTACAGATGAAATGATTCTAAAAATTGAAAATAGGATGAAAGAATTAGCTAGTTCTTCGCAAGAAATATCACGTATTGAACTTTCAGCTAAAGATGCGATTAAAATGTTCGATGATATGGGAGAGTCATATAAGGTAGAGATTATTAAAGAGATTGACCCAAATGATACTATATCAGCATATAAACAATCTGAATTTACTGATCTATGCAGAGGGCCTCACGTCTCAAATACCTCAAAAATTAAACATTTTAAACTTTTATCTACCTCAGGAGCCTATTGGAGAGGAGACGAAAACAATAAGATGCTTCAGAGGATTTATGGTACGGTTTTTTCTAGTAAGGATGCTCTTAAAACTCATCTTAATAACTTAGAAGAAGCAAAGAAGCGAGATCACCGTAAACTAGGTAAAGAGCTTAAACTTTTTGCTTTTGATGAAGAAGTAGGTCCAGGATTACCTCTTTGGCTACCAAATGGCACTGTCATGATAGAGGAGCTTGAAAAATTAGCTAAATCCACAGAGAAAAAGGCCGGATTTGATCAGGTTAGAACGCCACACCTAACAAAAGGAACTATTTACGATCGTTCTGGTCACTTAGATCACTATAAGGAATCAATGTATCCAGAGATGAATGTTGATGGTGTAGATTATTATGTTAAGCCAATGAATTGTCCTCATCATCATAAAATTTTTTCTGCAACCCCAAGGAGTTATAGAGATATGCCAGTAAGGTTATCTGAATATGGGACATGTTATAGATATGAGAAATCTGGTCAGCTTTTTGGATTAATGAGGGTTCGAAGTTTGCAAATGAATGACGCACATATATATTGCAGTGCAAATCAATTTAAAGAAGAATTCATCAATGTATGTAAAATGTATCTTGAATATTTCAAACTATTTGACATAAAAAAATATACAATGAGACTAAGTCTCCATGATAAAAAACATCTAGGGGATAAATATGTTGATGAGCCTGAATTGTGGTTAGAGACTGAACAGTGGGTCAGAGAAGCATTAGATGAAGGAGGGTTTAACTATGTTGAAGTTCCAGGTGAAGCTGCATTTTATGGCCCCAAAATAGATGTACAAGTTTGGAGTGCTATAGGAAAAGAGTTTACACTTGCGACAAACCAAGTCGATTTTGTAGTTCCTAAAAGGTTTGATCTATCTTACAAAGATGAAAATGGCCTACAGCAGACACCAATCTGTATTCATCGTGCACCACTTAGCACTCATGAGAGGTTTATTGGGTTTTTGATTGAGCATTTCGGTGGAAACTTTCCTTTGTGGCTTGCACCAGTACAAGTCGCAATTTTACCTGTTTCTGATAAAACAAATGATTATGCTAAGAGTATCTCAAAAAAATTAAAGAATTCTGATATCAGAGTATTTTTAGATGATAGATCAGATAAGATAGGAGCTAAGATAAGAAATGCTGAAATCAATAGAATTAATGTTATGCTTATAATTGGACGTAAAGAACAGGAAAATAGTACAGTATCTGTAAGAAGAAAGTTTTCAGGAGACTTAGGAACTGTTGATCAAGATATGTTAATATCTACACTAATAGAAGAGATAAATGATAGGAGTTTGACTCATAAGTAAAAAACAGACGCAGCGATTAAATGACAGAATAACTGCAAATGAAGTTCGTTTAATAAGCGTAGATGGTGAGCAGTTAGGTATTGTTTCTACCGATGAAGCATTGGAAATGGCGCAAGATGCTGGATTAGACCTCATGGAAGTTTCACCTAATTCTGATCCTCCTGTATGTAGGATTGTGAATTATGGTAAACTTAAATATGAGGAAAAAAAGAAGATTCAGATCAATAAGAAGAAGCAACATGTTATTAAGGTTAAAGAAATAAGACTTCGTCCTCGTATTGAGAACCATGATTTAATGACAAAATTAAATATGGGAAAAAAGTTTTTAAGAGATGGATGTAAACTAAAAATTACCTTAATTTTTAGAGGTCGAGAGCTTTCCAGAATCGATCTTGGAAAAGATGTAATGGATAGAGTAATTGAAGAATTATCAGAAGTAGCAGAAATTGAGAAGGATATTCCTTTAGAAGGAAGAAGAATGTCCGTTATATTGACTGCTAAGTAGTAGAGGATTGTAATGCCAAAAATGAAAACACGTCGTGGTGCAGCTAAGAGATTTAAGCTTACAGCATCGGGGCGAATAAAGAGAAACAAAGCAAACCATAGACACATGCTTATACGTCGTTCAAATAAAGTCAAACGAAAAATGCGCCAAGGTGCAATCGTTGATGCTGGTGACCGCAAAAATGTACGACGTATGCTATGTGTTTAGTTTAGGAGATTAAATATGCCACGCGCAAATAGTTCCGTACCAAGACATCGTCGGCATCGGAAAATA
>CAZYDX010000165.1:2583-3957 GCA_964646455.1 uncultured bacterium | reverse complement strand
ACATGAGATCATTTATATTATTTTTCTCCATATTATTTCTATTAATTCAAAACAACTCAGTTACGGCTCAAGAAAATTCTGTGTCCCATAAAATGAAAATAAATATGATAGTTGACGCTTCTTGTGCAAAATGTCAATTTAAGAAAGACGACGATGCTTGCTTACTTGCTATAGAAATAAACTCAGAAATATTTTATGTTGAAGGTACATCTATAGATGCTCATGGGGCCACTGGCTTTTGCAATGTTATAAGAAAGGCACATGTATTAGGTGAAATTTCTGAAAATAGATTTTTATTAGAAAAATTTACCCTATTAAAATACATGCCTAAGAAAAAATTGTACTCGAATTAGATTTAAAATTTTATAATATGACAGGCTATCTGGTTATTAAACTAATTTTTACATCAATAATTGTATTGTTGGTATCCGAAATATCCAAGGAAAACACTCTTTTGGCATCAATCTTTGCATCAATTCCATTGATATCAGTATTGGCAATTATTTGGCTATATATAGATACAAAAGATGTTTCAAAAATAATTGATCTATCTAGATCAATATTTTGGCTAGTTATTCCTTCATTAACACTATTTATTATTTTGCCGATACTATTGAAATTTGGATTTAATTTTTATGTAAGCCTCACTGTATCAATCGGCGCAACTGTAGTTAGTTATTATTTTATAGTTATTGTTTTAAACGAATTTGGAATAAAACTATAAGGATTATTAGATATTATGAAGATAGGAAGAAATGAACCTTGTCACTGTGGAAGTGGAAAAAAATATAAGCACTGCCATGAAGCAAAAAAACAATCACAAAACAATCAGTATTATATTATTGGGATTATTGCTATTGTTATAATAGCGGCAATTTCTATTAACACTGGAGAATCAAATTCAGTGCAGAACACACCTGTATCACCAAAACCTTTACTAAACCAAAGTCCTCTATCTAAAAGCTCAAAACCAAGTGCTACAGCTCCACCTGGAAAAGTATGGTCTAGTGAGCATGGACACTGGCACGATGCACCAAAAACAAATAGCCTAAGCAGCCCAAGATTAAATACAAATACTCCATTACCTAATAAATCTAAGCCTGCAGGTGAAACTCCACCTGGAAAAGTATGGTCCGATGAACATGGACATTGGCATGATGAGCCAGGGAACAAAAGTTTAGCACCAAAAAAATCAGATAAAACAGATGGTAATAAGATAACTATACCACAAATGGATAAAGATAACCCACCGGATGGAAAAGTTTGGAATGAAGAGCATGGTCACTTCCATGATAAAGAATAACTAAAAAAAATTACAGATTATAGAAACGGATATTAAATCACATGGATAGAAAATTAGCAACAATATTTGCA
>CAZYDX010000165.1:0-2483 GCA_964646455.1 uncultured bacterium | reverse complement strand
ATTATAGAAACGGATATTAAATCACATGGATAGAAAATTAGCAACAATATTTGCATCTGACGTTGTAGGCTTCAGCAAAATGATGGGAACGGATGAGGTTAATACATTAAAAATCTTAAAACAACGAAGAGATGTAATCGATGCGATAATTGATGATCATGGTGGAATAATATTTGGAAGTGCTGGTGATAGTGTTATCGCAGAATTTGCTAGCCCAATAAAAGCCGCTGAGGCAGCAGTAGAAACCCAGGTTAAAATGAATGCAATGAACCAAGAACAAGAAGAAACAGATAAGATGGTGTTTAGAGTTGGAATTAACATTGGGGATGTGATGGTGACAGAGGATAATTTATTTGGGGACGCTGTTAATATTGCTGCTCGACTTGAAGCTGCTGCTAAACCTTCAGGTATATGCGTATCACAGACTGTTTTTGATATGATTAACAGAAAGATCATGGTGTCGTTTGAAGATGCTGGACAACTTGAGTTGAAAAATATAGAGTTTCCGATAAAGGCATTTCATGTGATTCAAAGTAAAGGGTCACCAAGGTGGACTCAAAATTCTGAAAAAATACAAACAGAGGTCAAACAACCTGAGTCAGGATCTTTAGCTGTTTTACATTTTAAAAATCTAAGTAATGATGAGGAGCAGGAATATTTTTGTGAGGGTTTTTCAGAAGATCTAATATCAATATTAGCTAAGTTTAACAATCTTGTAGTCGTTTCAAGTCATGCGAGTTTTTCCTATAAAGATAATTCAAAAAATATCAAAGAAATTGGCCAAGATCTTGGTGTGAAATATGTAATTAATGGCAGTGTGAGAAAGTTAGGTTCAAAAATGAGGATTAATGCCCAACTAATTGCAACTGATAGAGAAACATCCGTATGGTCAAATAATTACGATTTATCTGTTGAAGAAATATTTGACGTACAGGATCAGATAGCTGAGCAAATTGTTTCAACCATCGTTGGCAGAGTTGAAGATGATATACTGCAAAATTCAAAATTAAAGAGACCAGAGAATATGAACGCATATGAATTGGTGTTAAGGGGTTTAGAGTTTGCAAAAAAGGGAAATGTTGTAAAAGAAAACCTTGTAGAAGCAATACGTCTTTTTGATAGGGCAATAGAAGCAGATCCAACCTATTCTCGGGCCCATGCTTGGAAAGCATGTAGCCTTTCAAATTTATCTGATTGGGAAGATAATAATGATCCGGAAAATAGTAAAAATATAATAGATATTGCTTATAAAGCTATAGAGCTAAATCCAAACGATCCTGAAGCGAATAGGATCATGGGTTCTATTAAGTTTTTCTTTGAAAAAGACTATGAACTAGGGAAATATCATTTTGAAAAAGCAAGAAATTTAAATCCTAGTGATATTTGGCTTATATCCAGATATGTACTAATGCTTATTTATATTGGTGATATAGAAAAAGCGTTAAAAGAGATTCATAGAGCAATGAGGCTGGACCCATTCTCAAATGATTATTTAGTTACGCAAGAGGGGATATGTTATTATTGGCTCAAAGATTATAATGATTCTATTAGCAGTTTTATAAAAATACAAATCCCTGGATATGCTCTATTTTATTTGGCTTCAGCCTATTTTAAAAATGGTGATAAAGAAAAAGCACTAGAAAAGCTCAAAGAGGCCAAGTCAATTACAGGTGAAACAGTTGAGGAATTTGTTAATGACCTAGCTTATACAAAAGAAGAAATGAAAGAAGATTTTCTAGATACATTAAATTCAATTTCTACATAAACTAATATAAATTAGAAAATGAATTATTTTATTAAATGAGAAATCTAATCTTTTTATTGACCTTGATCTTTCTTGTTAATTGTTCAAATAAAAATTTACCAGATAAAATAACCTTAAGCTCAGATATTGCACTAGACTGTATTCTTCTATCACCGGGGGGCTCTATACCTAGCGATTTATACTCTATTGGTGAGATTACTTATTCAGATGAATACCCACCATTTACTAAAAAATTAAAAGTTTGTGGTATAACTATAATTGCTAGAGATGAAATTTCAAATGAATTCATGACAAACATTGCGATTACTATATCTGAGATGTTTACCACCACGTCTGATACAGATACAGAATTACAGCGACGGTTAATTGAAAATCTTTATAAGTACAAAACAACCATACCATTGTTCTATGGTGAAGACTGGGATATTCCATATTCAGTTGAGAGTGATTGGGATAAAACTATGGCAGACAATAGTATGTGTGATATTATAATGGAAGATGTTCCAAACCAAGTTATGGAAGTTGTTGAACATATTTTACATCATGTATCTGACATAGGACTACACTACACTATGATTGAAGATTGGGGCCTAACATCAGGCTCTGAATTATATAGAGTAACTAATGATGCAATATCATCAGGCGACTATGATATATCCCAATATTCAGATATCAGCGAGTCTGACATTAGAAATAGGGTCATTCTTCAGGAGTATGC
>CAZYDX010000164.1:0-4009 GCA_964646455.1 uncultured bacterium | reverse complement strand
AAAATTATGAGATTAAAAAATGGTGGGAAGATTTTAATTAGGCCAGTTGAGGATTATATCTTTTGCTAATTTTCCCGCATTTGTAAGATCCTCATCAGACCAATTTCCTGATGCACTGGCTCCGGGGACGACGATTGACCATTCTTCTTCTTTATCATTCACGGCCCAGTTACAGTGGCTAATTTTATTTGTGTGGCACCAGGTCATCCACTTGTTTGCCTCAGAATCAATAATGCTATAACCAATTGATCCCCACTCTGTAACAAACAGAGCGATTCCACTTTCCAGAGCCTCACTTGCTCTATCCCTTAGCCATTGATGATGATAGACAGTATAAAAATGGAGTGTGTATGCTATATTAGAAAAGCCTGTGATTGGATCAGCCGCGGCAAGGTCAACCCTCTGCGACCATTCTGGTGTACCCACAACGATTATATTATCTGGGTCAATTGATCTTATAGCCTGTATAACTGAGACAGCATATGGCTTGATCGTATCGCTCCAGGATACATCTAGTGGCTCGTTATATATCTCGTATATGATATTATCATGATGGCCATACATGGATGCCATTTCCTCAAAGAACAATACTGCCTCTTCTGTATTGTCCTCAGCATGGTGAGAGTGCCAGTCAATAATAACATACAGACCTTGCTCAATCGCAGCCTCGACTATTATTTTGATACGATCCTTATTACCTGTTTTGTTATCCAGATACCCTCCTGAATCTTCAACGCCCATCGAGGCCCTAATGATAGTCGTGTTCCAGTCTGTTTTGAGCCATTCGACAATCTCGGGATTATAGAATCTTTCACCGCCCCAGTTATCATTACTCCAGAAAAAACTATTTCCGGCCAAGGAAACTGGAGCTCCATTTTTATTGATTATTTGATTGCCGCTGACCTGTAATAGGCCGTTAATATCAACGACAGTTGTATCATCTAATTGTTCATCTATCGTATAGCTTTTATCCTCCTCTTGATTACATGAGACAAATAAGATGATAAGAGCAATATTCGCTAGCATATTTATGAGTTTAATAATCAAAACATATTCAAATCTTTAATGGTGAAGTACTGAAATTAGTTCTTTATAAATAATACAATAATATTTAAGTAGATTTGATTAGGAAATAAAGAGGAAAAAATGAAAAAAATATTATTTATTTGTCTGATGTTTATAGTTGCATGTAATAGCCCACAAAAATCAAATGGTTTTTCAAGATTTTGGGAAGAGAATTGGAAGATTGGAACCCAGGAAGGTGTTAATGTAGTAACAGAATTAGATAAAGCCTGGTCAAGCAAAGACTATGAAAAAATGAAAACATTTTTCGATGATTCAGCTACGTTTATGTTTGCTGAGGGAGCCACGTTCAACTCCGTTGATGGTTTTATAGAACATGTGAAAAAACAGTCTGCAGACCAAGACGTGAGCTGGACCTATGACTGGGCTGTCGCTGTTGATGAGTCACCAGGAGAGGGTGGGGAATGGGTAAATGCCGGTTTTACCTCTGACGTTTCTAAAATAAAAGAAGACACAAGCAAGATACACTATAGCGAGTGGTACTATATCGAGAACGGTAAGATACAATTCTGGAACCAAACCAGGCGAATCATTCTAGATAATTAATATTTAGCTTTGTTTTATAGATTTCATTCACCGAGAGCGTGGCGCGTTGTAGTTTCCGTTTTTTACTGTTTAGCATACTCTGAAGAAGTATATGACCCATCTGCTGATTCTATGGCAGATATTGCTCAGGCAGTTACCATTGCAAAAAATTCAAATAAACATGTTTTTATAAAAGTAGGTGGTAACTGGTGTGGCTGGTGTAAGCTCTATGATAAGTTTAGTAAGTCTGACGCTGATGTCTCCAATATTATGAAAAAAGAATATGTATCTATTCTTGTTAATTGGAGCCCAGAAAATAAAAACCTTGATGCGATGAAATACTTGGGGTCTCCACAACGATTCGGATACCCGGTGTTTGTTATAATGAATGGTAATGGAGTTGTTATTCATACACAAGATACGGCGCTTCTTGAAGAAGGAAGAGGATATAACAAGAGTCTTGTACTGAGATTTTTAAATGTATGGACCTTTGACGCTGTCAATGGGAAGGGCAATAATAAATATTAGACCTAAGTTGAAACTTATAAAATATATAAAGAACACAGCATCGGGCCTGTGTCCAGCCTGTGGTGAGGGAACTCTCTTTTTAGACTATTTTAAAATGAAGGAAAAGTGTGATACTTGCGGCACCTATTTCATTGAAAAAAATGGTGACAATTGGTTCTTTTTGGTTTTCATTGATCGAGCATTTTTTATATTTCCAATAGTAATAATGTTATACTTTAGCTTTAGTAGAATATATATAGTAATAGGTTCACTTATTATTATTACATTGTTCATATTTAGCACTCCATTACGACTGGGAATTTCTCTTGCATTTGATTATTATATGAGAACAAAAATAGCTAAGGAATGAAGAAATGAAACATGATAAATGGTCTTGCCCAAAGTGTAATGAAAAAAACTATGAAATGGGTGAAATAAGAGTAGTTGGTGGTTTCTGGTCTAAAATATTTAATGTACAAAGTAAAAAATATAGTTCTGTGTCTTGTGAGAAGTGCTCTTACACAGAATTTTATAAAAGCCAATCATCCTCTACCATGGCAAATATATTTGATCTTTTCACAAACTAATTTCATGGCCGGGCTTAGTTTAAGTACAATATAGAAAATGCTAAAATCAATAAGGCTAATATTTATAATTTATGCGGTTGTTATTGTTAGTTGTAATACAAAGATAGATAAAAATAATATGTCTGATGAGAAACAAGGCGTCTTTGAGACCGTGGTAAATATCCCTATAAAACTTAATTATGTATTATACACCCCTAATAAGTATCTGGAAACTGACTCCGAACTTCCGTTGGTTCTTTATCTGCATGGCGTTGGAGAGAGAGGGACAGACCTAAAAAAATTAGAACTTAATGGGGTCCCAGAGCTGATTAGAAAAGGAAAGCAGTTTCCATTTCTTACGTTAGCTCCTCAATGTCCTGACTTTGGCTGGTGGTCAAGGTCTGAGTATGTTGAAGCTCTGGCGAGTTTAACAAAAGAAATTATCAACAGTCATAGAGTAGACAAAAAGAGGGTCTATGTTACTGGCTTGAGTATGGGGGGATACGGAACTCTGGCACTTGCCAAAAAATACCCTAAATTATATTCGGCTATTATACCCATATGCGGCGGTATGGATGATCACAAAGATATTGAGAGGCTGAAAGACATGCCTATTTGGCTTTTTCATGGTGACAAGGACAATACACACCCGGTAGAGGGCTCTATAACCATATATGATCTACTAAAGCCCAATAATCAAAATATAAAATTAACGATCTATGAAGGTGTAGGGCATAATAGCTGGGATGAAACCTACACCAATGATGAGGTCTATGATTGGCTGCTTAGCCATAAAAAGGAGTAGTTATATGAGATTATCTATATCACACTGGACAGCTATTCAAAAAATTGTTATAGTTATTTTTTTAACGATTAGCTCACCATATTCAAAGAATGGCATACTGAGAGTAGGGTTTGATGTTGATGATACTATTCTATTCTCTAGAGATGTTTTTCTTAATCTACCAGAGGATAAACAAACCCCAACAGACTGGGGCTGGATCAACTCACACGATGAGGATTTTTCATTAATAATGGATCCGACAGTTGAGTTGGTTCATTTCTTTCATGATAATGGGCACAAAGTGTTTTTCATTACCGCAAGACCAGGTCCTAATGGTGATATTTTAGCAAAATTTTTAACAGATGAGTTAATGTTTCCTGTTAAGGTAAATAAAAATTTATTTTTCTCACCCAAAGAAAAAATTAATGGTGTGAGGTATACCACTAAGCAACGCATCATAAAGAGGCTCAGGCTTGATCTGTTTTATGGTGATGGTGACACGGACATGATCGCAGCCTTAAAGGCCGGTGTACATCCCGTCCGT
>CAZYDX010000163.1:276-4023 GCA_964646455.1 uncultured bacterium | reverse complement strand
AGAATACGGAGTATTACCGTGATTTAAGAGAGAGTGAAGATGTCAATATTATGAAAACTCTTGGAACCTATGCCCCAGCCTTTGGAATGATAGGAACCCTGATAGGGTTAATTTATATGCTTGCAGGCATGGGAAGCGGCGGCGATGATATTGGTGGTGCTATGGCGGTGGCTTTGATTACTACTCTGTATGGTGCGTTTGCTGCCAACTTTTTATTTTTACCATTTGCAGACAAACTGAAAGGTAAAAATGAACAAAAGAAAGTTGAAAGTGCATTGATGACTGAAGGTATGATTTTAGTGGCATTAAAGAAACACCCAATCGAAATTCGTGAAAGATTAAATGCATATCTTCCACGAGCAATGAGGAAAACAGACGAAGAATAATATGGCTTCTAAGAAGAAAAATAGAAATAATAATAATGTTGAAGAGGGTTTACCAATATGGATGCAAACCTTTGCAGACATGATGACTTTATTATTTGCATTTTTTGTGTTATTGTATTCAATGTCTACACCAGACCCTGTTAAATATGCAGCTTTTGCTAATTCACAGGCTACTAAATTAGGCGGATCAACAGACCAAGAAATGCCCCATGAACCTTTAAAGGATCAGTCTCAAATCAAGCAAGAATTAGAAGAATTAATTGAAGACATGGACTTAGAGGACAAAGCAAAAGTGTCGCAAGACCCACGAGGTGTTGCATTAGAACTTGATGGATCAATTTGTTTTGGATCGGGCTCTGTTACTCTTAAGGATGATTTAAAAGTTGCACTAGACAGCGCTGTTGAAAGTTTAATGTCTAATGCAAATGATTTGCGAAGTATTTTAGTAGAAGGACACACGGACAATGTTCCACCTGTTGGTAAAATAGCCAAGCGATATCCTTCGAACTGGGAACTATCATCAGCTCGGGCAGCTAATGTAGTTAATTATTTAATTTATAAAGGTGTTATGTCTGGTCGACTCACAGCATCAGGATATGCTGATAGGTGGCCCTCAGGTGCCACATGGTCAGAGGTAAGATCTGGAAAAGTAGATGATAATTATATATCATCTATGAACGATGGACGAGAACAACAAACAAAAAATAGAAGAATAAAAATAATATTTGGTGTAAAATAGGGTATTATAGGAGTCTGCATGAAAAAACATTTAATTATCTTAATCGCAACCTTATCATTGCAGCTAGGCTTTAGTCAAGATGCAAAGATTTTTTTAAAGCAAGTTGAGCTAGAAAAAGTATATAGCGCAAAGCTCATTAACTTTTTAAACAAGCTATATGATCCTGTAGATTATTACGTTTATACGGATGTACAACTACAAAACAAAACAGCAGTTGAATTAAAAGAAGAAGAAAAAGAAAGTTCAAAAAAGGAGACAGTTGATCCATTTAGCTACTCACCTTTTGAAGGATTAGGCTTAGAGGGATTACCCACACTTCCTGGTAGCCCAACAAGAAAAAACAGTTCGAATGGTCATGCGAAGGATGATTCAGATGATAATTATATTATGACCGGCCTCCGTATTTCGGTATATCTATCAGAGAACATTTACAATGTAGAATCCCGAGAAGCAATCACCAACTTTGTAAACACTAATATTGAAGCAATTAGAAATTGTTTTGATTGTTTTGTTCTAGATAAAATGCCTTTAAAGAATAGTTATAAAACACAAAACAGTGAACTTGATTCTATTACCGCAGTGATTAAATCAACAGTATCTGAATATGAAGCCCTAAAAGATTCCATTAAATGGTCAGTTTTTCAGCAGGAAACAGCAGCATTACGTGAAGAGCTCAACAATATGAAAGAAATGGATGGCAAAGAAAAACAACTTTTAGAGCGACAGCTTGATGAGGCTACTAGTGCTCGTGAATTTTGGGAAGATCAAGAAGCGCGAAGGAAAGAATTAGACAGAAATTTAGACTCTCTTAGGTATGTTAATTTAATGGAAATAGAAAAAGAATATAGACAAAAACAAAGTCAGCTTTTAGAAAATGTGACATCAGATTATGAGCTGTCAATTCAAGCGAGATTGGATGCTGCAAAAGACACAGAAGGGCGTTTGTTTTCTTTAATAGAAACAGGTGGTTCTGAAAATAATAATATAGAAGCAGAATCATTTAATGGTGAGTCTTCTATTCCTATGTTTGCTATAATATTAATCATATTTTTTGTTAGTGTCTTAACAGGTTTTCTTTTATTAAAATTTGGAAAGAAGAAGGTGGTTTATTTAAAACCCAAGGATCCTGATCCTCAAACCACTCCAGCCTACGCCACCCCTCCAACTACAAGTGGAGAGAATCAAGATGTGCTAAAATCTGAAGTACGCTCTTTACGTCAATCAGCTGTTACAATGAGTGCTGGGCAAAAAGAAGGTGCAAGTCAGATTATTAGTGATTGGCTAGATGAAGGCATTGCAGGTGACAATGATGATAATAATTCAGAGAAGGAAGAATAAATATGACTACGTATGAAAATTTATCTGGTTTAGATAAAGCAGCCATAATATTTCAGGTTTATGGTGAATCACTAGCCCTTTCCTTTTTTACGGATTTACCAGAGGAAGCAATTATAAAAATCAGAATTCGATCTAAAGAACTTACAGATCTTCCTGTTTCACTTAAGAAGATAGTATTAGAAGAATTTTATTTCAAAATGATGACCGATAAATATCAACAAAGTAAACCATCGTCCATTCGTTTATTTAACTTTTTAGATGATTTAACTGATGAACAGCTACACTATCTACTAAAAACAGAAAAAGAAACAGTTATTGCATTAGCAATTGACCAAGTAGATCATACAAAGAGAAATTTATTTTTAAATAAGCTATCATCAGAAATGAAAAATTTAGTCATCAAAGAGCTTGGAGGCCTCAAATCCATTCCTTTAGAAATGGTGGTTAATATTGCAAAAGAACTAGAAAAAAAGGCATCCTTCTTGCCAGAGCCCAAAGAATTTTCAAGGGGTGGAGGCAAGAAAATAGCAGACATCTTAAATACCATGAGTGAAGATGAAGCAAATAGCTATCTTAATCAACTCATGAATGATGACCCTGAAACCTATGCTGAGGTAAAAAAATATTTACTTACTTTTGATGATTTATTATCTATGAATGAAGATATTGCAGCAGATTTTTGGGCTAATCCTGACATTGATTTAGATGTTTTGGCAAAAGCATTAAAGGGTGTAGATGGAGAATTGGTTCCTTCCATTCTTGAAATGCTTCCTAAAAAGAAACAGGCGATGTACACTCCAATTGAGAACCCAATGAAGAAGAAAGATGTTATGAGTGCACGAAAATTAGTTGTAGAGGTTGCAACATCAATGACACAATCTGGTGAAATTAGAATAGAAGATATTTTATCAGGCGTTGATGATGAAATGATTGAATAGTTTAGATTTCTATAATTTTATTCTATATAAAAAACCCAAGCGTTATCACTTGGGTTTTTTTATTATCTTATAATATTTTTTATGTATTTATTCGTTGCCTAAAACAATATTCACTAGCAGCACGACATCCAATACGTTAAGCGTTCCATCTCCATTAAGATCAGAGCATTCATCATATGGAGAATCAGCCACAAGAACGAGGTTAACTAGCAACACAACATCTAAAACATTAAGCAAGGTATCACCATTTGCATCACCAATTAAACAGCCACCCGCCCCTATATTAAAATCAAAAGTCAAAGCACTTTGATCGCCATCTGAGAAAATAAAATCTACCACATTCTCT
>CAZYDX010000163.1:0-266 GCA_964646455.1 uncultured bacterium | reverse complement strand
AAAACCCAATCCATCAACATTGGCTGAATATGTTACACCTTCATCATATGTATGGTCGCTTGGAATCATATCTAATGTAAACGCTACATCTCCTTCTACTATTTCTGCAATTTTTAACCATGGTAGATTACCATTGCTATCTATATAATCAACAGATAAAACCTTAGTATTATCATCATATGAAGGATTTGATAAAACAGGAGGTACATTACCTTCTTGGAATACGGTATTACAGACAAATAATCCAGGATCAGTTTGGTCCAGAA
>CAZYDX010000162.1:0-4033 GCA_964646455.1 uncultured bacterium | reverse complement strand
AATTCTCTTGTTTCAACCATAGATGTTTTTACAACTATCCTTGATTATGCTGGGATCCCGAAGCCATCTTACCTAATAGGGAAATCAATAAAGAATGTAATTGATGGCAATACTAAGTTTGTTCGAAAAAATATTATTGGATATCTAAAAAATACCAGGATAGAAGGGGATCCTTGGTCTGATGGAGGTGTAGGTTATACTTATCGTTCAGATAAGTGGCACTATCAATGGATACCTAGTTCTGACGAATCGAAACTATTTAATATTCAAAAAGATTATTTTTGTGATAATGATCTTAGTTTTAATAATAATGAATTAGTATCAAAATTTCGAAAAAAGATTACAAATTGGAATATGAATATTATTAAAAGAGAAATAAATACCGGTGTCTCAAAGTAAATATTTTTTAGTTTTCATACTGAGTTTCTTTTTTACATTTGTGAAGGCGAGTGATTTTGGCAAACTTAGAGGCCAGGTGCTCACTAAGGATACAAATATGCCTTTAATGGGTGTAAACGTTGTGTTAATAGGCACTAATAAAGGTTCATTTACAGATGATAATGGCTATTATACAATTTTGGGTATACCATCAGGAGAATATGATATTAGGTTTGAATATATTGGTTATTCTCCAAAAATAATACAGACAGTTAATATACAATCAGATCTATCGACTACTATAAATGTAAAATTAGTTCAAACAGTAATTTCTGGCGAGGAAATAATTGTTTCAGGGAAAAGAAGCATTATTCAGATAGATGAGACAGCGAGTAAAACATATTTAGATGCTGACGAGATCAACAAATTACCTGTGATTGAGCTTAGAGATGCAGTTATGCTTCAGGCGGGTGTTTTTTTTGATCCAATCCCTGTACTTTCTTCTCAAGGGAGAGGTCATGCAGGTGAGTCAGGTACTGGTGAAACTAGATATACAATTCGTGGTGGTGACCAGGAAGAAATAATGTGGTTAATTAATGGCGCGAGAACTCAATCATTGACAATTAATGCAAGAGATGCTGGAGGATCATTTATGAATATGAACACTTTAGGGATTAAAGAGATTCAAATTCTTTCTGGTGGTTTTACTGCGGAATATGGTAATGCTCAATCTGGAGTTGTAAATGTGATCATGAAAGAAGGGGAAAATAAGTATAGTGGCAGCATGCAATTATCTTTTGCGCCTGCTGGTCAGAGACATTTTGGTAACTATCTTTATGATGTTGAAACACAAAAAGAATTTAAAGATCATATGGTTGGTTTATTTTTTAATGATTCTTCATTTATATTTTATCAAGATACTGCATTTCTTTATTATGATTCTTCACTTTCTCATTATATTGATACTAAATATTATCCTGATTATGATGGCGCCATAGATAGCGTATACCATGGGGAACCTTATCTTGATCCATTATGGTTCTCTGATTATAGAAAATCTCAGATATTTGATTATAGAAACACGCCTGATCATAATTTATTATTTACATTTGGCGGACCTATACCTTTCTTTAATAAAGATTGGACATTCCAAATATCAGGTCAGATTAAACAGGAAGCATATACTTTCCCACAGCCATTGGATGCCCGTACTTGGAGGAATCTAAACCTATCATTGTCCTTGCCGGTTTCAAAAAGAATAAAATTTAAGTTGTTTGCTATGCAGGCAAATGAGAACCATGGATTTACTAGCAATACTGACTGGTTAATTAGTGCTAAATATTATAGAGGACATGGGAGTACTATTTTAAATAAAAATCAGTTTTTAGCGGCTAATCTGATACATACAATAAATGAAAAATTCTTTTATGATATTCAATTGAGCTATTACTCCCATTTGTTCCATCAAAAGCCGAGTGATAAATCTAATATAACGGAACCATATTCTGATTATGCACTAACACTATGGGGTTTTATGAGGTACCCGCAGTTTTCAAATGAGCCATTTGATAAATACAATGTAATCTATGACTCTAAAGAGCGAGCCAGTGATATATCTTTAAATGGGAGATTTAACTGGCAATTAAACTACCAATTAAACTTAAAGTATGGATTCGAATATAATTATAATACGATAAAGCAATTTCACGATTATCGTTTTACCGCTTTATCAATTGATAAAAATGAATATCAGGATCGAAACCTCCATGAGACAATACATCCGAAGCAGTTTTCTACTTATCTTCAAGGTAAAATGGAATTCGAAAGTATGGTGCTCAACTTAGGCATTCGCTATGACAGGTTTAACCCAAACTTTAATTGGTTTAACAATTTTGCAACATACAATATAGCTATCAACCCTGATTATGATTCATCACTTGATCCTGATGGCGATCAAATTGATTCTAATGGATTAATAAAGTATGGCTTTGAAAATGTGTTACTGCAACAAAGAAAATTATTACCCATATGGAATATGTTTAGCCCTCGTATCGGAGTATCATTCCCAATAACTGAAAAAACACTTTTGCATTATAACTATGGTTATTTTTACCAGATGCCGCCAATTAGTAGAATGAGATATTTTCGATATTTCCGTCCTACGCCATTATTGGAGCAAATAATCCTTGAAAATGATAAAGCTAAAGAAGAAGCAAGAGAGCCAAACCATATTCCTAGTGTAGGGTCAGATCATGAAAGAGTAGTCTTTCTTAATGTGGATCCTCTACCGCCTCAGAAAACAATAATGGTAGAGATTGGGCTTAAACATAATTACCGGGATATTCTTTATTTAAGTATGACTGCCTATCACAGGGATATTTATAATCAGAGTGAGCAGGTTATTGGTTTGTTTGATAAAAGTTCTTATGGTTGGAATCCTTTCACAAGCAGTAGTAGTAGTGTCATTACGGATACTCCACTTCATGGTGACTATGGAGACTCTAGGGGTTTTGAAATTGAATTTAGAAGTATGTTCAGCTCATACATTAATTTTAATATGAACTATAGTTTTTCAAGAGTTACGCAAGGAAGAGCATCTCCACATAAAGTCGTTTTTGATTCTACGGGGACACCTTCATTTACTTGGTATGATGAGTATGATAGCTTTGCTTATAAATCTCTAATAATTGAGAGACAGTTTAGTAGACCACATATTCTTAAAGCTGGATTTAATCTTTCTTCCGGTCCAATACAAAATTGGATTTTATCTGATATAACATTGAATTTAATGTACAGGTTTGTATCTGGACAAACATTCACTTATCTTGGAATTAATGATAATCCTACCACTTATGATAACCATCGTTATCCAGGACTACATTTTACAGATCTAAAAATTGAGAAAAGATTCAATGTTTTCGGATCAGATCTAAGAGCATTTATGTTGGTTAATAATCTTTTTAATGTTAAAAATATAAAATCGATGGGGGATACGAGTTTTAATCCAAATGTTGTAGAGAGATTTGTAGATACTGGCGAACCTACTTTGAATGATATAGCTGGTTATGATATGAGCTGGTCTATCTGGTATGCACCAAGAAAAATTGAATTTGGCTTATTATATGCGTTTTAAGAATTTTTTACCCATAGTTATTATTTCTATTGTTATTTCACAGACCAGGACACCTGAATATGAAGTTCATAACAGGGGTAATCTATGGGATACTATGAATGATGATGGCACACATGGTGCGCACCCGAATAGACTAGGAGAATATAACCCTAGCATGGATTGGCCTGGAGGCCCAACAATTATGGGAGGCCCCTTTGATCAAAGATCATACCTCTATAAGGCAGGAGTTTGGACTGGTGGATTCATCGATGGGACCGTTTTTCTTTCTAAAAATGGGCCAGATGAATTTGATATTGGTGTTTTTGACGAAATGGAAAAAGAATTGAACTATATTGAAATGCCTTCCTTTAACCATACCAAAGCAGAACAAACTATTATTGCTTCGTGGATAACTTCAAGAAATATTAGTATAAAAAGGATAAGCAGGTCTTGGAGCTTCAGGGGTTATAATGATTTTATTATTATTACCTATGAAATCACTAATCTCAATCCAGAAACAATAAACGACTTTTACTTTGGCAG
>CAZYDX010000161.1:0-4066 GCA_964646455.1 uncultured bacterium | reverse complement strand
TCTAAAACGCATAGTCTAGTTGAACCCTAATATCATTTGAATAATTTTCTCCATTAACAGTCTTCCAGTTTACACGCTGGTCTGGATACTGACTTGTTGGGTCGCTAGGCTCGAACGCATAATTTGTAACTGGAGAAGAACTGTCTATCGTCCACTTAAGTCTAATCGCCCAACGGTTATTTAAACGAGAAAATAAAGATACCCAATAACGAACAGCATCTGAGCTACTGTCAAATACTCTAAAATCCGTATCTTCAAAATTCCAAATAAACCCGTTATATAACATTACCTGGCTCATTACCTTAATACGATCATTAAAATTATGGGTGAACTTAAAGCCGACTGCCTCACTACCAGTCCCAGCACTTCCAACCATGGAGGGGTCCTCACCGCCAGAGGTAAGATCAAGAGTCAGTCTCCTTCTACTTGTAAAATCAACCCAGGATTTAACCCATATAAGTTCAATCTGGTCATAGCCAGACAAACGAATTTGTGAACGGAAAATTGTTTCCTGAGAATAAAATGCAGAAGGATCCATTAAATTCATTGATCCTCTTTTTTGCCATTTATGTCTAATGTGAAACCGAACGTTAAATACTGGCCTATATTGCGCCCGCAAAACTGTCCTAAAATATCGCGCCTGATCTGCTGCTCTTGTCCAAGTGTCAAAATCCCCTGATAAAACTAAGGCCCTGTGTGGCTGATATCTACTAAACACATATAATCCTTTTTCAGATTGTGGCTGAGCCTGGCCCGAATATAGAAAACCATAGATAGGGTCTTCTAAATAAAATGTGTCTTCAAAAATACTACCCTTATACCTCTGGTAGTTAGAGAATGAGCGCTGGTAAGGATTGTCAAAGTCTAGATCATAATCACGATAAACAACTAGTATACTATAATTATTGAATTGAGCATAACCACTAAAAACAAATGCTCTTGGATCAGAATTATCAATTTCACCATTCCTACCCTTATCTAAAATCCCATACTCTCCCTGTAATGCAATGTTTCTAATTACAGTTGAAAAGTCTACTCCAAAAACTCTCCGGAATGCTTTGGCCTTATCCCAAAAAAAAGACTCAGCATAGCTAGAATACATGGCAGCTATTTCCGTGTCTGCCGTATTACCAATCGATGTTAAAAACTTTCCCTCATTCGCATCTGCAATAACAGTAGTTGAAATATCAGGTCTTATTGGACGATCATATAGACTCTCATATGCTGACAGACCTATAAAAGTGCCAGGTAATAATATCATCCGTGCACTTCCACCGTAGGTAATCTCTTCTAGTGTCTCTAGCATCGGCATTAATAGTGAATCCGCACCAAAACCATCATTGGTCCTTGGGTAAAGCGTAATAAGCGACGCCACAGAGCTATCAGATGAATTTAAAATCGCATCCCTCTTATTTTTAGATAAAAACCCCATAATGTCTAAGTATTTGCTCCCTGCTTGAAATGCTGCTCCTTTTAGAGCGTATTCTCTTGTTCTAGAAATATCAGGGAACACCCCATGCACTCTTCGACTCCAACTATAACCGGATCGTCTAGGTGAAAAAAAGTCAGTATTCTCAAAAACTACACCCTGTCCAATTGTTGCAGAAAAGTTGCCAAGAATCACCCGCTCAAATTTCAAACCAGCAATATCTAGATCTCTATATGTAAGCGACCATTTTGCATTTGGTATTTCGATATTTCCAATCTTGAAGTCATATACTTTTTCACCAAGCTGACGATGAGTAGCCAAACTAAGTTTCCAGTGCGAACCAAAGGTTGCAACTATCTTATGATGGAGATCTCCAGGATGATTACTTATCTGATCCACAAGACCAACTTCATCATCAAATGAAGTTGTCGAAGGAAGGGTCTTATAGGTAGTGTTATACCACATGTGGAAACCATCAGTAGTGTCATGGTCTTCATATGTAAAAAAATCTACCATATTCCTATAGCCCCAATAGCTAAGCCCAATCGCACCTCTAAGTGCTTTTGGATAAGTGATTTCACCCTCTTCAATTCTCTTCATAACAGCAACCGCGTCAACAGGACTAACATTCTGAAGGGCCATCAGGTCATTCCAGGTTGCAGTGTTTATATTTTTTGGCTCTGCTAGTCGGTCTAGCCAAACCTCAACAAGTCCCTCATTCGCCCCTTCTTCCGAGGTCCAATTCTCTACCTTGCGGTAACGGTCGCTTAGCCTTGACACAGTTGCATTAATGTCTTTCTTAATACCAACACTGATAAGAGGCTTTAAAGAATTAATATCACCAGGCTGGATATTATCAACCTTACCTAACTCATAAATATTTTCTATGGGCCCTTGAAAAAGAATAAACTCATGAACACTTGAAGCTTGCTGCTCTGAAAGAGGAAGCGTTTTTATATCTTCTAATGTTGCACTATTAATTGGCATTTTCTGTGCTAATATAATCGATGTCATAAATAATAAGATATTCTTCATTATCGATTTACCTCAATCGATAGCTGGTGAGATAAAGAAAGAACTGGATGGGTGATAAGCCCATAATCAATTCGAACCTTTTTAATATAAACTCCAAAACCTGTGGCAAATCGATTTGGGTTGGTCTGCATTCCAGCTTTTAAAAAAATATTATCTTGGATCTCATAGGACATCCCACTATGAAAATGAGTTGGATGACCAACACTCTTCGTCAGAGAAGCTGTAGTCCAAACCAAGTCATATGGAGAAAAAGCTATTCCTACCTGAGCTCTTTGGGGCAGCCTCACTGCACTGTTTGCTTCGCCTAGCGTTGGACTATTAATATTAAAAACCTTTGCCCCAAACCTAATTCTATCAACCAAGGACGCAAGAAGACCAATATCTAAACCCCAGGCACTTTGAGAGCCTAGACCTATACCATCTGAACCATCTCCCGACGCTCCGGCAGATGAACCATAATCAATCACATAACTTTTGAGTCCATACCCGAAAGACAGAGTACTATTTCTATCTGTACTAAGCAAAATTCCTTGATGAATTCCAACTGCAGACTCTTTTGATAAACTGTTCCCGCTATAGTTCACAGAAAAATTTTCAATGGACAAACCAAAAGACCCATACCGAGGCAACCTAAACTGGAAACCTATAAAAGAATGATCAAAATATTCTTGCCCAAAAAGTGATTCTGAACCAGCAACCAATGCTAGTCCATTTTGATTAGCTATTCCAGCAGGATTTACGAAGACTGACCATGATTGTTTTGGGATTGCAACATCACTACCTGCCATTGCAAGTGAGCTTGGTCCATAGTATAAATGCTCTGATGCTACCTGAGCTATTAAACCGGAGGACAACAATACAATAAAATAAAGTTTTATAATATACCGCATTGCTTTAATTCTTATAAACCGCAATTACAACTGGTGCAACTTTTTGGTGATTTTTCCCGGTTACAGAATCTATAATATCAAGATGCATCAAGTAGGTCCCACTAGGCACAAGCCTATTTAAATTGTCTCTCCCGTTCCACGTTGCTTCTTTGTAAAAAGAAAGTCCACGGTATTCATCATACAGTGTTGCGATTAATCGACCTGCTGTATCAAATACTCTTAGTTTTATTCTGGCATCTGATGGAAAGCTATATGAATATTTTATAACCTCTCCTAACTGAGGCACAAAAGGATACGGAGACACTGAGAGCGTTGCCTCATAACTTCCTGTTTGTCCTTCTAATTTTTCTGAAATATCTGAGGCATATGCAGGCTGGAGCTGACTCGCGCCACTATACTCTCCCCCAATACCTGACACTTCTATTATTTGCCCGACCTGTAGAAGTGAATCAAGCTCGAGGTTAATTAACTGCATATCATCATTAAAAAGAATATTAGTCGAATTCCAAATGCGCATTGTGGTCACCTCTCCAGAGGCATCCTGCAGACTAATATTCGCGCCAGTATTTGTACCATAGGGATCCGAACGGGAGATAACTTTTCCCCAAACTTTTACAAATGTATAACCGTACTTTAGCGTATTGAATTCACTGATTGTGATCTCTTCTACAGGAACTTTAGCATTTTGTTTTAACACAGTAATACTAGAATA
>CAZYDX010000160.1:0-4135 GCA_964646455.1 uncultured bacterium | reverse complement strand
TATTTTCTCAATAATGCGTTGGCCAACAATAGTTTTTCCACTTCCGCATGGCATTAATAATTGGGTACGTGAATCTTTTTTTAGTTTATTTAAAACTGCTTTTATAGCATCCTTCTGGTAAGGGTCTAACTTGATTACTCTTTTTTTCTTTTTCTTACCTTTATATATCAGTTCTTCTATTCGTTTAAAATCATCAGCTTGTAGTTCATTCAGCTTATCATATTTAATGCTATAGACATTTCGTTGAGAAATATCATCATCTATATCAATCGC
Organism: uncultured bacterium; assembly: GCA_964646455.1. GTDB lineage: Bacteria > Fidelibacterota > Marinisomatia > Marinisomatales > UBA1611 > TMED80. Next base: position 3,862 of record CAZYDX010000160.1, on the reverse strand, counting down.
ATTCGTAAATATTAAAAGAGCATCTGCATGTATAGATGCTGCTACTGACCCTGTAAGATCATTCCAAGATAGCTTCTCTCCATGAGATCTATATTTTACCTGGTAGGTATGAAATTCTTTTGTGCTGGTTGTGAGAACACCGTCAATACCTCTAACATTGGTATCTGAGGAGGTTATTTGTAAGCGATCAAAATGCTTTTTAGTTATTTTATTTTCTGGTAATACCTTTTCATATGGTGCATTTAAACCCAGACTAAGATAAGCCTCTGCAAAGACCTCAAATGCATCCCCAAGGTCTTTATTTAGATCCGAATGTCTCTCTATCTGCTGTTGTATATCATTAAAAGATTTAACGCCTTTAAATAACTTTAATTTCTTTACTGTAGATAGATATTTATGCTGAAGCATTAATAAATCTACAAATAATTACCCTACAATGTGTGTGGGGCTATAAACAAAAAAGCCCCACAATGAAGTGAGGCTTAATGTTGTGAAAAGGGTAATTTTATTTTAACAATACCATCTTTCTGGTTTGTCTAAACTCACCAGTTTGTATTGTATAGATATACATTCCAGCAGACACTGGTTGACCTAAATCATTCGTGGCATTCCATTCAATAGATCGATAGCCAGCCTTCTGTTCCATATCTAATAATGATTTTATCTTACGACCCATGACATCATAGATAGTGATATTAACATGATCTGTAAACGGAAGATCATATCGTATTTGGGTCATAGGATTAAATGGATTAGGATAATTTTGGTGCAGAGCAAATAATGTAGGTAACGCATAACTACCACCATTAGATAGAACGCCCATTCCTAATAATATAGAACCACTGAAATTGCTACCCACTCCCAGACTACTGGTCTGACGCATGTTCACTACCTCACCAGTTGATGAAACCAAAGCTATATCAATATCATCAGGAATATTTTCAAATTCCCATGTGATGGTTGACGACTCACAGCAGGAACTAATCTCGATATCATAAGTCTGTTCAATAGACCATTCGGTTGATCTTATGTCTCTGCTATATGCAGAGCCAGTAGAAAGCTCCCACTCTGGATGTAGAATGTGTGCATAGGTTGCATTTTCTCCAGGTGATGATGGTGCTGCTGGATGGTCAAAACGATCATAGCTGTCTGATGCTTCACTATATCCACCTATCAATAGCTTTTGTGTTTCACCAATTGCAAGCATCCATGAAAAAGATGTTTCTATAGTATCTGCGGCTGCATCCCTATGAGGTTCAAATTTTATGCTTACGCTATCCTCTAAAAACCCAATCCAATAGCCCTGTCCGAGTTCTAATTTATCAACCTGGTAATATCCTTCATTACCAAGTTGCGGATCAATACCATATGTATAGACAACATCAGCCAACCAATTCGCTGATACTGCTTCTTCATGAGTAAGGGTCAGTTCATCCTTAGTAAAAACGAGGCTATCAATATTCATTGTTCTTACATAAGGATTTCCAAATAGGTACCACCCTGCATCTATTACATCCAGCTCTACTGCTGGTGCGGTTTGCGGTTCACCAATAAAATCAAAAACTTCTGCATTATCCGTACCTAAAAACGCACCAAGAATACCGTTTGCTGGTCCATCAGGCGTGTAACCAAGACCATCCCAAAACCAGAGAACATATTCATCCTGAAAATCACTACCCAGCTGATCAGTATAACTCGATTCTGTAATAAGCGGTGAGCTAATCATTTGCCAGTATGTTTCGGTTGATGAAGTAAATGCCAATGAATCTCCGACTACCGTAAAATGATAATCAGAAATGTCGTCAGCTCTATTACCTAATAAATCACCTGCACTTACATACAATAAAACCTCATTACTTAGATAATTTTCTGGCCACAGACCAGATATTTGTGGTTGACCTGCATTATCATAAGTAATCACATATTCAATCGAATCAAAATTCATTCCACCATCATAGGAGATCATATATTGTCCATCATGTTCTAAATACATTCCACCTGGTAAGAAATTTGATCCACTTTTGAATATTTCAAGCCCATTTGGATAAGTAAGCTGTACAGCAGGTGCAGTAGTGTCGCCCACATCAATAAAAATTGTTTGAGTAGCACCCTGATTAAAATAAGTAGTGATATCCAATGTGTCTCCAGGATTCACTTCTGTGTTAAAAACAGTCAGGGTTGAAAAATCAAAATATCCTAATCTTACTGGCATACCATCAGGTACATTTACATGGGTCACAGAAACAGTCAATGAATCTGCAATGGCGGAAAATACATTTATATCCCAGTGGTGAGAGTCATCGGCCATATCATAATCTGCCTGCACTGACTGAGAATAAGGCGTACCATCCCCTAATTGATCTATGTACATCTCTATCTGATAGTCTGGAGCATTTGGAGGAGAAAGAATGTCAAGTCCTTGGTCTATATCATCACTTCCATCATCATGAGCAGCGAGTACAACATTGGCATAGTATCCATTTGAATTTTCTGCGTGCAAAGTGACATACCATGGCAGAGTCCTCACATCCAGATTTACTGGCTCACTGAAGTTGCCAGCATGGTCAGTGTGTAAGACAGTATAGGTATAGACCTCATCCATACTTACTGAATCATCTTCAAAACTGAATCCAGAAACAATCCCGACCAAAACATTGTCCTTGTAGACATGGGTCGAGTCATAGTCCTCGTCCTCAGGATAGTCCCACAGTATGGTTACAAGATCTGTTTCTACCCTGCCAAATAAACCCTCAGGAGTAGAAGGACCTATATCATCAGTAGAATATCCGTGTGCAATATCAGATGCCCAGGTGCCCTCATCCATAGACGCAAGCACTCTAAAAGTTGATATGCCAGACTGATATTCATTTGAGTCCAACAAAGTTGGTACCTCAAAAATGTATTCTTCTATTCCATAGGTAGGGCCAGATGCAACATTGACCCATACCGAGTCCATACCATCTTCTGATGGGTCTAAACGCTCAATACTATAAAGTTCATTCCTTGGCATTAAGGTATCTGTGTCCAAACTGGACGGTGTAAAATAAACATACACCCTGCCACCCTGATCATTGGGAATATCAACTACATCATCGATAATAGCCCAACACTGGTCACGCGGGTCTATTCCAGTGCTGCCACCAGAACATAATCCACACTCATCTATGATAGCTTCACCAAATAAGTCTCCAGTACAGTCTTGACAGGTCTCAAACTCGCACATGCCACTATCTACATTGGCTGTAGAGTCATAGTTACATGCTATGATATCCATACATCCAGATATCTCATAACTATCACAGATACCATTATCATTAGCATCGTTTAATGAATCTGCAGGACACCAGTCATAGTCTTGTTGGCAAAATGCTAAGCTGTCCATGGTGCATCCACAGATACCATCATTATCAGCATCATTGTCAAAATCAAATGGACAGGTGTCTATATCTGCACAGATACCATCTCCATCTATATCATTCAAAGAATCAAGTGGACAAGTATCTACTTCACCACAGATACCATCCCCATCCAGGTCATTATCTGGATCATCAGGACAGAGATCATCATTATTCTGGACATAAAAACTAATCGGCTCGGTAATCTCACAAAGTGTATAACAAAACTCAGGATCTCCTAATCCGTCCTCATCCAGGTCAATACAATAAATATAACCAAAGAAACAGCTACTATCGGTCTCGGTGGCAAACTCATTATAGTTGCATGCATCAGAATCCATACAACCAAATACCTCGCAACCATCTATCACGCCATCTTGATCTACATCAATATTATCATCAAAGCCTTCACACATATCTACATTACCACAGACACCATCACCATCCGCATCATTAAGCTCATCCAA
>CAZYDX010000159.1:0-4234 GCA_964646455.1 uncultured bacterium | reverse complement strand
GATTTCAAGATTTGATCTGAGTGACAATCCTGAGCTTTTTTAAGATTTTCTAGATCCACACTTAGGTCATCAGGCCAGAATCCAAAATGAAGGTGCTCTGTGTTAAGAAAAAACCGGCTAAGTACCAAACCAATTTCAAGGCCAATCTCATTTGGACTTATTTTTTTTGAGTCTTCTTTATCCAACTTAGAACCTTTTCACGTTAAGTATAATAGATGCAACCTACTATATTTTTTTATTAATTATATTTTTTTTATGAACATATATTCGTGGAAATTATTAATAACCTTATGAAAACAAAACTATCCCGGAAAATGGGTGTCCTTGGACTAACTGCAACAGGTATCTGTTCAATGATGGGTGCATCCATATATGTTATGCCTTTCATGATTCACAGGAGTGTTCCCGGAATCGGCCCCTATGTCTTGCACGCTTTCCTGCTTGCAGCTTTCCCTGCAGCGTTAGCGGCATTTGCATATAGTATTTTAGCATCTGCGATGCCAAGAGCCGGAGGAAGCTATATATATGCCAGCAGGGGACTACACCCTTACTTTGGATTCGTAGCAAGCTTCTCACAGTGGTTTGGCCTATCAATTGTAATCGGAGTTATCTCATACATTATTGTTCCATTTATGAGAGATATCGCCTTTGCATTAGATTGGAAGGAAACAGCTTCTCTTCTTGAGATAGGATGGATAAGGTTAACAATTGCAAATATCCTTTTGTGGACATTTGTAATTATAAATATACTTGGAACTGATTTTTATGAGAGAACGCTGGTGCCGCTAATGTTCATAATGTTTGGGCTAGGAGCTATAATTATATTTTCTGGATTATATTTTAATCATCAGGATTTTTTAACAGGTTTGCAAGCGAATGATGGACAGACTTATATGATAAAAACAGATAGTGTTTTTAATATAAAAACCTTTTTCTCAGCCGCTGCAGTACTTTTTGCTAGCTTTATCGGTTTTGATTCTATCGCCCAGGCCGGCGGTGAAGCACGTAACCCATCTAAGACTCTACCAATATCAATCGCAATGGCAATAACAGGAGTAGGTGGATTTTACATGCTCTTTACCTTTGCAGTATATCATGCTATTCCATGGAGTTTTATCGCTGAGAGGGCTATCGATAATGACATAACGGCACCTGGATTATTTAACTACTTGCTTTCTCCTGGATTATCTGTTGCTATTATCGCGGGCGCTACAATAGCTCTAATCAATGATCTTCCAGCTATGCTACTTTCTGTATAAATATTAATGTTTGCCTGGGCAAAAGATGGAATTTTCCCGAAAAGTGTTTCAAATATTCATCCAGTCTATCATACACCACACACGGCTATTCTACTCAGTGGCGGGATGGCTACAGTTGGCATATTTGGCAGCCACTTTGCTGGCGACTTTTTCTTAGGAATAGACATTATGGTCACCTCCATGATGGTCAATTTCTTGTTAATGTGTGTCACACTAATCATGATTGAAAAGAATAACCAAGTATTATCAAACCAGATTAGTATGTTACAAAATAGACTTGTTCAAATTATCTTGGGCTGGACAGGAGTGATTACCCTGACCATCTTTCTATTGATCCATACTTGGAAAGACCTCTCTTCAAATCCAGAGTTTTGGTATCATCATTCAACCATTATTTACACTATCGTTATGTTACTTGGTTCAATAGTTTTCTTTGTAAAATTTAACATGCTAAAGACAAAAGGTGTAGACACTCAAAAATTGTTTCGATCATTGCCTAATGAATAAATACTGTAAACTAGCCCCTGGCCTTGAAGTAAGCCGGATTATCACAGGATTATGGCAGATTGCTGATATGGAAAAAGATGGTGCAAGGCTTGATCTAGAACAGACTGCGAGAGGCATGAGTCCTTATACTGATGCTGGCATTACCTCTTTTGACATGGCGGACCACTATGGCTCTGCTGAGCTTATTGCAGGAATATTTAGAAAAAAATTATCTAATAAACCCGTCCAGCTATTAACAAAATGGGTTCCAGATCCAGAACAAAAAACCAAACAAGATGTCAGATCAGCTGTTGAACTTAGTCTAGAGAGAATGCAATCAGACGTGATTGACCTGATGCAATTTCACGCTTGGAATTATGCAAACCCATATTGGCTTGACTCTCTTTTTTGGCTACAAGAACTAAAAGAAGAGGGATTAATTCATAATATTGGACTAACCAATTTTGATACAGCCCACCTACGTATTGCCATTTCGAGTGGGGTTGATATTGTCTCAAACCAGGTATCATACTCTCTTATTGACCAAAGAGCAGAATATGGTATGAGCAAAATTTGTGAAGAGTTTGATATTAAGCTCTTAGCCTTTGGAGTTCTCGCAGGTGGGTTTTTATCGGAAAAATGGCTTGGAGCTCCTGATCCATCTGTGAAAAGTCTTTCCACATGGTCACAAATGAAGTATAAACGGTATATAGACGCTGCAGGTGGCTGGGATAAATTTCAGAAACTGTTAGATGCACTTCAAAAAATATCAAAAAAGTATCATGTTCAAATTCCAACTATTGCCATGAAATACATTCTTGATAAACCATCTGTAGGCAGCGTTATCATTGGAGCTAGACTAGGAGAAAAAGATCACATAAATAAAAATATGAAAGTATTTGATATCAATCTCGATACGGATGATAAAAACCTTATTAACAAGGTCCAAGAACAACTAGCGCCTATAAGCGGAGATTGTGGCGATGAATACAGAAAAGCTCCTATCCTAACCGCAGCCGGCGACCTAACGGATCATATTGATTCTCTGTCAAAACCATACGAACCTATTAAGATAAATAATAACCGAGCCCGAATAAACAGTGGGACAGCGTGGGAAGAGTTAGCAGGCTATTCAAGAGCAATAAAAAAAGATGGTTACATAGCCGTCTCTGGAACCACTGCCACTCATGGAGAACGACTAATCGGAGGAAATGATCCAATAGCGCAGACTCATTTTGTGATAGATAAGATTGAAGGCGCTATTGAGTCTTTAGGAGGAAAACTTCAGGACGTAATTCGGACAAGGATTTTCATAAAAAATATTAGTGACTGGGAAGCAATAGCATGTGCTCATGGTGAACGTTTTACAGATATTTTTCCTGCAAACACTCTTGTAAAAGCTGAACTAATAGGTTCAGAATATCTTGTTGAGATAGAAGCGGATGCAATTCTTAGTTAAAAATTTTCATGAAAAATCAATAGTTTAAACAAACAAATAATGGGATTTAAAAATAGATACCAAGCAATGAAAAACCGCCAGGCGAATGATTGGTGGACCATAACATTTGGTGATCCTATTTCATGGATCGTTTTAGGGGTAATAGGAGACCTAAAATGGGCTACCCCCATTGGCATCACCTGGTTATCTTTTTTATGTAAAATATATCCCGCAGGCCTAATGTTATACAGCGACCGCACCTTAATTATTGTGGCGGCTTTACTATTGCAGATTGGTCAAGTTCTCTATAGTATGGATGGAAACCTCGCCCGATATCGAAATCAGACAACACTCAGGGGTGGTTTCCTTGATCGAATTCTAGATGGTACGGGTTTTATATTTGTTATGTCTGGTTTTTCTTGGTTTACCTATCAAAACGGTGGTGAACCATACTACCTCTTACTAGGTCCTATGACCGCTGCCTTCTATTTGGTGGTGTGTTATGCTTATTGGACTACTGCTTATCAAGAACAAAAGCATATCGGGAAGCCAAATAAAATTAATCCTGGGGCAAATGTCAGACCTATTGATCACATTCCAACATGGAAATATATACTTATAGGACAAAAGAAATTGTTTTCAATACACCAGGCAGACTTTTATTTCTGGATAGGCTTGGGACTGATTTTAGAAATATCAGAGTTTATTATCTGGTTATTGTTTATTGCATTATTTATCAGAGTTTTCAATAGAATTAAATGCCGCTAATTTTATTTAAAATCATTAGACAAGGATATTCTTAAATGAGTATACCCCCTTTAGCAGTCTATCTTGTAGCTGGCAGAGGATCACGCCTTGGTAATATGACAGAAGAGACACCCAAGTGTCTTATATCTATCAATAAAGAGCCTCTGCTTACCCGATCATTAATTCAGATATCCGCTCTAGGTGTTAAAAAAGTGATTCTGGTTGTAGGCTATAAATATTATGTAATTAAAAAAGAGAATAGATCATCGTTTAATGGAATGGAAATATGTTATGACTCTAACTC
>CAZYDX010000158.1:0-4277 GCA_964646455.1 uncultured bacterium | reverse complement strand
TCATTGGAACATTCGCTATAAAATCTTTTTCATTAGCATAGTATCGGATATAGGAGATATCCTGTGCAATACATAATGATGATTGTAGAACAAAAATTAATATTAAATATTTTTTCATGGAGTAAATCTCCAAACAACAGGACGGTGATCTGAAATTATTTCGTCATATCCAGATATATAATCACCCAATCTTAGTGTCTGAACATCCCCATTATTAAACTCATCAAATAAGTCTTTTGATATCATAATATGGTCTATAAAACTTGGATAACCTGGATAAGAGTCATGTATGTTTGTACCAGAAAGTGCATTTTCGTATGTAACATACTTATAGTTTTCTGTATCATCCAAAAAGATATTGAAAGAGTTTTCACTATATGGATCTGAAATATCATCGTTCCAATCACCAACAACAATATGATTTAGGATACCAGCCTGGACAGATGAATTCAAATAATCATATAATATATCAGACGAAGCTACTCTTCTATTAAATCCATCATCACAACATTTTAGATGCATATTAATAAGTGTAAAATCAATTGCATTCTGGCCCAAAAATGTCATTTCAATTCTTAATGGTGGTCGATATGCAAATTCATACATATTATCAGTGAACAAATTTGACTGATTCCTAACAACAAATTGATTTTTTTTGTATAATACAACTAAATTTAAATATTCAGTTGCGTCTGAAGCTACATAACTATATTCGTCTAAGACCTCAGTAAGATCTGCAAACATAGACATATTTGATATCTCTTGCAGACAATATATATCGGCATTTAAACTAGTAATAATACTAGCGACAGAGTCTATTGTTCTCTGACCTAGTTTTGGAAAATTCTCAATATTCCACGTAACAACCTCAATCCCATCTTGTAGATCTAAATCTGGGAGTAAGCTATCATTGCCGTCACTTTTATTTTGTTCTTTTTCTATTGGGCTTGCACAAGCAGAAAAGAAATATAATAAGCTTATGATAGCAATATTTTTTATCATCATTGTTTTATTGGCAAAGACAATAATATAGGTCGATGATCAGAAATAGTATTCTCATACTCATCCCAACCTCCGATCCATTCATCAATATTTACTGAGCGAATAATTCCTTGTTCCTCAAAAAGATCAATGAACCCATTGCTGACCATGATATGATCAAGAAAACTTGGCCAAGAAGGATATGACTGCTGTGTTGAATCACCAACAATCCCTTCCGTTACAAAAAGAAAATTATCTCTATCATTAATAAACGGACTAAAGGACTGGTATATACCGGTATCTTGAAGCTCATCATTCCAGTCTCCAATAGCAACGATCTTATTCTTGCCATTTGAAATCTTTTCCATTAAAAAGCTATGAAGTTGTTTCATAGACTGCTGGCGCCTATATAATCCATCCCCACAACACTTTAGGTGCATATTAACAATACATATTTCCTGCTTCACTTCACCACAGCTATATAAAAAATCAACAACTAAAGGAGGTCGTCCTGCGAAATAATAATCATCAAATGCAAAAGGCTCATCCTGCCCTAAAACTGTAAACATATTTTTCTTATATATTATAGCCTGCTCTAAAAATGAAGAATGCCTACTTAAAACAAAATCGTAGTCTGGTATCCAGGACATCATCTCAGCAAAATCACCGATTTTTATTACTTCTTGAACTCCAATAATATCAACATCTAGATCCTTGATGATTTCCGCAACAGCTTTCATTGTGTTATTACCATCTAGAGGAAATCTCTCCATGTTCCAGGTCATTATATCTAGCATATTTTCTTTTCCTATTGAAGGAACAGAATAATCACTAAAAGGAGACTCCTTATTTGATAGACAATCATTATTATTTATTTTAGATATTTTTTCGTAATAATCGACCTTTAGCTGTTTAGATTCAACAGACTTAACCCACTTTTTTATCGTATCGGCAATTGCAACATCAGGCCATATATCATCGGTGAAAAGATTGATCATCATTCCACGTTTGGTAGGAAGCGAATAGTCTTCAATTACCTTTTTTTCTTTATTTATATTTAATGTCAAGTGGCCAATCCCTGTCAGATTCCCATAATTTTGAACAACAATAGTATGTGTATTTGGATCCACCCAAGGCGTGTTGTACCCTTTATTAAAACCTCCTGTTATTATAACATCTACATCATTAGTATAATGTGCAAGCTCAAGAGCATTTCTTATGGAAGGGAAATCATTCTGACTTATTTTTGTAATAAATTTTTCATATTCCTTCTCTCTGTTGTATGGTAACCCAAGGTGAGACAAAACAAAAATAAGATCAACATCTTCACGTATTACAGCTATCTGATCTTTTAATGTTTCTAATAGGTCAGCTACGCTTACCCCTTCATAATTTTCTGGTAAAAGACCTTCATTGATAAATGGAGTGATTAATCCAATGATTCCTACTTTTACACCACCAAAATCAAGAATTTTATTATTTTTTAAACCACCAACACCCATGAGGTTGGCCGCTAAAAAAGGAAAGTTTGCTTCGCTGTTTAACCTTTCCAAATTTGCAACACCTTGATCAAAATCACGCACCCCAGGAACAATAGCATCATAGTTCATCCAGTTCATCCAGCGAATCATCCTGGACCCTCCATCTTCAGTCCCGAGCTGAGTTCCTTGGAAAAAATTTCCAGCATCTGTCAAAAGAACAAAGTCCCCAGAATTTTTGGCTTCTTTCCTTAATTGATTTACATATGTATATGCACCTGCCCCGCCGGAAAGAATTGGAGAAAACTCAGGATTAATAAAACGAGCTGGAACCTCATGAATAGCTCCATGAACATTGTTCGTAAATAAAAGATGTAACCTGAAAGACTCTCCAGGTAAAATCCCAACAAAAATAACCGATAATGTTAGTGAGATTATTCTGTTCATTTATTTACAAATTCTAATTAAAAAGAATATTTTATTGTTGCCTTTAGAACTGCGCTTGATTCATTGACTCGCTCTAACACAGATGACTCCTGAGATATCGGCACAAATAAATCAGTATACATATACTCAATCGATCCAAATATCGCTGCCACATCAATACTGATATTATCATTTACCCATCCGCTACCTATACTAACTTTTGTAATTTCAAACTCACTACCAAGTGGTGACTCACTATACACAAATCCAAAACGTAATGGAGTTTTATTTAAGATCCATTGCTCTACTCCAAAAGAAACACCAAATACTGATTGATACATATAATCTACCGTATCTACTGAAGAGTGGTCTACTATTTGTATGTCATGGTCTTCCCAGTTCAGATATGTAAACCCACCGGTGACAATCGTTTTTGTCGGGTTATCCAATTGTGCAGACATACTAAGTCCGATTTTTTGTGGCAACGAAATCGAATAATTTGATGTAGAATCACTAAAACTCAACCCTGGTAATTGAGTCCTTTCATTAACTGTCGGCACAATACCTCCTGTTTGAAATTCAATATCAACAGAAGATTTTAGCAATAACCCAATTGACATATTTTTCTTCAAGTCAATAATAGCCCCAAATGATGGACGAACCACGTTATCAATAGATAGACTATGATTAAGTATCATTGTAGAATCACCGGCCAAAGCATCATCCTGAGCTAGAACATTTACACCATATTCATAACTGAGATCATCATCATATAAACTTTCGAATGATATACCAAACTTTAATCTGTTACCAATCTTTGTAGCTATTCCAAGCCTAAGAGACTGTATCATACCATCAATATTTACTAGATGATATCCAACGACAGGATCTCGATTATAAACGCCTGGGCCAAGGCTAGCCCTAATCTCTTCAGAATATTCATATCTCATATCCCAAAATGGTGAACCAGATAACGATATTGAGATAGGTAAAGTAAGATATTTCTCAAAATCACCAGCCAAAGCCCATGAGACGTTGGTAAAAGCTGGCCGATTTAAAACATACACATTGTTTGTTACAACATCCTCAAACATATCAATAACAGGAAAAGACCTCTTCTCTGTGTACGACCTCCTTGAAACGTCAAAAGAAACAAAAAACGGATTACCAAAAACGTTAAAAACTGGATCCTGCACTGACCCATAGGACACCCCACCCATTGCCATAGACCTAGCGTCCATTGGAAAATTATTAACTGGTAAAAATGTTGAAAAATATTCTTGACCCAGAATTACATTAACCCCAAGAAAACTAATAAATAATATGATTTGTTTTAATCTAAAACGCATAGTCTAGTTGAACCCTAATATCATTTGAATAATTTTCTCCATT
>CAZYDX010000157.1:0-4334 GCA_964646455.1 uncultured bacterium | reverse complement strand
TGTGTCCAAACTTGAATATTACAAACAGCCATGCAATCCATAAATCAATAGTACTAACGTCATTAATGCTATATAGAACTAAGCATAATAGATAGAACAAAAAAGGTATTTCAAAAAAGTTCTTATAATGATGGCGTGATACCAGCATATATTCAGGAGCAGACCCTTCGTAGGTTCTAAAATATTTATATTCCACATCTCTTTTCTTTATCGCCTTTTCTATAGTATACCTCATGTGAAATATCACAATAAAATTCAAAAAAACGATAGGTAAGATTGGATAGATTATTAATATGTTATCCATAATATAAATCTACACATCATCCTACAAACAAAAAACCCCGCTTAGAATCAATAAAGCTCCAATCAGGTTATGAAGCCCATCTAACTCCCTCTTATACAAGGGCTCTGCCATATTAATCCATTGTGATCTCATCGGTCAAAGGTAGCAGTTCCCCGGACCTATTATTTTCTCTGGACTCATATTCACGTATCAAAAATATATATGCCAGCACACCTATCGAATAAAGTACCGCAGTTATAAGAAATATCTCATAATAGTCATACTTTAATAATCTAAGCCATTCAAACACTTTTGCACTTACAAACCATGAAGCGCTCCAGAGACTTGAACTCAAAGCACTGATTAACTCCTGATTCTTTTCACCTACATAATTCATCATTAATTCATTTGAAGCAGGATGCGCCATATGCATAAGCGGCTGACGAAGGACATAGGCTGCTATAGCTACACCCATTGCAAAAGAGTAACCAACATAAAGCTCCATCATCGCCATTGTAACAAGACAGCATATTGATATGGCCTGTACAATAACTATGGTCATCCAGTAGCCATATCTTTTCCGTAAGGACGGAACCATTAATGAAAAAATAAATACTAATAAAGCTGTAAAACTTCCTAAAATACTAAACTGGCTCGATGTCAGACCAAATACTGAATTAAAGAAAAGGTTTACAAATGGTATCGTAAGCCCAGCACCTATGGATATCAGTATTAAGGGTGAGATTGCCTTAAAGATCAGATTCCAATCATAGGAATTCCTTATAGAAAATAGTTTCCCCTTCCTTGAAAAACTATCAGGCTCATTTTCTTTGATTTTCAAAGCAAAGAATAGACCACTGAACCCCAGTACTGTAATAATCCAGAGGGTGGTTCTTTCATTAAATTCTAGTGTCCAGACTCCAATATTAAAATATCCTAATCGATCCAAGCCACTGATAATTATTCCTGAAAAAACCGTTGCCATTGACCAGGTTGCAGCACTCAAAGAAAGTGCCTCAGTACTGTTATCAGGAGTTGTATTCCGAATAATAAATGGGAGAGCACAGACTCTCATCAACATCATCCCAAAACCCCACAATAAAAAAGATAGCTGTATGAGAGGAGTGATCTCATGATAGACAGACTCAATTATAAGCCCACTTGTAAGTGGTACAATCAATGAAGCAATTATAAAAAAAGGTTTTAATCTTTTTCCTCGAATGTAAATCCCTAATGGCAATGCAAAGGCAAGCGCACTAATAAAACGAAGTGAATTGAAAGACGCAATCTCTGGATCGCTAAAACCTTGATTCCGTAAAAGAATATTCAGAACAAGAATAAAAGCAACATGGATGAGACTTAGGGATAATTCTAATAAAATTAGAAAATGAATATTTTGCGGTAGACGGAAATAGTCACTGTATATCTTTTTTAGCAGATTCATTGTAAATATAAAATATAAAATATTCGTTTTGTCTGTTTCATTTTTTTGTCAAACTATCTCAGGGCAGTGCGATTTTGATTTAACCATTTTGAATTCCTTTATTCGAGCCAGAGACACTTCATAATAGCAGTATTACAAAGCACTAGTGCTAAATGTCTAGAAACAAAAAACCCGCTTAAGCTTAATAAATCTCCAATCAGGTTATTAGCATCATGCACTCCATTCTATTATAAATTGGCTGGTGGGTGAACACATCAATATTATATTCCATGATTATGCTTAATTAATCACTGGAAGTAGCTTAACTATTCTACCTGGATCCTCAAGTGCAACATAAATATTCCCGTTTGGACCAACTTCTACATCTCTGACTCTACTCCCCGATCTATAAATAATCTCACTTCCTGTTCTTTTACCACTAGTAATTATAACTCTTTCAAGGTATTCAAATTTTAATGATGTAACTAAAATATTACCCAACCAAGGGCTGAAGGGTTTACCATAATAAAATTTCATTCCGCACACTGCGATGCTTGGTGTCCAATGCCAAACAGGTTGTTCCATTCCATCCATATGTGTTTTATCGGTTATTTTTGTACCATTATAGTTTATACCATATGTTATCACAGGCCAGCCGTAATTATTTCCTTTTTTTATAATATTTAATTCGTCTCCACCTTTAGGTCCATGTTCTAATTCCCAAATATTTCCATCAATATCTTTCGCTAATCCCTGTGGATTTCTGTTACCATAACACCATATAGAGCTTGTAGAACCATCACTATTTACAAATGGGTTATCCAAAGGGATATCGCCATTATGGTAAATGCGATGTATTTTGCCATTAGGTTTAAATAGATACTGGGCATCATCCATTACACCTCGATCTCCTATTGTAAAATATAAGAATTGATTATCAAACAATATTCTGCTGCCAAAATGAAGACGTTTTCTGGAAAAATATTCTTTAGGAGCTTTATAAATTATTTGTAATCCCACCAAAGAATTGGCCTTTAGTTCAGCTCTGGCAATTGAAGTGAAAGAAGATTTTCCGTTTAAATCACTGAATGAAAAATAGACTAAATTATTTTTTTCAAATTCTGGATGCACTTCAACGTCAAGCATACCACCTTGACCTTTATAAAAAACTTTTGGAACACCAGAAATCATCGCTTTTTTCCCACCATTACGATTTACCCTATAAATTTTACCAGAAATATCACTTACCAATAAATCACCATCAGGTAAAAAAGACATGCCCCAAGGAATTACGTAACCATCTGAAAATAATTCTACTTTATAAGATAAAAGCGATGTGTGTACTGTGTCAGCATCCCAATCTGCACTTCGAGGATAGATTAGGCTGATGAAAAGAAAAAATAAAATATATCTCTGCATGTTTGAATCTAGCAATCATCCCACTAACAACAAACCCCACGAATGTGAAGCTTAATGTTATGAGATTAATCATTTAGTAGTTATAATCCCTAAATAAACAGTAGATAAATAATTATTTTTTTATTTTATTTAAACTTATTATTTACAAAATATATTCCAACAGCGACTGCTGGACCAATACCTAAGGCAAATATAATTGTACCTAACCCAGCAGTACCACCTAATAACCAACCAAAAAAAACAGCACTAACTTCTATTATAGCTCTAATCAGCGCTATTGGTTTTCCTGTTAATCTTTGAACACCCGTCATTAATCCATCTCTAGGTCCTGGTCCTAAATTAGCAATTAAATAAAAGCCACTTCCTAGACCAGTTATTAAAACTCCAATTATAATTTGTAATAGTTTAAATGCATAAATCTCAGGGTTAGGTAGATAAGGTAATGCAAAATCAAAAACTAAAGCAATGATGATTGCGTTTAAAATTGTACCAATGCCTGGTTTTTGTTTTAAAGGTATCCAAAGTAATAAAACAAATAAACTCGTCCAAAAAGTACAAATACCAATCGAATATGAAGTGTAAACTGATATTCCTTCAGCTAAAACAGTCCATGGACTTACTCCAGCACCTGTTGCAAGCAAAAGAGTTTCACCAATACCAAATAAGAATAAACCGAATATTAAAAATAATAAAGTTTTTATTTTTGGTTTAATATTTAATGGGTTTTTTGAGCTCCAAGAAGTTTTTGGAATATTTTTAATTAATCTAAAAATTTTAAAAATATTATGCATTTTGAGAGATCTTTTTATCTATCACGATAATCTTATATTTCTTTTGGAAGAAAAATAAACTTAATGTAAATGATTTTACTTCAAGAAGTTATATAATGTATTACACACTAAGAATAAAAAATAAGAGCAAGTAAGATAACCTTTAATTTCCTTTTCATTAGACTTCCTAATGCATCTATTTGCATGTTGCTCCACATGGCGAGGAGAGTTGCCCACATATACCTACATTCGTGGTTTTTTTGTTTGTAGGATTATGGGTAGATTTATTTAAACAGATAAGGATTAAAAATGAAAACATTATTAAATATTGTATCAGTTATATTCCTTCTGGTAACATGGATAAATGCCCAAGTAACTATTATTCATTGTGGCGTTCTCATTGATGGGAATTCAGGAGAATTATCTAAAAATGTTTCAG
>CAZYDX010000156.1:0-4355 GCA_964646455.1 uncultured bacterium | reverse complement strand
ATATAGGCAGCATATTGAAAAAGATGGAGCTCTTGATAGGCGTTTTCAAAAAATATTAATTAATGCACCTTCAATAGATGAATCAATTGAAATATTAATGGGTCTAAAAGAAAAATATGAAGAGCACCATAATGTTAAATATTCTAATAATGCTATTGAGGCGTGTGTGCACCTTTCTGAGAGATATATAACAGATAGATTTTTACCTGATAAAGCAATTGATATATTAGATGAGGCTGGTGCAAGAGCTCATATGTTTAATGATAAAGTACCGAAAAATATAATCAATATTGAAAATAAAATAGAAAATCTACGCTCGGAAAAGGAAATTAAGGTTTCAAAACAACAATTTGAAGAAGCCGCTGTTATAAGAGATAAAGAGCGTAAGCTGATTGAAAAATTAAGTAATGCTCAGCAGTCATGGAACAAAAAATCTAATGTAAAAAATATAAAAATTACATCCGAACATGTTGCTGATGTTGTTTCACTAATAACTGGTATTCCAGTAAATAAAGTTGCTGAGACAGAAGGTCAGCGATTATTAAATCTGCCTAAAAGTTTGAGTCAATTTATCATTGGCCAGGGTAAAGCAATTCACAGTATATCCAAAGCAATTCGTAGAGCTAGGACTGGACTAAAAAACCCATCAAAGCCAATTGGGGTATTTTTATTTTTAGGCCCTACTGGCGTAGGAAAAACTGAGCTAGCAAAAGTATTAGCTAATTATTTATTTACTCATTCTAATGCTTTAGTAAAAGTAGATATGTCAGAATTTAGCGAAAGATTTTCATTGTCAAGGCTTATTGGGGCTCCTCCAGGCTATGTAGGTTATGATGAAGGTGGTGAATTAACAGAAAAAATTAGACGAAATCCCTATTCCGTTATATTATTAGATGAAATTGAAAAAGCCCATCCAGATTTGTATAATATTATGTTACAAGTCTTTGATGATGGTGTGCTCACTGATGGACTTGGTAGAAAAATAGATTTTAGTAATACAATAATTATAATGACTTCAAATCTGGGCACAAAAGAGTTCAACAGTAATGATTTAGGGTTTAGTGAAAATTTATCCTCCGAAAATCAAAAAAATATAAAATCAAAAATAATGAAATCTGTCCAAAATACTTTTTCTCCAGAGCTAATTAATCGTATTGACGATACCATAGTTTTTCACTCACTAAGTGAAAAAGATGTTTTCCAAATAATTGATTTACAATTAAATGATCTTTCTGAGAACCTTGCAAAAATGGGTTTAAAAATTAAACTTTCAATAGGTGCAAAAAGATTATTAGCCAAAAATGGCTATGACCCAAAGTATGGAGCAAGGCCTCTAAGGAAAGAAATTCAAATATCTTTAGAAGACTACCTATCAGAAGTATTATTAAAACGTAAGGTTGTTGAGGGAACAACTATAAAGGTGGATGCAGATA
The DNA here is from genome assembly GCA_964646455.1 of uncultured bacterium. Classification (GTDB taxonomy): domain Bacteria; phylum Fidelibacterota; class Marinisomatia; order Marinisomatales; family UBA1611; genus TMED80. The sequence continues at coordinate 2,922 of CAZYDX010000156.1, read as the reverse complement.
AGTCTAGTTATAAATTTTCATTTATACAAAAAATGAAATCTTCGGCAAAAAATAAACCCTCTGAGTAATTATTAAAATTCATGTTCTAAATATTTTTTATATTTCTGTACATAACTGCAATTTTACGCCTGATTGAATATGATAAATATTTATCAGCGTTCTCAGGGTTCATTACCTTTACATGTTTTTGAATTTTGTTATAAGCTATAGTAATATACTTTTTATCTATAAAATATACACGTCTCCAGAGACTTGTTGATCAGCGTTATTAGTCACACCCCACGGTATCATATTATATGAATAATTATAATAAAATTAAAAATTATGACAAATAGTAATATTTAATATATTTATCTGCCAAATAGTACTATTAAATATTTTGGAATATTGCTTGTAATAAAGTGATAGTATAAATTATTAATACTAAGAGAAATTTTTTAAGGAGATATAATGTCTAAAATTATTGGAATCGATTTAGGTACAACAAATTCTTGCGTTTCTGTTTTAGAGGGTGGAGAGCCAACTGTCATTACAAATCCTGAAGGTGGCAGAACTACCCCTTCTGTTGTTGCTTTTTCAAAAGATGAAGAGCGTTTAGTAGGTCAAACTGCAAAACGTCAGGCTGTCACAAACCCTGAAAACACTATATTTTCTATTAAAAGGTTTATGGGGCGAATGTTCAAAGAAGTCGATAACGAAATTTCTGAGGTTCCATATACAGTAGATAAAAATTCAAACGGTGCTGTAATTGTTAAGGCAAATGACAAAGAATATTCTCCACCAGAAATTAGTGCTATGGTATTACAAAAACTTAAACAGGATGCTGAGGAGTATTTAGGTAGTAAAGTGACTGATGCTGTAATAACAGTTCCTGCATACTTTAATGATTCGCAACGACAAGCGACAAAGGATGCTGGAAAGATAGCAGGTCTAAATGTCCGTAGAATTATTAATGAACCAACTGCAGCATCACTTGCATATGGTTTAGATAAGAAATAAGATGAAAAAATTGCTGTTTTTGATTTAGGAGGGGGTACATTTGATGTGTCCATCCTTGAGCTAGGTGATGGAGTTTTTGAGGTTAAGGCTTCAAATGGTGATGGTCACTTAGGAGGTGATGACTTTGATCAAAAAGTTATTAATTGGATAGCTGATGAATTCAAAAGTAGTGATGGAATTGATCTTCGTGAAGACCCTATGGCTTTGCAAAGATTAAAAGAAGCTGCTGAATCAGCAAAAAAAGAATTATCATCTTCAAAACAGACAGATATTAATTTACCTTTTGTAACAGCTGATGCATCAGGACCAAAACATTTAAATCTAAATCTTTCTAGGGCAAAGTTTGATGAGTTAGTATCAGATTTAGTTGATAGAACCATTGAGCCGTGCAAAAAAGCTTTATCTGACGCTGGTTTAAATTCATCTGATATAGATGAGATTATATTAGTTGGTGGGTCAACAAGAATTCCGAATATACAGGAAAAAGTAAAAGAAATATTTGGTAAAGAACCAAATAAAAGTGTGAATCCAGATGAGGTTGTTGCTTTAGGTGCTGCGATACAAGGTGGTGTGCTAGCTGGTGATGTTGATGATGTATTACTTCTAGATGTGACTCCGCTATCTCTTGGAATTGAGACACTGGGGTCTGTTTCAACAAAGCTAATTGAAAGAAATACAACGATTCCTACAAAGAAATCTCAGGTATTTAGTACTGCAGCGGATAATCAAACTACTGTAGAAATTCATGTATTGCAGGGTGAAAGAGAGATGGCATCTGATAATAAGACAATAGGTAGATTCCACTTGGCTGATATCCCACCCTCTCCAAGAGGCGTCCCACAAATTGAAGTTACATTTGATATAGATGCTAATGGTATTCTAAATGTTAGTGCGCAGGACAAAGCCACAGGTAAAGAACAAAGTATTCGAATTGAAGCATCTAGTGGTATATCAGAAGCTGAGATAGAAAAAATGATTAATGATTCAAAGAAAAACGAGCAGAAGGATAAAGAAAAAAGAGAGCAAGTTGATATAATAAATCAATCGGAGCATTTAATTTACGAAACAGAAAAAAATGTTAAAGAGAATGATGAAAAATTTAATGATGAAGATAAGGTTCTGGTCAATGAAAAGTTAGATGCACTGAGAAATGCTAAAGATAGTGGAAACGCTTCAGATATGAAGAAAGCTTTAGAAGAACTAAATGGCGTATGGTCTCAAGTTGCAACAAAGATGTACGATACAAATAATCAAGAGGGACAACAGCAAGAAACACCTTCTAGTGGTGCAGCTGATAATAAAAAAGAGAAAAATAAGGATGAAATAGAAGATGCTGACTTTGAAGTAGTTGAATAAAGAACAACTTAACTATTGATAATAAAAAAGCGTCTATAGTGGACGCTTTTTTTGTTTTTGGAACTCATCTATCTTTAAGTAGTTTATAATTAAGAATAATATTTATGTTTTCAAAAAATAAAAAATCCAAAATTCTAGTTATTACTTTAGTTATATCTGTCATTATCTTGATCTCAAGTGCTGTTTTTTGGGAACCATTTATTATTAGTCAAATAAATGATAGAATTTCAATTAATAGGTTCGAGGTTACTTCTGCTAGAATATCTGGAAATTTATTTTCTAGTATTAAGATTTATGATGTAAATGTTATCCATCCTTCTTATGGTAATATGTCAATAAATAGAGGTTTAATCAATATAGATTTTTTTTCATCTTTGATTAGTGGTTTGACTTTTGACGATATTAGAATAGAGGGTTTAATAACCCAGCCATTTAATAAGGAATTAAATAAAAGTAAACCTATTAAAAATTATTCTGGTCCTAGTATACCATTTGATATAGATCATTTTTTCATTAGTGGTCAAATACCTATTGATTTTCAGAATGATGTATTGGTTTTAATTGGTG
>CAZYDX010000155.1:0-4372 GCA_964646455.1 uncultured bacterium | reverse complement strand
AGCTACCACCGGGAAAAAACTTAGACTTTAAAGCAGGTGGTTACATACAGATTGACATCCCAGAGTATCATAATCTTGGATTCAAAGATTTTGATATTGATAAAGAATACCATGAAGACTGGGACAAGTATAATATTTGGGGACTAATAGCAAGTAATAATGAGCCAGAGTTTCGTGCGTATTCCATGGCAAATCATCCAGCAGAGGGAAACAAGGTAATGCTAAACGTCAGGATTGCTACACCGCCCCCAGCGCTTTGGAACGATGTGCCTCCTGGTGTGGCATCTTCTTATATTTATAGTTTAAAGTCTGGCGATCCGGTGACTATATCAGGTCCCTATGGTGAGTTTTTTATTAAAGACACAGATCGTGAGATGGTTTATATAGGTGGAGGCGCAGGTATGGCTCCTATGAGGTCACACCTCTTTCATCTTTTTCATACTCTAAAAACAGGGCGTAAAGTTTCATTCTGGTATGGAGCAAGATCGCTAAGAGAAATGTTTTATGATGATGAGTTTAAAAAAATAGAAGAAGAGTTTCCTAATTTTAATTATCATGTCGCTCTTTCTGAACCACTTCCAGAGGATAATTGGACTGGACCTACTGGCTTTATTCATCAGGTAGCTCACAATAATTACCTCAGTAATCATGAAGATCCAACAGAAATAGAGTATTATATGTGTGGGCCGCCGATGATGATAAAAGCTGTTGAGGATATGCTAGATGACCTTGGTGTAGAAAAAGAAATGATCGCTTTTGATAGTTTTGGCTAATAAATTTTTAAAAAATCAATTAAAAAAGGCCCAATTAATTTTGGGCTTTTTGTTTTTATTTATTTCATGTAGCAGAAACTATAATAGCTATATTATTTCGGGTAATACAATGGGCACGACGTACTCAGTAAAATTGGTTTTTAAACATACTAATCACGACAATATTAAAATTAAAAATTCTATTGATTCCATATTACTTAGTCTTAATCAGCAGATGTCTACATGGATAAAGGAAAGTGAAATTTCTTTATTTAATGAAAATTCGTCTTTAAAACCTCAAAAAATTTCGGATGATTTTTTTTATGTTCTTGAGCAAGGAAAAATAATTAATCAAAAAACTAGTGGTATGTTTGATTATACTATTTTCCCGATTATGGATCTATGGGGTTTTGGTCCTTTAGCAAATAAGAAAAAGAAAATTCCAAATAAAGATGAGATAGAAAATATTCTAAGGTATATTGGTACTGATAAGATACAATTAAATTATCCATATATAAAAAAGCTACATCCAAAAATGCAATTAGATCTAAATGCAATTGCAAAAGGATATGCCGTAGACAAAGTGCATGATTGGTTAGCGCTAAAGGGGTTTTCTAATATATTCGTTGAGATTGGCGGTGAAGTAAGATGTAGTGGCGTGAATGCTAGCGATGATCAATGGTTAATAGGGATAGATGCACCTGCAAAAAATTATTTGCCTGGTCAAAAGTTATTTACTAATATAAAATTAAATAACGAATCTCTAGCAACCTCTGGAAATTATAGGAATTTTAGATCTGCAGATGGAAAAATAATTAATCATACTCTAGATCCAATTTCTGGTTTTCCTTTAGAAACAGATGTTGTATCTGTTAGTGTTAAAGCTGATAACTGTCTTACTGCGGATGCCTGGGCAACTGCATTGATGGTTTTATCTTATGAAGCAGGAATAAAAAAAATTGAAGAAGAAAAAATGATAGAAGCTTTATGGATTATTTTAGGAGAAGATGGTGATTTTAAACAGTATAATTCTAGCAGCTTTTTCTATATAGAATGATTACGAAGCTTCAGGCGTTTCGCATTTCTGGGGATCGCCCCCACATATTGTGCAGTCTTCATCCGCGCCAATTCCTCCGCAGCTTCCTTGAATAGGCTTATTATCAAATATTACGCCAATAGACAGTCCAAGAATAGCTAAGCCAAAAATTAGGATTGATAAATATAATGTCATAATATCCAAATTTACGATAGTATCACTATTACTTATCATAAAGAAAATTGTGTAAATTTATTGTTGATTATTATTAAGAAATAAAGGTGAATTTAATGCAAAGAAAATTAATCTTAGTTTTATCGTTTCTAATGCCAATTCTCTGTCTTGGTGCTGGAGGGGATCACGCCGGTGGTTTTCATTTGGATGGTAGCATAAAAAATATGGGTATTATTTGGGTTGTACCATTTGCAGGTATTCTATTATCTATTGCTATTTTCCCTTTGGTGTTACCAGATTTTTGGCATCATAATTTTGGGAAAGTTTCATTATTTTGGGCTTCTATTTTGATATTCCCTTTTTTGATTAAAGAAGGCATCTCTGTTACTTTGTATGAGCTTCTTCATGTTGGGATGCTAGAATATGTCCCATTTATTATATTATTACTCGCACTTTTTACCATTTCAGGAGGAGTAAGGCTTACGGGTACTTTAGTAGGTACACCTATAGTTAACCTGCTTATTATACTGATAGGTACTCTTTTAGCTAGCTGGATGGGGACAACTGGTGCTGCTATGCTCTTGATTAGGCCGCTAATAAATGCAAATAAACATAGAAAAAATAAGGTTCACATTATTGTCTTTTTCATATTTCTTGTTGCAAATATTGGAGGTTCACTTACTCCTCTTGGAGATCCACCATTATTTTTAGGTTTTTTGAAAGGAGTCGACTTTTTTTGGACAACTAGTGCCATGTTTTTACCAATGTTATTTATGGTTACATCTCTATTAATTATATTTTACTTCTTAGATACATACTATCTAAAAAAAGAAAATATAACGATTAGTTATAGTGATGAAAGAATAAGACTAGGGGTAGAGGGCGTTTTTAATCTAGGTCTTATTTTAGGTGTCATTGGAGCGGTCTTAATCAGTGGCTTTTGGAAGCCTCATATTAGTCTCGAGATATATCATGGAGTGCACCTAGAGCTACAAAATATTACTCGAGATCTGTTGTTGTTAGGGTTGACATACGCAAGTTGGACATACACGCCACAACAAATTAGAAAAGATAATGAATACACATGGTTTCCGATTATTGAGGTTGCGAAGCTTTTTGCGGGTATATTTATAACAATTATACCAGCAATCGCCATTTTAAAGGCAGGAACTAATGGCGCGCTAGCTGGTATAATAAGCTCAGTATCTAGTGAAAGTGGTCCAATTAATATGATGTATTTTTGGTATACGGGTGTATTATCAAGCTTTTTGGATAATGCTCCGACTTATTTGGTGTTTTTTAATACTGCAGGAGGAGATCCTATTACACTAATGGGACAAATGAAAGATACCCTTTTGGCGATTTCTATGGGTGCAGTTTTTATGGGTGCTAATACTTATATCGGCAACGCTCCTAACTTTATGGTAAAATCTATATCAGAGTCATCAGGCATAGAAATGCCAAGTTTTTTTGGTTTTCTTTTTAAATGGTCAATACCTTTCCTAGTACCACTTTTTATAATTGTAAGTTGGATATTTTTTGGATGAGAATAACTAAAGTAACAACAAAAACTGGTGATGCTGGAAAAACAAGTCTTGGATCAGGAGAGAGAGTAAAAAAGAATCATCCTCGAGTTAATTTACTTGGAGATTTAGATCATTTAAACTCTGTTATTGGTTGGACTATTACACCATTCTCAGATAATCATATTATTGAAGAGCTAAAGAGAATCCAACAAGATATCTTTAATATTAGTGCCGATATATCTTTGCCAGACAGAGAGTCTGTTCTGTTAACTGAAGATAGATTAGTATATATTGAAAATCAAATTGATAAAATTGCAAAAGAGCTTCCGACCCTTAAAGAATTTATTTTACCAGGAGGGAGCGAGTGTGTTTCCAGATTGCATATTTCTAGAACCAGTTGCAGAAAAGCAGAGCGATCTTTGGTTTCAATGTACGATGATACTGAGCTAAATGATTTACATGCGCAATACATGAATCGCCTTTCAGACTATCTATTTTTATTAGCTCGGTTTGTAAAGTATACCGAAGGTGTAAATGAGGAACATTGGGCCTTAAAAAAATGAACTATAATAATACAGAGATAGATTGGGGGAAAGTAGATGAGGTTATATCATCAGCAAATAAGATTTTCCTTACAACCCATGAAAATCCAGATGGTGATGGACTTGGCTCAGAAGTAGCTTTATATCATCATCTACATGAATTAGGAAAAGATGTGAAAATCATTAACTGTTCTCCTACTCCAGAAATATTTGACTTTATTAATATAAATAGCTGTATTGAAACATTTGCAAAGTCCAATCATTTAGATTGGATAAAAAGTGCTGATCTTGCCATTGTTTTTGATGTAGGTGATTTTACAAGGACTCGTGTGATAAAAGATT
>CAZYDX010000154.1:0-4405 GCA_964646455.1 uncultured bacterium | reverse complement strand
TATCGGCATTATAGGCTCTTCTGTAGGCTCGATGTTTGAGTCTTCCTATGGAATAAAATTAGGCTCTTTATCTGTTAGAGTTGGCGTAAGATATGCAAAAGTTTTAACCCCAGGATCTGATGTGAAAGAAGCTTTTATTGTGGAGCCATCTACATTGAACTGGATGGATGGTTTGGTAGCGGTAGGAATTAGTCTTTAGATGAGAATATTTAATCTAGAACAACGTTTTACAAAAATATATAGCCTTGTTGCTATACTATTGATGGTAGGTAAATCGTTTGGAGGCGATGCCTCATTTAGCGCATCCTCTTATACCGTAGCTGAGAATGTTGAAAATGGATATATTGACATCACCATAAACTGTACTACTGGTGCGGGCACATGTTACGGGTTACTAGGTATTGAATATGGAAATAACAGCACGGCGATTATTACCGGTAATATTCACACGGATGATGCTGATTATTTGTATAGTAGTGCTGCAAAAGGAACCAGTGATGGAATTAACGCAACTACTGACGTCAGTGAAGATAAAATTCAGGTATTTTTTAATGGAGAGGTTTCAAAAACCATATCGATTGCTATCGATGATGATCTCAGGTGGGAAGGTGGCTCATCTGTTAACTATGAATATCTAGAGATAGAGCTCTATGAGACCTCAGGCTCGCCTGTTGATATCGATGATAGTGGAAATGAAGAGGCAAAAGTTTATATTACCGATAACGAAGCATCAGAGCCAATTATTACTTTTTGGCAGGAGACGTCTACACAAAATGAACATTCTCGACAATTAATTTACTTTCTTGTTGATGGGGATGTAGCTCTAGGTAATGTGAATGGGGTAGCTCCAACATTTACATGGGAGATTGTTAATGGTTCTTCTAATGCCGCTATTGTAAATGAAGCCGAGTACAGTGGTACGTATGATGATCATTATGGTGCAACATCGGGACAGATTACCTTTAATGAGGGTAATTATGGGACTGTAAATGGTGTCTCAAGACAGAGACAATATTTTAGCTATTACGCCACAAATGATAGTCGCTCTGAGCCCGAAGAGCAATTTGAGATTAGATTTCAGTCTGCATCAGCGACCCATTGTCAGATTACGGGTGGAACACATGCGGTTCACATTCACAAGATTACAGATGCAGGCGCCTGCGGTTATGGTGACTGTTATCCAGAACCGTATTTTGAAGATTTAACAGGCTCTTCTAATGAGACAAGTACCTCTGGAAATATAGCATATACGTTTACCGTTAAACTGAGTGGTACAACTGAGATTGTTCCATCAACTCTGAACCTTAATGTCGCGACCACAACGGGTAATGATGGAACTGCGGAGACGGATATCAGCGGTTCAACTATTGCGATACCATTTAATACAGCAAACATGACTTCAACCACAGCATCGTTTAATATTATTGATGATGCCATCTATGAGGGTTCTACCGCAGAGACCATAACACTTACGATAGAGGATAATCCGACTGGATTTGAAAAAGATCCGGGTTCGGGTTTAAATCTTACGCATACTGTAAGTGTTGTTGATAATGAATCTGTTCCTACGGCATCTTTTCATACGGACTATGACCCAACCGCTGCAAATGAAAATGCAGGAAACCCTGATTTTAGGCTTAAGCTTGACAAGGTCTCCCAGATTGCCGCTAATGTAACCGTGACCGCTGGTGCTAGTGGTAGTGGTGTCCAGGCCACAGGCTACCAAGACAAAGACAGCGGCTCTAATGGTGGCAGATATGACTACTGGTTAGGTGCCAGTGCTAGTGATGCAGATGGTGCAATAACATACACGATTCCTGCTTTTACAACATCTGGCGCTGCCGGTTCGGCAATGGACATTACCGTAAATGATGATGACTATTTTGAGGATAATGAATCTTTCAGGTTGACCCTTTCTGCGGCTGATGGAGATGTTTCCGCGTCTGCGACTCAAGACTTTACCATAAACCAGAATAATTCCGATGATCAGCTGCCAATTATTTCATTTGAGACAACCGCGGCCGTTGAATTAACAGAGGATGGTTCCGATGATCTTGTTGGAACTATACCTGTTAAACTTGTAGACAGCAGCGGTGACGCACTTGTAAGCGGTAAGAATGTCACCTTTACCTGGTCAGTTACTAACGCGGACACGGATGGTGACGGTGTAAGCGCAGTAGTAAACCAGGACTATATGCTCAAAGATGCAGCTGGAAACGATGTAACATCTGCCACTATATCAGCATTCACGGATCCGCCTGTTTATAATATTCCGTTTACTATCGTGGGTGATAATACCGCAGAAGAAAATAAGCAGGTAACTATCACCATCGCGCTTGATGGTAGCGTTGAGGGAACTGATGCGACTGTTACTGGTGCGATAAGTGTCACAAAAACAATTTCTATTGTAAATGATGACGCGGATCCAGAGATCCAGTTTTCACAGGCCACGGCCGGAGTTACAGAAGGAAACTCGACAACCTCATCCGATATTGTCGTGCAAAAAGTTTACAGTGGTACAGTAGATGCGACGGAGAAGACGATCACCGTTCAGGTAACAGCTGCTGGTTCTGGATCCAGGACTGCAACCGATAATAGCAATGCTGATGGTGATGACTATGATGTAACAACCTCGATTGGCTCAATTAGTCTTGGCGCGAGCGATGCGAGCGCTGTAATCAGTGTGGACGCTGACAATGATGACTACTACGAGCAAAGCGAGGAAGTAACTTTCACGGTCGCAAGTGTGACCAATGGTACCGCACCAACGGCCAATGCAAGCCTGGTTTTAACAATTACTGATGCAGATAGTCCACCGGTTGTATCACTAGACGTTGCCAATAATGCTACATCGACAGCAGAGGGAGGGTCTGTAGCGAATAATGATTTTACACTTCAGGTTATCCAGGATATCAAGTCGCAGTACACAACTGGCGTTGTAAATTTTGCGGTTGCTGCTGCAGGTGATTTTACGACAGATGATTATGATGCAAGTGTTTCCAGTGTGGACCTGCCTGCTAATAGTCTGACGGCTGTATCAATTCCTATTACTCTTGTAAATGATGTTCTTTACGAGGCCAGTGAGACAATGACCGTAACTATTACGGCAAATGCAAACTGCTCCATCAATGCTTCGCAGAGTAGCCATGCAGTGACAGTTACGGATAATGACAGCGCACCATTTCTTACTTTTGAGCTTGCCTCATCAAATCCTAATGAGGGATCAGGGGGCAGCGATAACACCTACAGTGTAAAGATCCAACTAAAAGATCCTTTAGGAGACGATAAGGAACAACCACTAGGAAGGAGTGGAAGTTTTTCCTATAGTATCGCTGGCAGCGGAACCAATTCGGCCACGGAAATTACTGACTGGGTACTTTCAACAGATCCTGGAAGCGATAAGACAGTCAGTATAACAACAACAGATGGCCAGACACCATCTAGCTTCACCGCGGTAATTACCTTAAAGGATGATGCTATCTTTGAGTATGATGAGCAGCTGACTCTAAGTCTAACTGCGAGCCCTACGAACCTTACGATTAATGGAAACTCTACCCATGTGATGACCATAAAAGAGGTTGAGTCTGCTCCTCAGGTTGGCTTTGAAAGTGTTGATGTTGTAAGTGGTAAGAATGAGACAGATGCGAATACCTACACGCCGCGTGTCATTCTTGAGTCAGGAATAACAACCGACTATGATGTAAAAATAGTGTGGGATATTGATGAGGCTGAAACATACTCCAGTACGATTGTACATGCCGCAGAAGCCGCCGGACATCCAAACACGGCTGACTATACAATGTCAAACAGTGCAGGAAATGCCGCCTCCCGTACGCTAACCATATCCGCAGGAGATACCTATGTTGATCTGCCAACGATTACCTTTAATGGTGACTCTTATTATGAGGACACAGAGTATTTGATCATAGCACTGTCTTCCGCAAAATATTATAATGCATCCGACACAGAGATAGGTACAAACTCATGGCTCTCAACTGCTTCAGCAGATCATGATGAAAAAAGAATTAACATAACAAATACTAGTGGCGCCAAGCCGACTGTTACATGGGCCAGTCCTACTCAAAATAGCACCGAGCCGGACGTAGGCAACACGACAACGGTAAACCTTGGGGTTACCCTTGATGCGGTAGCTGCGAAAGATTTAAAGGTAAAGTATTCACTTCTAGCTGATGGATATACTACATCAAATGAGTATGAGGATAATAATCCTGCTGATACAGATGACTACGAGTTTTCACAGGCGGACGGTTCAAAGATTATTACAATTCCAGCCTATAGCCTTGTGAATACGACAATACCTACGCTCACAATTAAGGGTGAGGCCACAGCTACCTATGAGATGAAAGAAGATATTCGGGTTACACTTCAGGCGTGGACCAGCTCA
>CAZYDX010000153.1:0-4526 GCA_964646455.1 uncultured bacterium | reverse complement strand
CTATATTTTGGGTATCTTATACCAAATGGACCATTATGATTTAAAGCAGTATAAAAAAGAGATCTAAACTCATTTCCATTTTTTGGTGCGGCTAATACAATACCTTGTATACAACGAAAATATGCTATGTCCAATGCACCATGATGAGTTGGCCCATCTTCACCAGCAATACCAGCTCTATCCATGCAAAATATTACTGGTAAGTTTTGAACAGCTACATCATGCACAATATGATCAAAGGCTCTTTGCAAAAAAGTGGAATAAATCGCAACAATAGGACGAATTCCTTGTGTCGCCAACCCAGCTGAAAATGTAACAGCATGTCCTTCTGCAATGCCAACATCATAATATCTATCCTTGTATTTTTTTTCGAAAGGAACTAATCCAGTCCCTTCTCGCATTGCTGCTGTGATACATACAACATCTTTTCTGTTTTCTGCGATTTCACATGACAAATGCCCAAAAACATCTTGAAAGGAAGGTATTTCTGGGTTTTTAATTTCTTTTTTTACACTTCCATTGCTTTTACCATTTGCTTTTACTCCATGATACTTTATTGGGTCATCTTCAGCAACAGACATGCCCTTTCCTTTCTTGGTAACAACATGAAGCAAGACAGGCCGATCAATATCTTTAATCATTTTTAGCGTTTTTAATAATTCATCTAGGTCATGTCCATCTATAGGCCCAAAATAACGAAACCCCATTTCTTCAAAAAGCATTCCAGGGACAATAATATTTTTTATACTTTTATCCAATCTACTTAAAAAAGATTGGATTGTACTTTTAGCAAGCGGGAGTTTTTCAGTTAATTCCCATGCTTCTGTTTTAAGTTTATTATAAGTGGGATTAGAAATTAATCTGGTAAAATATTTACTTAACGCTCCAACATTTGGACTAATAGACATCTCATTATCATTTAAAATTACCGTAATCTGCCTACCAAGATGGCCCGCATTATTAATTGCCTCAAACGCTAACCCCCCTGTCATTGCTCCATCGCCAATAACTGCCACTACACGATAGTTATCCTTACTTTGAAATCTAGCCTCAGACATACCTAAAGCAGCAGATATTGCTGTTGAAGCATGACCTGCACCAAAAACATCATAATCACTCTCGCTACGCTTAAGAAATCCACTTAATCCCCCAAATTGCCTAATGCTTGGGAACTCTTCAAAACGTCCGGTAAGAAGTTTGTGAGCATATGCCTGGTGGCCAACATCCCAAACAAGTTTATCATTAGGAGTATTGTAGATATAATGTAGCGCAGTAGTCAGCTCAATGACTCCTAGGGTCGGTGCTAAATGTCCACCAATCTCTGTAATTGTATTTACTGTATAAAAACGTAGTTCTTCACAGAGCTTATGCAAAGCATCACTATCAAACTTTTTTAGGTCATCAGGAGATTTAATTTGAGGTAAATATTTAAGCTGCATCAACTTTGATTAGGTTGCTCCAATAGAATTTACTAGAAGAATTAAATAATATCTCATGGAAAATAGTTACCCCATTAAGCTCTGGATGAAAAGACATCCCTAGGTGCATGCCCTGTAGAACAACAACAGGACAATTTTTTATCATAGCAAGAACCATGACATTATCACTTAATTCAGTGATTTTTGGAGCTCTAATTAATGTAGCATCAAGATATATTGATTCATTATTTAATTCCAAATTGATAGGAACTTTATTAGACATTATTTGCCTACCGTAAGCATTTCTATTTACTGTTATATCAATAATATCTAGTGGTACCACTTTGGACGCATTTTCAATTTTTTTTGCCATCATAATTAATCCCGCGCAGGTACCCATTATAGGTTTATTTTCAGCAAAATCTTTTACTGGAGCTCTAAGCTTAAAAGTGTCTAATAATAAAGACATAGTTGTTGATTCTCCACCAGGAATTACCAAGCCATCTATTCCATCAAGATGTTTCGGAAGTTTTACTCCTTTTGACCTTATACCTAAATCTGAAAAGACTTTATGATGCAGAGCATAATTACCCTGCAGCTCAAGAACACCAACTTCTATCACCAGCCACGCTCCTGTAATCGTTCGCCTTCTGGGATTTCTGACATATCTAGCCCTTTCATAGCAGATTTTAATCCGGTGCTAGCTTTTAGAACTTTCTCAGAATCATTATAGTGCGTAGTTGCCTCAACAACAGCTTTTGCTCTTGATGCGGGATCTTCACTTTTGAAGATTCCTGAACCAACAAATACAGTTTCAGCACCCAGCTGCATCATTAGAGCAGCATCTGCAGGGGTTGCAATACCTCCTGCTGCAAAATTAGGAACAGGTAGTTCACCAGTCTCTGATACCTGGATAACCAAATCCAGAGGTGCACCCATATTTTTTGATTCAGCAACTAATTGATCACGGTCCAGAGTGGTAAGTCTCTTGATATCGCTCACAACAGTTCTCATATGACGAACGGCCTCAACAATATTTCCACTTCCGGCTTCGCCCTTCGTCCTAATTAATGCCGCCCCTTCGGCAATCCGCCTTAACGCCTCGCCAAGATTTCTACATCCACATACAAAGGGTACTTTAAAATTGTGCTTCCATACATGATTATGTTCATCTGCGGGTGTTAAAACTTCACTCTCATCGATAAAATCAATTTCTAAAGCTTCAAGTACTTGCGCTTCTGCAAAGTGACCTATTCTACATTTAGCCATAACTGGGATAGATACTGACTTTTGTATTTCTTTAATCATTTCCGGATCACTCATTCTTGAAATCCCGCCATCTTTTCTTATATCTGATGGTATTCTCTCAAGAGCCATCACAGCACAAGCTCCTGCTTCTTCGGCTATTATTGCTTGCTCATGGTTGGTAACATCCATAATTACCCCGCCTTTCAGCATTTCTGCTAAACCAATTTTTATATCAAAGGGACTGTTACTCATATATCTCTTCCTTATTATCAATTTTTGAAATTATTTTTATTTTTTCAATAACCTGATTAATAATATTATCTGGCGTTGAAGCTCCTGCCGAAATACCAACACTTTCGATACTTTTAAACCAAGATTCTTTTAAATCATTTGCGTTTACTACCTGATAAGAATTTTTATTTCTCTCTAAAGATAGTTGCGTTAATCTTTTTGAATTAGCGCTAGTAAATGAGCCTATAACAATCATTAAATCGCAAATTGAAGCCAGTTCTTTAATCTGCTCGTGGTTTCTCCGAGTTGGAAAACAAATAGTGTTAATGAACCGTAGATCATATACCTTATTCATCAATACATTCATAATATCTTGAACATTCTCAATCATTTGAGTAGACTGACTCACTACTCCCGCTCGCTTCATCTTTCCGAGAGCACGTGCTTCCTCAACACTTGAAATTATTATAGGTTTTGAAACTTGGGCTGCAATACCAACCACCTCATCATGGTTATGGTCTCCTATGATTATAGTTCTTCTGTTTTCAGATTCAAAAATCTTTATTTCTTCATGTATTTCAGTCACTAAAGGACATGTTGCATCAATAATATTTAATTTTTTCTCCAGCGCTTCCTTCCATACTTTTGGATCTGTTCCATGCGCACGAAATAAAACTGGTTTGTCTTCAGGAATATCATCTAATCTCTTCACAACAATAGAACCAGACTTACTTAAGTCATTTACTACATCCTCATTGTGAACAATATCGCCCAGCATAAAAACTGATTCATACTTTTGGCCACTTTCCTGAGCAAGATTTACAGCATCTCTTACACCAAAACAATAACCAGCATCTTTTGCTAATAGTATTTTCACTATGCCAACCCCATCTGTTTTTGAATCATCTTTTTTGTATTATTAATGATAATTTTCTTTGCCTCATCAAGCGGTTCATTTACCACAGCACCTGAAGCGAATGCATGGCCACCTCCACCAAATGATTTTGCAATATTATTAACTGTGAACCTACCTTTAGAACGGAAATTTATTCTACAAGATTTTAAATCAGCCTCATATATAACTAATGCAACCTCGACACCTTCTATAGAACGTATGAAATCAGCAAAACCCTCTAAATCATTTTTGGTAGCGTTATATTTTTTCATTACTCTATTAGTAACAATTGACCATGCGAACTGGCCATCTAAATCATAGCCAATATTTGATATCATTTCTCCTAAAACGCTTACACGTTTTTTTGAACTATTCTCATAAATTTTCTGATAGATCAAATTTGTGTTTACGCCTTTTTCTAAACACTCTATTGCTATCGAATGGCAGTATGTATCTGTATTGCTATAGCGAAAACATCCAGTGTCGGTCATAACAGCAGTATAAATACCATCGCATATTTCTTTTGTAAGAGGATTTTCTCTGGCTTCTTTTAGATAACTTCGTACCATACATCCCGTTGCTGCTGACTTTATATCTACTATGTTATAAGCAAAACCATGATTTTCAGGATGAGGATGATGATCTATATTCATTACAGGAACACCATAATCATCAATCAAATCTTTTATCACACGAGTCCTTGTAAAATCACCTACATCAAAAACAATGGCAAG
>CAZYDX010000152.1:0-4595 GCA_964646455.1 uncultured bacterium | reverse complement strand
TCCCAGACTCTTCTGTTTGTTGAGTAGATAACACCAGTCCTGTATTCAATTTCTCTTTCTACCATTATCTCTGATACATATTTATGCAGTTTAAAAGATGGCATCGCAGGCACTTCCTTTGGAAAATAGTCATCACTAGTACCTTCGCCGCGTATCGCTGCGGTTGGAAGAATAAAGTGACCAATATCTGTGGTTCTTTTGAGTCCGCCACATTTACCAAGAAATAGTATACCTTTCGGTATTATAGAGGATAGAAGATCCATTATAGTGGCAGCATTAGCACTGCCAATACCAAAATTAATAATACTAAGGCCATCAGAGTTAATCGATGATGTCATTGGCCCGCCTATACCATTTATTTTTGAGCCAAATCTCTCAGAAAATTTTTCTACATAATTATGAAAATTTGTTAAAAGAATCCAATCTCCATAATCGCGAGGGTCCGTTCCAGTATATCTTCTTAGCCAGTCAAAGGTTATGTCTTCTTTTTTATTCATATGTAAATTTTAACGAATTAAATCGAAGGATAATATGCAAAACAAAGCAACAGATCTTTTTAGCGATTGGGCTGAGATTGGCAGAGACCAAGGGATGGCAAACGCCCATGAACCTGCGGTAACTGAAATATTAAGCTCCACAATTGATGGAAGAAAAAAACCATTTTCATTTATTGATGCTGGTTGTGGTAACGGTTGGGTTGTTAGAAAAGTACGTTCTATGCCACTGTGTGATAGCGCGTGCGGAGTTGATGGTGCAAGGGGGATGATTGATAATGCAAGAGATACAGACCCAGATGGACAATACTACCTAGAAGATCTTTTTTCTTGGGTACCAGATAAAAAAGCTGACATTATACACAGCATGGAGGTATTCTATTATTTTAAAGAGCCAAATATTCTTACAAAGCATATTGCAGATAACTGGCTTAATCTAGGTGGCACACTAGTTATTGGTCTTGATCACTATATCGGAAACCCTGATAGTTATAATTGGTCAAAAGATCTTAACGTTCACATGAGTCTATTAAGTGAGCAAGACTGGCTTGATATGTTTGTAGATGCAGGTCTATCAGGCTGTAAAACCTGGAGGGCTAATCCTTCAAAAGATTTCCCCGGAACTCTTGTTGTAACCGGGGATTTATTAATCTAGAGTGATTTCTCCATGACCTTGTTTAGTCTTTTGACAAAACCAGCAGGATTTTCCAATTTTACACCTTCCTGAAGTAGCGCCTGTTCATAAAGAAGTAGAACGCTATCATCAAAAAATTTACCTTTCCGCATTCCAACAAGTTTTTTAATGATATCATGATCAGGATTTATCTCTAAAATAGGTTTAATCTCTGGCATTCCTACCTGACCGGTTGCACGCATTATCTCTTGCATCTGAGCGGTTGGATCATTTTCATCTGCAACAATACAAGAAGGAGAGTCGCTTAATCGGTTAGAAGGTTTTACATCCTTGACCTTATCACCAAGAATGGATTTAATTTTTTTAATCAGTGGTTTGACCTCTTTCTCTTTATCTTTGTCTGATTCCTTTTTTAAATCATCGGCTGCTCCACTGCGATTTACTGATTTAAGATCTTTCTCTTTATACGTTGGTATAGAGGGCATAATTATCTCATCTATCTCATCATCAAGAATTAACACCTCAATGTCTTTTTCTTTGTACATCTCTAAAAGAGGAGACTCTCTTAGTGCTGACTCATTTGTACCTGTAATGTAGTAGATGGAATTTTGATCACTATCCATACGGTCAACATAGTCCTGGAGAGAGACATAACCATCTTCTTTTGTAGATTTAAACCGGAGAAGATCTGTTAGTGCTTCTTTATGCTCAAACTCTTGGTATACGCCTTCTTTTAGTAGTCTGCCGAACTCGTTGTAGAATCCTTCATACTTGTCTTTGTTTTTGGATATTGTTTTTAATTTATCCAGAACTTTTTTAACAGAGTTAGATTTTATTTTTGCCATGATTCTATTCTGTTGGAGAATCTCTCTGCTTACATTCAGAGGTAGATCAGAGGAGTCAATAACTCCCTTAACAAAACGAAGCCATGTCGGTAGCAATTCTTTGTCATCATCGGTGATAAAGACCCGATTCACGTATAGCTTTACACCTGGCTGGTAGTCAGCACGATATATATCTGCCGGAGCCTTTTTTGGAATGAAAAATAGAATCGTAAACTCTAGTGTTCCTTCGGCCGTACTGTGTATCCAGTCCAGTGCGTCATCTGCATCATATGAAAGTGTTTTATAGAACTCATTGTAGTCTTTTTTCTTGAGCTCATTCTTTGGTCTTTTCCAAAATGCTGTGGCATCATTGACCTGTTCTGTTTTAGGGGTTTTGCTTTTTTCTTTACCTTCATCATCGTACTCAGTCTCTTCGAATGATAAGAATATTGGAAAGTCGATATGATCAGAATATTTTTTTACGGTACTCTGAATTTTCCACCTGCTGGCAAACTCTTTTCCCTCATCATTGAGATGGAGAATGATCGTTGTTCCAATTTCTTCGGTTTTATCAGAGGCAATCTCAAATCCAGACTTACCATCACTGACCCATCTATTTGCCTGTTTTTGACCAGCTTTTTTACTGATAACTTCGACCTTATCTGCAACCATAAAGCATGAATAGAAACCCACACCAAACTGCCCGATCAGGTTAGAATCTTTTTTTGCATCTCCGGACATTTTGGATAAGAAGTTTTTTGTACCAGATCTTGCGATAGTACCTAGGTTGTCCTTGAGATCCTTTTTACTCATTCCTATACCAGTATCCCTAATAGTAAGCGTTGGGTTGTCTCCCTCTTCAAACGATAGTTCTACTTTTGGCTCAAACTTCATAGACTTGAAATCATCCTGAGTAAGAGTTAGATATTTTAGTTTATCGAGTGCGTCTGATGAGTTTGATACAAGTTCTCGCAGAAATATTTCTTTCTGAGAATATAGAGAGTGAATGATTAAGTGTAATAACTGACTGACTTCAGTCTGAAAAGTTTGTTGTGCCAATTTAGACTCCTATTCGTGAATTAAAATTTACTTTACTAAACAAAAATCATTCCTAGATACATTAATCTGCCACAATGGCATTTAACTTCTAATGAATTTTATTTTTATTTGTTTTTTAACGTTTCCCCATATTTAAATATTTTTTTTAGCAAAGTATAAAAATTGTCATATGTACTGGTGTTTGTAAATAGTATGACCCCGATCTCATTCACCGGATCAAAGTACATGCTTGTGGCAACACCTGGGTCGCGACCACCATGGCCAATATAGTCTTTTGTGTTCCAAAATTTTGCATAGTCCTGTTCAAAATCTGGTGTTAACATATCCTTCTTACTTTTTTTATTGATAATTGGCTGATTTAAGGCTGGTTTTTCATATATAATGTAGTTCAGATATTTAGTTAGGTCTCTGACAGAAGTTCTGAGTCCACCATCAGGATAGGTTATAAGCCCATACAGTTCAATCTCTGAAAAATTGGCTTCATTTTTTTCCTTTTTATACAGTTTTGCATGACTTGACTGTTCTTTCATTTCGGATAAAAACCAGACAGTATTTTTCATATCTAGCGGTCTAAACATCAGGTCTCTGGTGATCAGGTTAAAAGGTTTTCCCGTGATACTCTCAAGAATATGTGCGGCCAGGGCAGAACCAATATTTGAATAAGAATGTTCTGATCCTGGGTCTCTATCTAGAAAATTTTTCTTAGAGTAGTTGGATCCACCCTCTGATAAATAATTTTTTAGAAAATCACCTAGATTAGTTGGCGCGTCTCCTCCATAGTGATAGCATTGTGTAAAATAGATTTTCTGTTCATCGATTATGCTTGATCTGTGACCAAGTAAGTGTCTGATCAAAATTTTCTTATTTGGGCTGTGAGGGTTTACTACTTTGAAAGATAGATATTTATTTACCTCATCATCTATATTTAGCAATCCTTTCTCGTCCGCATTCATTATTGATACACCAATAAAGGTTTTACTTATGCTTGCGATGTTCATAACTGTTGAGTCCGTAAAGGGAACTTTATTTTGAATGTCAGCGTATCCGAACCCCTTTGAAAGTAGGGTTTTACCCTCAACAATTATAGATAGTCCAATCCCTGGGACTTCCCCACTTTCTATTTCTGATTCTATATAATTAAATAGCTCAGGTTCACTCTTCTCGCAAAATAGTAACAAAAAAGTAAATGCAAAAAGAATAGCTTTAGTGTACGAATTCATCGGTAGAATTTATCATCTTAAATTCAAACAATATTATGATAGCTAATGTTGTTGAATGAACTGAATCCAACTTATAAGATCATTCAGGCAGTCATTTGAAATAGTGTGACCCATGTTATACTCCTTATAAACTGGTTTTAATCCGAGTCTCTTAAGACCTCTTTCAGTCCTTCTCCCTAGATGAATAGGGATTACTTCATCAATAATTCCATTACCAATAAAAATATTCAGGTTTTTTATTTCTTCAGTATCTAACTCATTAAGGATTTTCTTATAATCAATGAATCCGCATAGGCCTGCTAATCCATGAAACATTTTTGGATGTGTTAGGCCGCAGAATAGTGTAAAAGCCGCACCTTGACTG
>CAZYDX010000151.1:0-4615 GCA_964646455.1 uncultured bacterium | reverse complement strand
AAACATGTTTCTATTAAAGAAGCTGTTCTACCATTTAATAAGTTCCCTTCTGAATCAATTTTTTTAAGCCCCGAAATGAAATCTACTGGCGAAGTTATGGGAATATCGGAAAACTTTGGACTATCATTTTATAAGGCAACACTAAGCTCTGGGACTTTATTGCCTAAATCTGGTCTAATATTCGTTTCAGTTAATGATCTGGATAAATTTAATATAATTACTACTGCAAGAGGGTTCTCTGAATTAGGCTTTGAGCTTATTGCCACAAGTGGTACAGCTACAGAGCTAATGAAGAATGGATTGAATGTAAAAACAATCTTTAAAGCAGGTGAAGGCCGTCCTAATGTTGTAGATTCTATAAAGAATAATGAAATCAGTCTTGTTATAAATACTCCATTAGGAGCACAATCAAGATATGATGAAGAGGCGATAGGTAGAGCATGTATTCAAAAAGGGATTATGGCAATCACGACCATATCTGCTGCGGATGCTGTTTTACATGCTATTAGAACGAAAAATAAAATAAAAGTAAAATCAATGCAAGAATATCATAATTAGAGAATTAATCTTTATTTTTATTTTCTTCTAATTTTTTATTAGCTCTTATTTTTCTTTGCATTTTATTTTCTTTACCGCCCTGTGATCTATTATATTTTTTTTGTTTAAATAATTCAAACTTTGATAGGGTCATTTTTCTTGGCCAGTGATTATTATGTAAATCAATATCAGCAGTTTCTAACTTAGGATCTAGTGTGAATGAGGAAACCTCCTTTTTTGTGGCAAAAACTTTTGTTATTTGATCTTTATTCATTCTCCAAATTTCAGCTGGAATCCTTATTATATAATCAGTGCTATCTTTATAGAGAAACTGGAGAATGATTGGCATTACTAGTCCACCAATATTTGAAAATTTGATTTCATAATAATTAAGTTTAGCATTATAAAGTTCTTTTTCTCTTTTTTCTACTAATGAACTATCCCTGTATTTTTGGTATTCTTCTTTATCTAAGATCGTAACCTCATATGGGTCATTCTTATTATAAAAATCATTTGCTAGTTCATCTGTTTCAACAACTGTCTCTTGGATATCTATTTCATTCCTTTCTTGCCATATTTGTATAGGTGAGTCCGCTTTCTTTTTTTTCTTTAATGGGAATTCAATGTCTGGGTTTTTACTATCTAAAGAAAACCATGTTACCTCATCTATTGCGATGTCGACTGGGTCAGTACCATAGAACCATCCTCTCCAAAACCAGTCAAGATCAACTCCGCTTGAGTTTTCAAGTATTCTGAAAAAGTCAGATGGGGTGGGGTGTTTGAACATCCAGGTTTTTGAATATTCTTTAAAAGCAAAGTCAAATAGTTCTCTGCCTACTATTGTCTCTCTTAAAATATTTAGAGCTGTAGCTGGTTTCCCGTAAGCATTATCCCAAAATTGATTAATAGATTCTGAATTAGTCATGATTGGGCTTAGATTATTTTTGTTTCCTTTCATATAGGGGACTATATTTTTTGGTGGGCCTCGCCAAGAAGGATATTCTCTGTCCCATTCTTGTTCTGCCAGAAACTGTAGATAGCTGTTAAGGCCTTCATCCATCCAAGTCCACTGTCGCTCATCAGAGTTAACAATCATTGGGAAATAGTTATGCCCAACTTCATGAATGATTACACTGATCATACCATATTTTGTGCGCTCAGTATAGGAGCCATCCTTTTCTGGTCTTCCATAATTAAAGCATATCATTGGATATTCCATTCCGTTATCAGCCTCAACAGATATTGCGACAGGATATGGATAGTCAAAAGTATACTTAGAGTATGATCTAAGTGTATGTGCTACAGCTTTAGTTGAATATCGCTCATACAATATATATGCTTCTTTAGGATAATAAGACATGGCCATAACCGTGCGATTCCCAAGTTTTACACCCATAGCATCCCAGATAAACTTTCTCGAGCTGGTAAAGGCAAAATCCCTTACGTTTTTTGCCTTAAACCTCCATGTTTTAAACTTTTTACTTCTTGATCTTTCATTTTTCTCGGCTTCATCTTTTGTAATAATAATAACTGGCTCTATCGATGATTTAGATTTTTTCAATCTGTCAACCTGTGTTTTTGTAAGTACTTCCATTGAATTTTGTAGTTCCCCTGTTGCTGCGACAACATGATCTGAAGGAGCGGTGATTCTTACATCATAGTCACCAAAATCAAGAGTGAATTCGCCGCGTCCTAAGAATTGTTTATTTTGCCACCCATATACATCGTTATACATTGCCATTCTAGGAAACCACTGACAGATAGTATATAAGTAATTACTGTCAGATTTAAAAAACTCGTATCCAGGGCGACCACCCATATAAACCCTGTCTTGGATGTTGTAATTCCATCTTATTGATATTGATATTTTTGATCCAGACTTCATCGGCTTTTTTAGGTCAACTCTCATCATTGTTTTGTTTATAACATAATTAAGCTTTCGACCATCAATAGTTACTACTTCTTCAATGTTAAATCCGCCATCAAATTTGTTTAGAATTTCATTTGCATCTTTATCACCTATTATATATCCAGGCTTAATAGATGCGAAATTCAATTTATTTCGCATTTTTCCAGTTGATATTTTGTAACTATCTGAATCTTTCGCTCTTACATTTTGATCTAGTTGTACCCATAAATAATTAAGATTATCTGGAGAATTATTTGTGTAGGTTATTGTTTCAAAGCCATTAATACTCTGATTATCATCATTTAGTTTCACGTCAATAGTATAGTCAGCACGGTTTTGCCAATATCCATGGCCCGGATAGCCAGAGGCTGTTCTATAAAGATTTGGTGTAGCAATTTCCTGGTCAAGTTGTTTGAACTTGTCAACATTTTGTGATGTTACATAGTTAGTAATAAAAACAATGATAAGTATTAACCTAAATATGAGCATAGTTGTTTTTTCTTGAGATATGAACACGACTAAATTTTTGATTACTTCATAAAATTACATAAGTTATGTTTTATAATGGTATATAATATCAAACCAATTATTATAATTTTTGTATTCTTTTATTGTGTTGTTTTTTCTCACCCATTTCATGCTACAATAACATCTTTTGATTGTAAAAAAGATAGCGAAAAGATCGAGGTTACAATTAAAATATTTACTAATGATTTCGAAAAGGTACTAAGAGCAGATAATAAAGATGATATAATAATCGACTCTAAAAATAGTTTGTACAATATTGATAGTTTAATATTTAAGTATATCAAACAGAACTTAGTCGTAACTATTGATGAGAATAAAAAACAATTTTCATGGGTCGGCAAAGAAATTGAGAATAATATAACATGGTGCTATTTGGAAATCATTAATATTGATGATTATTCTAAGTTTGGGATAGAAAATAAATTATTTTTAAAGGTCTTTGATGATCAATTAAATATTTGTCATTTTTATTGTTCTGATAAAACGGATACCATTATGCTAAACAAAGAGGCATCTTACGGCGAAATAAAGTATTAATATTAGATTGTTGATTTAAAATTCATTATTAGTTAAAAACTTATGACCTCATACACATTCGAATTATTTGGGAAAGATCACATTTTTTCCATTTTATCAATCATCATATTTTATATCATTTTTCTTAGATATAATGAAAAAATTGGTATTCAGAACAAAAACAAACTCTTTCTAATATTATTTTCATTTATAATTATATCACTTGATCTATCAGAAGATATTGTTCGACTAATAACAGGCTATTACTCGATAAAAAAAGACCTACCACTCCAGTTATGTAGTATAGGCATATATGTAGCAGCTTATACATTGTTAACGAAGCGCCAGACAGCTTTTGAATTGATTTTTTATTGGGGCCTTGTTGGGGCCAGCCAGGCCATTTTAACTCCAGATGGAGATTTGTTTGAGATAAGAATATTTTTCTTTTATAGTCAAGCGTATCACGGTGCATTAATTTTTTCAGTTTTATGGTTAATGGTAAAGTACGATATGAGAATGCACATTAATGCAATTCCTAAAATGGTCATCATTACCAATATAGTTGTTATTATGATATCAATTATTAATTATATGTTAGACAGCAATTATGTGTTTTTACGCGTTAGGCCCAATTCAGTTAGCCCCTTTTTAATGGGAGACTGGCCTGTATATATTATAATGGTTCAAGTGTATTCTATAATTATTGTGGCATTATTTATAAAATTACAAGATTATTTTTTGAATCCAGATTATTCCAAATAATATATTTTAATCGGTTACCAAAAATTCAGGGGGTTTGCGATGTTTTGTGTTTTGTTCATAGGAGTAGGCTATTTCTAATAACAAGGGCTCACTCCATGCTCTACCGTAAAAAGATATTCCAATAGGAACATTTTCTATAAAACCCATTGGAACATTAATGTTGGGATAGCCTGATAGAGCTGCATATACAGTCGTTGATATATAGTACTTGTCTCCATTGATAAGATCTGTTTTCCATGCTGGGCTACCAGTTGGTGAAACAATTGCATCAAGATTGTGTTTATCCATAACACGATCAACACCATTTACCCTAAAAGCTTCTAACATATTTTGAAGAGATTCTTTATAAATCTTTGAATCAAG
>CAZYDX010000150.1:0-4630 GCA_964646455.1 uncultured bacterium | reverse complement strand
TTGATGGAATTTGGAAATATCCTTTATTCTTCTCCTTCAAAATAATCGTATGATTCATTGCCTTTTGACATATTCCATAAATTCGAATCATCTTCAGAAGTAACTCGAGATAGAATTTTATCTGAATCAGGGTATTCACATATGTCATATGGTTTTTTTGTACCCAGAGCTAAATACTTTAAATCAGTTTTACCATCATTTATTATTTGATGAGCTACTGACCTATCGCCAGTAGGGCAAGCAATAATGTCATTCTTCTTTATTGGAAATTTATTATCCCCATGTCTTATAAGACCTGTTCCTTCTAAAATAAGAAACATTTCCTCACTAACATGGTGATTATGAAATGGCCATGATTTTTTTCCAGCAGGAATTATAGTGATGTTATATCCTAATTGCTTTGCACCTATCTTACCTCCTACATCAGCATATTTAGCTTTAAATGCACCATGCTCATGACCTTTGAATTCAGTAATATCCTCAACATTGATTAGTGGCTTCAAAATTTTCTCCTTTAATTAAACTTTATATAATTAAATCTACCCATTATTCCACAAACAAAAAACCCCACGAATGTGGGGCTTTTTATTAAAATGGTTCAAAATATTACTTTAGAAATAGCATCTTCTTTGTATTTACATAATCCTTCGTCTCAAGTTTATAATAGTATAACCCAGTTCCAACTAACTCACCAAGGTTATTCTTTCCATCCCACTGTAGTAGGTGACTTCCCTTATTCATTTCTTTATCAATTAATTTAACCACCTCTTGACCTAGAATATTATAAATGATAAGAGATGTCATTGTATTTTTGGGCAGAGAATATCTTATATTGGTAATTGGGTTGAACGGGTTTGGGTAGTTTTGAGACAAGTTATAGGATTCAGGTATAATCTTGCTGTCATCATTTGATAAGATAACCTCAGGCGTAAAAACAAATTTATCTTCATAGCTTATAGTATTGTCATATACAAACGTTAACACATCTCCTTGATTAAACTGAGTATCCCACCATACTACGTTCCAGGTAAAGAAGTCAGTTGGAATTCCACTACCTCCATCTGTATACAGGCCATCTTCTTGATACGCATGATGAATAAAGTGAGTATACATCCTATCATATGGATTAAAAGCATAAACTGTATCACCTTCATTGTAAGATTGTTTTCTATCATAAATGTCGATATCAATCTGCTGCGGTCCTCCTTCTGCTTCCATGTCCCATACCTCAAAGGGTATCTTAATTCGAAAAGCTGCACCGTCACCAGTGTTATAAGGATCAGGGTGATCTTCTAAAGCACTTATCCTTGCTCCTGAGATCCAGGCATAAGACCCTCCTGTTTGTTGAGCTGCATAATACACAACGCCATTATCAGTAGTAATTGGCTGATCCACAAAATCTCCTGTGAATCGAATTTGAATATCTCTGCCAAGAATTCCTGGCGAATCAATACCCGCACCATATGTGTCGGTGGCCTGTGCTGTTTCTGCCCATCCGTTTGCAGCATAAGAGTCCATATCATATGTAGCTTCTCCATAAATGGCTGCAGCGTCTAGGTTGAGATTATATATAATATCGCTAAAATCTATCGGCTTACCATATGATGCTGTACCCTTAAATATTTTAAATCCGTCAATAATATCAACATTTGTTCCTTCTTCATTGGGAAAATCATCCGTAACCAAAAGAATTTCATTTAAATTATAATTCTTAACATTCATCACAAGGGTATTAAGTGGATATAAAAGGATATCTTCAATGGTAAATGTTCCATTAGCATCCACGGGATTTCCATCATAGCCATCATCATATATCAAAAAGCCGATTTCAATGGGTGTAAAATCACCTGAGAACCATGGATTTACATTTATAACGAGCGTATTGCTAGATTCAAAAGCGCCAAATCCAGATTGATCATTGTCACCAAATGAAAGAACATCACCATCAAATGTCCCTTCTAGATTATCACAATTTTGACCACTGCCTGAACCGTAAGAACAAATATTTCCTTCGCTAAAATAATAATTGTTTATATTCGCTGAAAAATTTGCTGGAAAGGTATAGTTAATCCCATCTACCCAAGCACCACCTGGACAACCTAAACTAAACTCAATATAAAGGTCAATTGTACCACCATCGGCAACCATGGCATAACCAGAAGCACTTGACTGCGAACAATCTAATGTAGATCTATTATTAGAACCCATATATTCGGAAAAACTAATCTCATATGAATGTCCGGTAATATCCTCTGATCGAACTACCCTATAAGTTAGACTCCCATCAGCATTACCTGTTGTATGTTCCATATTATTGCTATCTGAAATATTATCATCGGATTGGATAACCATGGAAATATCCTTCTCCCAAATATTTCCAGATTGATCAGATAACCGCAACATAATCTCCAGCGAATCACCTGTTTGTGCTGAGTCAGATATTTTAACAGTAAAATAACTATCAGACATTGAACTGGAATAGGAAGAACCAGGTTCAATACTTGAACCAAAATTCACATACTGATTGTCAAGGTATTCTATAGGGCCAACAACGTTGGTTACGCGACCTCTTAGATCATTTATTGAGTTAGTATTATCAGTATTCTGAACAATAACACTAATATCTGCAAGGTCACCAATATTTAGAACACCATCATTGGATAGATTATCATAAATAACTTCATGGCCAGTAATATTAAATGGATTCCAGGTAGTTATTTTTTGGTTCAAAGATCCTGTGTTATAGTTGTCACCATTTGACATGCTAATTGATAAATGAATTTCGTATGGCGCAGGGCTAGTGTTTAATTGGATATCTGCAGTATAGTATCCAGTGTTGGTTAACTGAAGGGCTTGATTAACGACTACATTAGCACCCACAGCCAGGTCAGCACTTACACTAGTCACCGATTCTGATGTATAAACGTTTAACCTAATATTTGTAACGTCTGTTTCGCTAGAAATAATATTAAAATCATAACCAAGTAGATTATAATCACTGTCATATGCAATCTGAACAAACTCATCATCAATTTTTAATTTTCTTACAGATTCTAAATTATTTGAACCAAGAGATCCTATAATTCCAACAACAATATCTGCCGTATCATCAAGATTCATTTTAAATGGTCCGCTGGACATTACCATTCGTCGGTCACCTGGCGGTAATTGTATACCATCTATCCAGCCCTCCCCTGTTATTGGATCACCAGATAGAGCATACTTTGTTTCCAAGCCTGAAACTGGATCAACCCATGGAACCTGAATAGGATATTCGGGGCGAGGTAGAAACCCTTCCATCAAATTAAAAAATTGTAATGAGCCTGAATATGAAACAAGATCCGGGTCACTGATAGATGAACCAGCACCAAAATAGGTAAAAGAAGTCATACCGAGATACTCATTGGTATTTCCATCGTTATCTATATCTATATTGTCCGGTGGTCCTTGCAAAAAATCATATCCGCCTGCAGGAACAGCCATATCATGAACACCATCAAAAACTCCATCTAAAACATTACCATTATATACGTAACCCAAAGAAAGATCAATATCACTTCCTACAAAATCATCCATGTAATCACCAAGATCAGGGTCTGACCATTGGGCGAAGTACATAGTGTCAATTACTGAGTTTTCAGGTGAGTTTGGTAGGCCGGTGTATTTTAATCTTGATCTTTTAAAGACCATATTCCCAAGAGGCTTATCAGTCCCAAAGTTGTATGCCCATAGGGTTATCTGAAGCTCAACACCAATTGGATCTGCTCCATATAAATTTGGTGCGGTACTTTGATACCCTATGCTATTACCACTCTCATCTACTATCTCTGGGACATCATTCGCGATTATCCACATTGTCTGGTCTGAGCCTGGTTCACCAGGGATATCTACTGTTGGATCGTAGAAACCATCAGAGTCAACATCCTCATAAGGAGCACCCCATGGTGCCGGCCAGTTCATCCAATCATATTCATACTGATTTTTTATTTCACTTATTTGACCTTGAGTAACATCAATTAAATTTTGAACATCGTAAAAGATTGCAGCATCTTGCGTAAGATTAGCTGTTTCCCAATCTTTACGCACACGCCATACATGATTATTCACAGGATCATCAGATCCGAGAACATTGCCTTCAGAGTCTATGATAACGCGACCAGCCTTCATTCCGTTATAGTAGGTTGAACCGCCAACTCTAACTCCTTCACCAAGTCCATCATTTTTCACCTTTGCTCCCCATAACATACCATCAGCATATATTAGAGATCCAGTTCCTGCGGGATAATCCGCCTGCGTCCCATTCGGGCTTCCCGATGTGGTATAGGCTCCATCTTTAACGATCCAATAGGATAAATTGTTAATATTTATAACTGATACATCTGGTCCATTATCTCGATGATTGTTATTTGCTGCAGTATTTTGGTTGATTCCAATGGGCTCTTTAGCAATTATCACACTAAAACTGATAATGGATAAGATAAATGTTGATCTTTTCATTTATAACTCCCTAAAGGTTAAAATGAATCTACAAAAAATATTCGCACAATGTGTGTCTCTCTTATTCATCGTACCCACCCCCCGTCGTTTCGGGTTGGTGGGGTTAAACTTCGTTGAGTAAACGGATTGAAAA
>CAZYDX010000149.1:0-4786 GCA_964646455.1 uncultured bacterium | reverse complement strand
CAATAACGAGAATTTTAAAAACAATACGTTAAACCTTTCGGCAATAATCAAACTAAAAGGGTTAATTAAAAAGAATAGATTAAAAAAACCAGTTTCAAAAATTAATAATAAATCCAGATTATTACTTCCTATAAGGGCATTTGAGATTCAAATAGCTGGCAGAATAGGTTCAGATACGGACAGTCAGTCTAAAGTGGCAATTGCATATGGACTTAGAGATGACATAACCATAGGAATATCAAATAGTAATTATTTAAATACTTATGATTTTTTTTATAGAACGAATTATTTCAATAAACTAGTTGATAAATTTGAATTTCCTATAAATCTCGTATATAATTCAATTATTAGCACACAATTGGAAAAACCTATAATAATTGATGAATTGGATAGACTTAATTTTTTACACCAATTAATTATTGAATACAAAATAAAATCAAATATTCGGCTTAATTTAGCCCCGACATATCTACATAAAAATATTGCTGATACAAAACTAGAACCAAAAGGCTACCCCTGGGACATATGGTTTCTTGAAACTGGAGTAGATTGGGCATTTAAAGATAATATTGAAATTTATGGAAATATAATCCAACAAATGACAGACGCAGACATCTCCCAAGGAAGTAGTAAATCTTCGATAAAATTCGGGTTACAATATTTTATAAAAACATTAGCCTTTGATCTTTCTATTACCAATCTATATCACCTACATGGTACAGCTATAATTGATGATATTGGATTAAATGATTATACGGAAAAATTTAGAATAGGTTTTCAAATAAATAAAATGTTCAACCAATAGTATGATGTTTAAAATTAAATCTCTAGGAATTATTCTTTTAATTCTTTGCGCTATTAATATACATTCTTGTAAGTGGCGTGTTGATGACCAGCCTGGTTACTGAGTAATTACTTTCCCCCAGGATGGGGCGACTTGTAATGAAATTGTAACCATCGGTATCGATGCAAATGACCCTGATGGTATATGTGGCGTTGAAATCAATGTAGATGATATAAAAATAGATGTTCCGGTAAGTGAAATATTAGGTATTAATGATGGACCAATAGAGCTAAAATTAAATACAGTTGAGGAAGAAATACCAGATGGGCCGATAGAGGTATCCGTCAGCATATGCGATTGTAATGATAATTGTACTGAAAGCCCTCCAATTACTTATTCATTAGATAATACGCTATCAGTGCCAGATACCATAAATATTACTTCTGCAAATTTTATGAATGGCGGCTTTGACATTAACTGGGAAAAATCAATTAATGGTGATTTTTATCAATATGATCTCTATCACTCTGTAAGTGAAACTATAGATGATTCTTTAATGATTTATACTACAAACAATATTAACAATACTAACTTTTTCATGGAAAGTGGAGATCCTTTAATATTTAACTATTTCTATATTATTGTTTCAGACACATTCAGCTATGTAACAAAGGGTAATATTTACACCTCTTCATTAGACCCTAAGCCGATTGCAATCCAAGTCGAATCCGTGAGCTATGATAATAACTCTATGGATATATTCTGGACGAGATCTATAGATACCGATTTTAGTAAATATGAACTATACATGGGAAGTGACACGATAAATCCCAGTCTAATTGAAACATTTAATGATCAATCTATAACCACTCACGGCCTTAGTGAATTTGATCCACATATAAACAATTATTTTAGGATAATTGTTTATGATACATTAGGACAATTTTCAAAAGGTAATTTTCTTTCTAATAATGTTCAACCTATACCAGAAGCGGTTGATCTAGACCCAATTGAAGCATTCGGTAATGAGTTCAGTATTATATGGTCACCTTATCCAACTGCTGACTTTAAACGCTATAATCTTTATCAGGCCTATAACATAAATATGGACGATAAGGAAATTATCTTTACGACGACTAACAGGACAGAAAATAGTTATTTTAGCATAGATAATGACTACGAAATTGATTACTATTTTCAGGTTTCAATGATCGATGATTGGGGCTATGAGACATTTAGCAATATCGAGTTTATAGACCCTGAATATTTTACCTTCGTCCATCATTATGATTCAGGATCTGAAATAGATATTGGTTTCTATGGTATCCAGACTTCATCTGGTAAATATAAGATTATTGCAGAAACCAGTTTGGATGTGGTTATGGTTAGTACAGATCGATATGGGGCTGATTCATCATTTTACTCATATAATTATGAGGCTACTGAGTCTCCGGTTGAATTAATACAAACAGATGATCAGGGTTTTGTTTTTATATCTAACATAGTTCATAATGCAGGTGATACAGATATAAGAATAACAAAAACAGATCAATATGGAGGGTCTATTTGGAATACTGTTTATGGATATATTGATCCATATGACCCCGATAATGAAAATGCTTCTTATGGAAATGATTTTGTGAACGATATATCTCTGACAGCAGACGGAGGCTATATTGTAACAGGCCGATACCACGCAGAACATTCTGATATCTTAATCCTTAAGCTAAACTCACAAGGGGAAATAGAAAATGAACATCATATCTCTACAGCTCCATCATATGAGAGAATAGCAGAAGACGGCCACGCAATATTGGAGACTATTGATAATAATTATATTATACTCGGCTCTTTATCTGAATTTGAATCAACTGGGCCTTCAAATATTTGGCTAGCTCAGTTTGATCCAAATCTATCTACTATGGGTGAGATACTTTGGTCATCTACATGGGATATAAATGAATATGACTATCCAAAAAATATAATTACCAATCAAGATGGTGGGTACACCATATCAGGTTACTCTTCAAATAATAATAGTGGCGACAATGGCTCCTCTTGGATAATTAAAACAGATATGAGCGGCAATGGTGAGGTTTTACAACCATTTACAGGAGAAAATTTTGCGTATAGTATGATTGAAATCGATGCCGGCGACTATATTTTAGCTGGAAAAAAGATTGAAGGGTCTAACTCACAAGGATGGATAGTCAGTATTGACTCAGATGGAAATCAAAACTGGGAAAGACTTTATGGTAATGAAGATATAGAAGCTTTTTACAGTGTGCAGCAGACTAATGATAGAGGATTTATTTTAACTGGCGTGTCTCATTTAAATGGGGCAAGTGATATTCTACATGTTAAAACTGACCCTAACGGAAATGTTCTATCAGATGAATAGTATTTTATTGTTCTAAACTATTTAAGCAGGAAGCACCTAAAATACCAGCTTCGCCATCAGGTAGTTCTGACAATAATATTTTTATTTTATTTTTTTGAAAACTGAACAAGACATTATTCATTGAATCTTTTGCGAAATCAAGTATACGGTGTCTAGCGTTACTTAGCCCTCCATAAAAAATAAATGCCTCTGGTGATAATATAGTTGCTATCTGTGCGAGCCCTAGACCAAGCATCTGGCCAGTGTATTTATAAATATCAATAACAATATTTTCGCCGTTATCAAATGCACTATCTAGTATCTTCCCATCTATGTTGTTAAGTTCTAATTTCTGTAGAAAGTTATTTTCTGGATGATCTTGAATATATTCTTTAATGGTATAGTTAATGCCCTTTGCTGATACATACATCTCAAGGCAACCCTTTCTACCACACCCACAATCTCTACCTTCAGGGTCAATGTTAATGTGACCTAATTCTCCTGCAAAACCATCGTGTCCATATAAAATATTATTGTTTATAATTAGGCCACTTCCCAAGCCAGTACCAAGTGTAATAACCACTGCATGTTCCATAGATTTAGCAGTACCAAATTTTTTTTCACCTATAGCAGCTGCGTTCGCATCATTTGTTATTGCAACAGGGATATTTTTATAACTTTTTATTAAGGAAACTAAATTTAATTTCTCCCAGCCCTTACCTAGGTTAGGTGGATTTACAACCATACCAGTAAAGTAATTCCCATTGGGAACTCCTACGCCTATATCTTTAATTATATCTGTTAGACCTAGCTCTGTCTCCCATACTTCTATTGTATTGAATATATTTTTAAATAATAACTCTGGAGCTTTGCTAGAATTAGTTAAAATAGAGTCTTTTTTAATAATCTGGCCATCACTAGCAATTAAACCAAAAACTGTATTTGTACCACCAATATCGATTCCTAGAGAGTATTTATAATCTGTCATCTAATTAATTTTATATTATAATAAAAAGATTTCTTCTAATTTGGGATTAAATTAAAATAACAATGTAGGGAAAACATCTATCTTACGATAAATAACTAATCTGTAACGCCTTGACGAATCTCCAAGTCTACAATAGGCGCCTGATTAGGCTCTTTCTCAATTTTTACTGTCTTGGTAATTACTGTTGATTTACCATAATTATCAGATACGGTAAGCTCAAATGTATATTCTCCTGGTGTACCTTCAAAAGAAACAATCCCAGAACTTGAATTTGGCCTGAGTCTAATTTTATTACCACTGAGCTGCTTCCAGCTATAACGAATCCTGTCTCCCTGGTCTGGATCAAAAGAGCTGGTCGCATCTAGAATCATTGGATATGTATTTGTTTCGGGCCTACCATCATGAGGAATTTGAACTTTGAATTTGGTCTTTTCTTCTTGCTCTATATTTTCTAGCTCTTTTATTTGGTCTTGTTTTTGTTGTTGTTGTTGTATTTTTAATTTTACTCTATTTTGGTATAAGCGTTCACGCATTTGGCGCTCGTATTCTCTCCAGCCAAAGAGACCACAGCCAACTATAACAATCAGAAATATAGCAAACCCTCTATTCATACGCTTAAATATAAATAATTTGT
>CAZYDX010000148.1:2551-4843 GCA_964646455.1 uncultured bacterium | reverse complement strand
TTAGAATTAAGAGACTAATAAAAAAACAAGAAGGAGAATCAAATATGATTAAATCGATATCTTATCGTTTAACATTATGCCTTAGTCTTCTATTTTCAGTTGCAAACCTATCTGCTGCCGACACATTGGTAGTCGCATGGGATGCTGCATTTGGATATATGGAGAACACAATAATGGCTGATACGTCTGCTGACGGAACTCAGGCACATGACGTTTACGTGCTTGAGGCAAATAAAGTCTATTTGCAACAGACAACACTAATTTTAAACTCCAGCTGTGAGCTAATTGGTGCACCTTATGCAGATGGTCAATTTCCTGCTACAATCAAGCCGGTACCTGGTGCTGATGGAACATCTCAGTTTACAGGCTGGCCAGCGGGTCATATTAAAACATACGGTGACGACCAAACATACAAATTTCATAATTTGTTGTTTAATGGTGTCTACGCTGGCGGAAGTGGAACATTGCATGGAATATTAGCAACCTATGGTAACCGGAACTCGATTACTGTAGACCATGTGACCTCTGTCCATAGTGAGGTAATCACCTACTGGAACTTTGGTAAACAAGAGGATTGGGTTCTAACCAATAATAAAGCGGTTCAATATTCATGCTACCCAGCTGGAATGTACTTCGGTGGATTTTTCTGGGGCGGTGGCTCTTGGACTGGTACACTCAATTCATTGCTCATCCAGAACAACACAATTGAAGGTGCTCACGGACAAGCATTTGTTATCTATGACAATGGCTTAGTTGATAGAGAGCCTCATGAAGTAATTGTCATCGATCATAATACATTTGTAAACATCATTGACTGGCCTAAGTATTACCGTCATGGTAATAACACTCAGTGGACAAATAATTTATTTGTCAATGTCGCTGCAAATGGTCAGACTCGTAATGCTTCAAATACTAATATCGCACTTAACAATGATATGGAAGGTGGTCATGGTAAAATGGCAACATTAGACCAAGGCGCTTGTACAGATAGTACGAATCTGGCAAATGACGCAGCAACCGGAAACCAATGGTGCTGGGATAACATGAATCGTAATATCAAATATGAGAAAAACGGCTGGATGGATACTCCTGAAATGTTAGCTCTATTTGCTTTGGGTGGAACTGATGGCTGGTGCTGGAACCTGAAAGGTGCAGATGGCAATGACTCGTTAGATGCTGATGGAAATGTTGTTAGTCTTTGCGACACCATGATCGCAGGGCAAAGTAAATGGATAGGAGACTCTACCACTGCTAACTTGCAGTATGGTGTACATGACATCGACAATATCAATGTTACTGATTTGGGGTGGAATTTAGACGCAGCTTATATCAATGCTCAAGTTGCAAGAACCACAGATTGGTTAGATAATGGTGTACATGATACACACACTGACCGTTTTTGGATGCATCAGGCAGATAATGATATTGAAACAGTGCAATGGCCACTTCCAATGGACTTTAGCTATAGCACTAGCTCTGCTGCGTACACCCATGGTTTCTATGGTTTTCCTCTAGGAGACTTAAATGCATTTCCTGATAGGAAAGCAAGTTGGGAAATAGGCGGTACTGCTAGTGTAGGCGGTGATCAGATTACTCCAACACAGTATACCTTAGAGCAAAATTATCCTAATCCTTTCAACCCAACCACAGACATAGCTTTTAGTATTGATAGATCGGAAGAGGTAAACCTCTCTATCTATAATATGCTTGGGCAGAAAGTTAGAACTCTAGTAAATGGTACTAAACCTTCAGGTATGCACGTTCTACAATGGGATGGACGTGATGAGAATGGTCGTAACTTGTCAACAGGCATTTACCTGTATACATTGACAAGTGGTTCCACCTCTATCACTAAAAAAATGGCATTAATGAAGTAATTCATTAAACATTTGAATAGTGTATTCGTTTAAAAAAGGGGTAGTTATACTACCCCTTTTTTAATATAAATTATCCTATGAAAAATTATTTAACTACCTTTCTATTAACACTTACTTTATTCGCACTGGCTTTCATAATTGGGTGCAATAAAAAAAGTGAGCCAAAAATCAAACCACTAATTAAAAAACAAAAAACATTAAATATATATTCAAAATACGATGTTTGTGACTGTAATAAAGAGGCTTTGGAGATAATCGATATAACCTCTGAAATAAGAAATACTTTTGAAAGCATTGATGAATTAAAAAGCCAAGTCGAGGTAAAAAAAGAGGTTAAAAGACTAGCTGGAAATTACGTGCTTTTATTGGAAACATGTTTCAATAACCATAATTCCAAAATGTTTGTTCCGAGTGA
>CAZYDX010000148.1:0-2451 GCA_964646455.1 uncultured bacterium | reverse complement strand
ATCCCTGGGGTCTCTATAAGGCGAGAAGGCGGCGAAGGAAATAAGGTAGTCATCAGAGGATTATCCCCAAAATATAATAGGGTTACTGTAAATGGCACTAATCTTGCATCCACAGACACTTCCGATCGTAGTACAGATGTAAGCATGATCTCCCAGTATATGCTTGAAGGTATCGAAGTAACAAAAGCGGGTACACCAGATCAAGAGGGGGATGTTTTAGGCGGGACCATAAACTTTATTTTGAAAAAAGCCAAGCCTGGTTTGCATGGCGATATTATAACACAGGGCATCTACAACGGATTAGAAAAAACATCTGATGATTATAAGTATGTTATGAGTATCGGCAATCGATTTTTAAACGACAGATTCGGCATCTTGGCGCAGCTTGATCTTGAAAACAGAACCAGAAGCTCTCATGACCTAAGGGGTTCTTATGTGAATTCGCCAGCTTATCTAGATTCACTTAATGCTCTGCAGTTAATGAACCTAAGCCTCACTGATATGGTTAGAAATAATGACCGTAATAACACTCTAGTTGTTATGGATGTGAATATTCCGCGGGGGAACATCAGCTATAGTGGGCTAAACAGCAAAATTGATAAAACTGAAATTAGGTTCTCAGATGTATATATGCTTCAAGCGGAGAACAGAGGCTATAATACAGGTCAGTCTGATAATCAAATCAATGTTATTACAGAATCATGGAAATACGAACAAAGCATACTACCAAACCTGAGGCTTGATGCATTTAGATCGTTTTCACTTTCTAAAAATGATAGACAAACACTTAATTTTAATTTTACTGAGGAAGATGCCTACACCGAGTCAGTCATCAATAAAAGTGTTGATAATATCCAAGATTTTACATTAAATAAAACGAATGAAGCATATTGGATGAGTTCTAATTTCAGAGAAAATTACACTCGGGAAACAGAATCCTCATTTGGTGGGAATGTGGAATACGACTTTAATTTCTATAATAAAATTTCTGGTAAAATTAAACTAGGATTTAAATCCAGGAACAAAAATAGAAACCACGACCAGGATTATGAGTATACTACTTGGGTAACAAACAACAGCGCACTGAATGAACGAAGAGACTCTGCCATCGTTCATTTTGATTGGTTAGACGAGTGGGCCGATCCAGGATATCAGCAGATAAATTATAAAGCATTTATGGATGAAGATTATGACCTAAGTGATTACTTTGGTGGAAGATATGAAATAGGCCCAGCTGCTGACCTAGATAAAATGAATTCTCTAATTGATCTTTTTAGGTCTGATCCTTTTTTCTATAATGCTGGTTATCACGAACAGCGATTACACAAATTCCATAAAACAAATTCACTAATTTTTGACTATAGCGGAACAGAAGATTATGATGCGAAATATGTGATGATAGACTTTAACATTGGATCAAAGCTGAATGTAATTGCAGGTTCTCGTATAGAAGACAACACAACAATCTATAAATCATTCAAGGGTATGCAAAATACATTCCCGGATTTTAGTTCATCTGGTTCCGATACTATTTCAACCTTTACTAGAAAAAACTCCTACACTCTACCATCTCTTTTTCTTAAATATGATCCTTATGAATGGTTATCACTGCGATATGCGAGCACAAGCACTTTAACTAGACCAAGCTATGCAGATATTATTCCGCTTTATAATTACCGGGGAAATTTTGGAGAGGTATTATACAGGAATCGATTTCTAGAGCCAGCCGAATCAAAAAATGATGATTATGTTATCTCTTTTAATAATGAAAAACTTGGGCTATTAAGCTTCAGTTATTTTACAAAGAAAATTGAAGGTATGATCTATAGTAGCGGCCGAAGATACATTGTGGAAGGTGGCGCTGATTCTTTGTATGGTCTCCCTCATTACACAGATAAACAATTTATCACAGACTATAAATCTAATAACCCTTACCCTGTAGATTTATCAGGATATGAGATTGATTACCAGACTCGTTTTTGGTACTTGCCAGGAATGCTAAGTGGGCTTGTATTTAATGCCAACTACACTAGAACATTTTCTGAGGTTAAATACCCAAGAACAGAAATCGAGTATATAGTTGTTTTTAACCCATTCTCAGTTAATACAGTAAACATTGATAGTTTTTACGTGGACAGATTAATCGACCAGCCTAATGATATATTTAACTATTCATTAGGATATGATTACAAAGGGTTCTCTGGAAGATTGTCAATGCTTTATATGTCTGATGTGTTCACTTCTACTAACTTTTGGCCAGAGCTTAGACAAACTACAGATGCCTATAGGAGGTATGATTTATCTATGAAACAGAAACTACCTGTTAAGGGACTAGAGTTGTATTTGAATATTAGTAACCTGACTGAGGCAATTGATGTAAACCGTTTGAGAGGGTTTAATAAGGCAGATCGTGCTTTTACAAACGCAATTTTAGAAGACGTTCAATCAACA
>CAZYDX010000147.1:0-4893 GCA_964646455.1 uncultured bacterium | reverse complement strand
GCACAATATATGGTGCAACCTGGAGTGATGATGTAATGCAGCCACCTTACAATGGTCCCGAGTGGTATGTTTCTATCGAAGGCTCAGATGATAATAATGGTTCTTATGAATATCCTTTTGCTAGCATCCAGCATGCTATAGATGCTGCAAATGATTATGACTTAGTTGAAATTTATCCAGGAGAATATTTTGAAAATATCACGGTCAATAAAAATATTCACATTGGTGGAAATAATGAAGATGGAGACATCACAATCAATGGAGACAGAAACGGTAGCGTGTTTACAATAGATGCTGATAGTGACTCACTATCGGTTCATTTTTTTGGCATAAGAATCATTGATGGAAGATCAGAAAAAGGCGGTGGTATATTTGCTAGTAATGCTTATGTAGAAATGCATGCTTGTCAGGTATTAAATAACCAAACCGCTGGAGAAGGAAGTCAGGGCGGTGGTATTTATGCTTATAATGCTAGTCTTGGGATATTTAACTCAGATATATCTGAAAATAATTCCGACGATCTACCTGGCTTTGGAGCTGGGATATTTGTAGATGGTTCTGAATTACAAATAGAAGATAGTTGGATTGAATGGAATAATTCTAGTAGTGGTTCAGGTGGCGGTATCTATATGACAAATAATTCAGAAGCATATTTTGTTGAAACAAATGTGAGAAACAATAATGCATTGAAACAGGGTGGGGGTATTTTTATAAACAATGGTTCAAATCTATTCGCAGATGGTGATGTCAGAGTAGGCAACAATATGGTAACTCAGGATTGTTTTACAAATCAGGGTTCGCAGGGCGCTGGTTTTTACATTGATAATTCTAGTATCTCATTTACGAAT
The DNA here is from genome assembly GCA_964646455.1 of uncultured bacterium. Lineage (GTDB taxonomy): Bacteria > Fidelibacterota > Marinisomatia > Marinisomatales > UBA1611 > TMED80. The sequence goes on along the minus strand of CAZYDX010000147.1, from coordinate 4,045 downwards.
GGTTATGTTTGGGCAAATAAAGCTCAAGATTCTGGCGGCGCGTTTTTCATCACAAATGGTTCAAGTGTGAGTTTTTCTTACATTGCTATGGATACAAATGAATCAGCAGAAGTTGGTGGTGGAGAAAATACAATAGGTGGTGCCCTTGGTCTTGTTTTTGACTCTGAAGTCAGTTTTGACCATTGTACTATCTATGCCAACAACTCAATATCAGGTGGAGTTAGTGGGATTTACGCTGATAATTCTACCATAGATATACATAATTCTATCTTTTGGAATAATCCTGGTGAGTGGGATGGCGAATCAGGACAGTTAATAGGTACAGGTTTTGATGTTTCTTTTTCAGATATTCAAGGTGGATATGAGGGAACAGATAATGTTGATATAGATCCTTTATTTTGTGATTATGTTTATTTTGAACTAGCAGAAAATTCACCTGTTATAGGTATCGGGCAAGATGGTAGTGACATGGGTGCTTCAGAAGTGGGTTGTGAGCCTATCTACAATATAGAAATTAATTCTGCAGATATTTCAATTAGTGGTAACTCAGCACAGTTTTATATAACAGCTAATGATGACTATGACCACTTCCACTGGAGTGTTGATTATGGCGAAATGTTTATGTCTAACCAGACAAACAACATTTATGATCTTGATCCAGGACTGCACAGGTTTGCGGCTTATCTAGTAGATAGCACGCATCAGACAATATCAAATCCATTTATACAGCATTTTATAATTCAGGATGGTATTGATGTTTACCTAACTGAAAATTTTGATGGTGATGATTCAACATCTCTTCAAGATTGGGGATTTACCTCTAATAATGATTACGGATGGGAAATAAACACTGAAAACTATTCTTCCTCTAATCCAAATGGATGGAGAGTTCCTCAAGGATCAGGAAATTTTATTTTTTCTCAAGACTATAGTAATGATTTTGATGCTAGTGAAGATTATTTAATTATGCCGGCACAAAATTTATCATCTATAGGAAACCCAGTGGCTCTAGAGTTTTATAGTTTTTTTACTGGTTCTCGGGTTTATACAGATGGTTCTTCTTTTGGTAAGGTTGCATCAAATAACTCATATGATCAGTCAAACTACAATAGTATGATTATCGAATATGGAGGTGATACGGTTGAAGATCCTTTCTTCATAGAATCGATACCATTCAACGCAGTGGGCACTATTACTGGTTTTACTGATGACTATGATGAGGAATGTGACGCAGGTACTAGTACTTCACCAGATGTGGTGTATAGTTATACTCCAGACTATGATATGGTTTTAGATGTTAACCTTTGCTCAGAAGAAAGTTTTTATGATACAAAAGTATTTGTATATGAAAATTATGCAGGAAATTTAGCAAATACTCTTAATGGTTCAGGTGCCTGTAATGATGATTTTTGCAGCAATAGTCACCAATCATTTCTTAGTTTCATAAGCGGAGTTATTCTTAGTGCCGGGAACACATATTACTTTGTAGTTGACGGTTGGAGTGGTGAGCATGGTAACTACGATCTGAATATATACGAACATCAAACTGACAATGAGCAGACCGCACACATCGAAATTTCTACAGATGGTGGTGAAAACTGGGAGGAGATTCGCCAGGTGAATCCAACTAATCACAATGTGTGGGAGCCAGTATATGTAGATCTGAGTGCGTTTTCTAATGAATCAGATATTCTAATTGCCTTTCACAGTAATGACCAAGGCTCAAATGGTACTGGATGGGCTGTAGATGATATTACTCTATTATCAGCATATCAGGAGGAAGAAGGGTTTATTATTGGTAGTGTTTATAGCGAAGAGACAGGAGAGCCTCTGCCTGACGTATACATTGAGGCAGTCTCAGAAGATAGCAGTGATTACAATTGGACGATGACAGATAGCTCTGGATTTTTTGAAATGGGTGTTACTGGGAATAAAAATTATTTTTTCAGAGCCTCAAATGATTATGGTGAGTACGTTGATTATTTTTATGTTGGCGGAAATGAGACCTATGACCTAGGAGAGGTTTATATTGGGAATAACACCACAGCTTTCGTAGAGGGGTGGACAACCGATTGGTATACCGGTCAGCCTCTTGGAGAGTCCAGCGTATTATTTGTTTATGATCATGATGGTGAGACACATACCATAGAGCAGTCTACGGCGCCTGATGGATATTTTATGGTGCAGGTACCTGCTGATCATGATTATGATATGTTTATTTTTGCAGATGGGTACTGGGCAGAGCATGACGCATTCTATTTGTCTGCCGGTGATCATCATACTCTAAGCATTGGAATTGCGCCATTAAATATGGCTGCACGTGTGTATGGCTCTGTAACAGATTCATATAGTGGCGAAATGATTCACGGAGCGGAGGCAGTCCTACATTGTGGAGACAGTGAAGACTGGGACCACACTGGTGCACTAGGTAGCTACCGAGTTTTCTCTTACCACCCGGGAGAATGTGATAATGGGACCCTAAGCTTCAGAGCCGATGGATATCGTACACAATATTTTCCTGCTGGGGAGATGAGCTTGCAAGCGGGACAGTCTTTAACGATAAATGTAGCACTTGAGGAAGGAAATGACCCTGATCCTTCGGTAATATTTGGGCGGGTTCACTCTTCAAATAATGGAGATGGAATCGCATATGCTCAGGTTAGCGCCTATAGTTACAATACCGGTGAGACTTACGGTGTCGAGTCTAACGATAGCGGGTATTATTATATGGGTGATCTCATTGGTGAACAAGAGTATGAGGTTATGGCGAGTGCTGATGGATATACCAGCCTTATGGAAACGCACTATTTGGAATCAGGCGACTCTTTGTACTTAGATTTCTATTTAGATCAGGCGCCCCAGTCTGGAATATTTGGGTTTGTTGAAAACACTAATGGAGAGCCACTCTCTGAGGTAAATATATATCCTACATTAAATGGAAATGATTATTATTGGGCAGCAACAGATGATAGTGGCTACTATAATGTGCAACTTCCTGCTGGGTCTTACTCTGTATCAACAGGAATAAATAATTATTATGCTTCAAATATATCAGATATTGAAGTAGTTGAAGAGGAAATGTTAGAAGTTAATTTCACTTTAGAGCCCATCGAATCCTTTGATGGTGGGGCCGCGGGTATTGTATACTCCGGAATCGGAGAAACCGCTAGCGGGGTATCAGTAAATTTCTGGAACACGGCCCTGTATGATGCGATTGTTTATACTGATGAAAATGGGGCCTATGCAATAAACCTGGTTAATGGTACCTATAACGTAAGCGTTTGGGGAGGCGGATATGATGATGCATTTATTCCAGGTGTGACAATTAATAATAATATACTCCCGCTAGATATATATCTATTTGATAACAACAGCCCACAGCCTCCGATAATTGTTCAATTAGAAGACATCCCAAATGACCAGGGTGGACAGATGGATATGGTTTGGTCTCCTGGAATTCCGATGGAGTGGGAGATTTTTCCATATTATTCTGTATGGAGAGAGAATGAAGATAGTTGGCACTTTATTAGTATGGTTCCATATCATGATTTTAATGTCTACAACATGGTTGTACCAACACTTGGCGATTCTACCCATGATGGTATACACTGGAGCACGTTCATGGTAACCGCTCACACGGAAGATCCGTATGTATTTTTTGATTCTGAATCATCCACTGGATATTCAATAGATAACCTGCCTCCAGATAATCCGGTTGGACTAAGTGCCGAGATTATAGAAGGCGGAGTGATGCTAAGCTGGTTGGCGCCTTTAGATAATGATTTTGCTTACCACAATGTATATCGTAGTGATGTTATGAGTGAAGAATCAGCAATGGTATACACAACGATTGATTCTTTTTATGTAGACCTAGAGGTTGATCTAGGTACAAACTATGAGTACTGGATCACCGCAGTGGACCACAGCGGGAATGAGAGTGGTGAATCTAACACTGTACAGATATCTCCGACAGGGCTCTCCACTGATGCGGATTTACTACCTGAGGTATACGCCTTAGGCCAGAACTATCCGAACCCGTTCAACC
>CAZYDX010000146.1:3207-4931 GCA_964646455.1 uncultured bacterium | reverse complement strand
TTGTTCAAAGAGGAAGTGTATTTATACGGATTGAATTGAAAAATAACCAAGATATCCAAAATATTAGTTTTAATAGAGAAAGGTACGAGTCAATCCAAAGCATATTGAAAAATATATATGTTTCCTATGGACAGCGTCTCAGTCTTAGTGAGGTAATAACTACTCATGATTTATTAAAGATCGAAGAAAATCATTCCACAGATCAAGCATTGGTTATAAAAGCAATAAATAATGCTATTGAACAGTTAAATGAGATGAGAGAAAAAGAAGGTGAGATTATTTATAATGATATTATAAATAGGGTTAAATTTTTAGATGAAGCGCTCACTCAATCAGAAAAAATTTCTAATCAATTTAAGACTGAAAAACAGCTGACCTTACAAAATAAGATATCTGAGTTATTGAATGATGAATCGTTAGATGAATCAAGGCTTATACAAGAGGTGGCTTATTATTCTGAGCGTTCTGACGTGACTGAAGAAATGGTGCGTTGTAGAAGTCATTTTGAACAAATCAGAACTTATATTGAAAGAAATGAGCCTGTTGGTAAAAGATTAAGTTTTTTGTTACAGGAAATTGGTCGTGAGATTAATACAATAGGTTCAAAAAGTCCACAAACGGATGTTACAATGAGAGTAGTTGAGATGAAGGGTGAACTCGAAAAATTACGAGAACAATTACAGAACTTACTTTGATGAAAAACTTCATAACAATTTCAGCTCCTTCGGGTTCAGGAAAGACAACACTTTGCAAGGCATTGCAAGATGTCCTGCCAGAAATTGAATGGTCTATTTCTTATACTACGAGGAAAAAAAGAAATATTGAAGAAGATGGTGTTGATTATCATTTTATATCCTTAGACAGGTTTGAGGATTTTATTATGAAAGGCCATTTTGTTGAATGGGAAAACGTACATGGTTTTTATTATGGCACAACAATTATTAGTTTAACTAATGCAATCAAAAAAGATAAGATGCTTTTGCTTGAGTTGGATGTCAAAGGCTCTATGAGCATCAAAAAGTTATATCCAGATCAAACATTCTCTATTTTTATTATTCCTCCAAGCATAGAACACCTCAGAGATAGACTCAATAATCGAGGAACAGATTCAGAAAAAAGAATAGAGATTAGATTAAAGAGATTTCAAGAGGAGATGGAGTTTCAGAATAAATTTGATTATGTTATGGTCAATGAAGACTTGGAGTTAGCGAAAATTGAATTACAAAATACTATCAATAAACTTAAACAAGGAGTAACAAATGGGACTTAAAACAATACCATTTCGAGATATAGAAGAAAAGGCAGAAAATATGTATGAGGCCGTATCTGCAATGTTTGGACAAGCAAAACTAGAACTTCAAGAGAGGATAGTTAATAAAGCAATCTTAAGTCATCAAGAAGAAGAAGACCTTGATGTTTTTGATGAGATTGAAGAAACTTCTCCTGCAAACTATGAAGAGGAAGAAAAGGTCACAACAGTCGCAATAGATAAATTTATCAATGGCGATGTGAATTGGAGAAAATAATCTTCCAATTTATCAATGAATGAAAAAAGTACAATTCAATTATTTCTAAAACAGCAACAGACACTTTTTGGGAATGAGTTGTTTTTTAAATCTGCAAATAAAGTCAATGTAAACAAGGTTCTATTTTCTCATCGTGATGACTTATCTAGTGATTTAAATCAGTTTTGTAATTCTATATGTCTTTGCCAGGAGTGTCCG
>CAZYDX010000146.1:1932-3107 GCA_964646455.1 uncultured bacterium | reverse complement strand
AAACCAAAACTTATTGTTTCTCTTGGAAGAGTTTCAGGAAAAACATTACTCAAGAGAGATGACTCTTTAAAAAAGATGAGAAGTGCTCTTCATGATTATCATGGCATTCCATTGAAGGTTACTTATCATCCAGCAGCATTATTAAGAAATCCTAATTTAAAAAAAAATGCTTGGGAAGATTTTAAATGGGTAAGAGATTTTTTAGCGAAATAATATTTTATGGTAAAAGATAACAGCAAATTAAATGTCCAACCTCATTCAAATGAGGCTGAATTAGCGGTTTTAGGATCTATGCTATCGTCTAAAGAAGCAGTGAATAAATCATTACAATGGTTGCAGCCTGAACATTTTTATAAGGATGCACATATGAAAATATTTTCAGCGATGAGAACATTATTTGATCAAGCTCAACCTATCGACACTTTATCAGTTTCTGAATACTTAAAGAAAAATAATGACTTAGATGTGATTGGAGGTGTTTATTTTTTAACAGGCCTGATTGAAATGGTCCCAACTGCAGCACATATAGAACGATATGCAAAAATTGTTGTGGAAAAAGCCTTGTTAAGAAATTTGATTTCACTTTCCCATAATATAGCAAAGGAAGCATATGATGATAATCAAGATATTTCTGATATATTAGAGACTGTCGAACAATCAATGTTTAAGATTACTCAAAACCAGTTAAAGGGTGGGTTTAAACAGATTAATCCTGTTATAGTAAGTGCATTGGATGATTTGGAGGAAAAAAGAAACAAAGGTGGTACGGTTACAGGTGTGCCAACAGGTTTATTGGATCTAGATGATATTACATCAGGTTTTCAAAAAGGTGATCTTATTATTATTGCAGGAAGACCTGGTATGGGTAAAACTGCTTTAGCTCTTTCAATGATACGTAATGCAGCCTTAGAGGCAGATACAGGAGTTGGAATGTTTAGTCTAGAGATGGGTAATCAACAACTAGCAATGAGATTATTATGTGCTGAAGCAAGAGTGAATATGCATTTTGTACGAACAGGGAAACTTCCTTCTAAGTTATGGAAAAATTTGGGAATTGCAGCAGGAGATTTAGAAGAAGCCCAAATCTATCTTGATGATACTCCTGCGATAACAGTTCGTGAACTAAGAGCCAAGGCTAGGCGTCTAGTAGCCGAAAAACGGATTAGTATGATTGT
>CAZYDX010000146.1:0-1832 GCA_964646455.1 uncultured bacterium | reverse complement strand
GGAAGACACTCCATTTTAATGGAAAATCCATTAACAAAATTTGTACCACAACTATTTGGAGAGTATCCTAAATCTTTTATAAAACTAGTAGAAAATATCTCTTTATCGTCAGATCAAGATTATGATGAAGTAACAGCATTAATTTGGAAAGCCTATGAATTTGGTGATAGATGCCATAATGGACAAAAAAGATTATCTGGCAAACCTTATTTTTCTCATTGTATAGCAGTAGCAAACACTTTGGCCAGTTGGAAAATGGATACCACAACTATCATTGCAGGTTTATTACATGATACAGTTGAAGATACAGAGGCCACCCTAGAGGAAATCAATGAAGTTTTCGGTGATGACCTTGGTAACCTTGTAGATGGTCTTACTAAAATAAGTGGAATAACATACTCATCTAGAAAAGAAAAACAGGTGGGTAATTTTATGAAAATGCTTCTTTCAGTTGCACAGGATATGAGGGTTATTATAATAAAATTTGCAGATCGTATTCATAATATGGAAACAATCAGGCATATGCCTCAAATCAAAAGGCATAGAATCGCGATAGAAACTCGAGATATTTATGTTCCACTTGCTCATCGATTGGGCATGTCATCTGTAAAATCACAATTGGAAGATTTGGTCTTTAGTGTGTTAAATCCTTCGGGTTACAAAGAAATGGAATCAAAAATAAAGTCCAGTGAAAAACAGAGATATAAATTTATCAAAAAGGTAATAAAGCCTGTTGAAGTAGAATTAAATAAATATGAAATATTTCCCTTGGTCTATGGTCGAGCAAAATCTTATGCTTCGATTTATGGAAAAATGATGAATCGAAATAAGGATTTCAATGAGATTTACGATTTATATGCAATTCGTATCATTGTAGAAAAGATTGAAAACTGTTATTTGGCTCTTGGCATAGTTCACAATATATACTTACCGGTGCAAGATAGGTTTAAAGATTTTATTGCAACTCCAAAATCAAATGGTTATCAATCTGTCCATACTACAGTTGTTGGAACAAACGGTCAAAAGATTGAAATTCAAATTCGTACAAAAGATATGGAGGAAACAGCGGAAATTGGAGTTGCCGCTCATTGGATGTATAAAAATAGCCAATCAACTGGCATAGACAATAATGTGAAGTGGTTAAGAGAATTATTAGAGATATTGCAGAATGAGTCCACTGATCCAAAGGAATTTATGGATTTGTTAAAAATTGATCTCTATAACGAAGAGATATTTGTTTTTACCCCTGCTGGTGACCTTGTTCAGTTACCAATAAATGCAACACCAGTTGATTTTGCTTTTCAGGTTCATACACAAGTTGGAATGCATTGTATGGGAGCGAAAATCAATCATGCAGTGGTACCCTTAAATACAAAACTTCAAAATGGTGATATGGTCGAGATTATTACCAGTAAAAGACAAATGCCAAGTTATGGATGGCAAAAATTTATTGTAACCACTAAAGCACGGAATCTAGTTAATCGACATCTAAAGAAAACCCATGATGATGAAAGTATAAAATTAGGGATTGAGATTCTTACTAAAACTTTAAGGCGGATGAAATTAAAAGATGAAATAGATGAATTTAAAAAAAGTTATAATCGTTTTGGATATGCAGATACCAACTCACTCTTAAAGGCCATAGGAACTGGAGTACTTACTGTTAGGGATATGTTTAAAAAGATAAGACCTAAAGAAGAAATTGAAGAAAAAAATGAAGTAATTGATCATTCGAATGTGTTTTTTGATTTTTCTCGCAATAAATCCAAGGGTATAGTCTTGGATGGCATAGATAACCTACTCATTAATTTTGGTAAATGTTGTAATCCAAT
>CAZYDX010000145.1:0-4960 GCA_964646455.1 uncultured bacterium | reverse complement strand
AGCGCACCTGCTTTGGGAGCAGGGGGTCGGAGGTTCGAATCCTCTCACCCCGACATCTAAACCCTCATATTGTTAGATATGGGGGTTTTTTGTTTTTATATTAGATTGAATGGACAAACAAAAAAGCTTTCCGCAGTTGAAGCAGTAAAGTATTTGAGAGATAATGAATACCCTGATGAGATTAATTTAAGATTAGAGGATGTCTAATGTCATTTAATCTCTGTAATGAGACGAAATCTTTTTTTCTAGTTTTTTGGAAATAACTTCAACCACAGCTAAAAAGAGCTCATCCTCTGAAGGAGCAAACTGCTCTTTTCTATTCACCAATAGAGAATATTTAGAATTTAAAGCCCTTTTATCCCCTTTAAAAGTTGCCCATTCATACTGATAAGATTTTTTTTGAGCTACGCTCCCAGTAAATAAAGTTTCATTATCATTAAGATTAACAATATGATAAGTCAAATTCATGGCTGCCTCGGAATTTTTCTTGAAATGATTTACCACCGCCTTAACAGTTCCTTTGATCTCATTCTTCTGCTCATTACCTAGGGAATCAACATAGGTCTCTGTTCGGATAACCACCTCTTTTTCTTGGGCAATATTTTTATTTATTATTTTTTCAGGTGGCTTATAAGAGGTTAGAGCTGTAGCACCTAAAATATGATCTGCTCCAGAAAGCTTGGTCATCTCATTGTAGTTATTTTCGGCAATTCCACTTTGGATCAGCGCCTGTTCAGATAAAATCGTTTCCAATTCATCGCGAGTTATAATTCGTAGAAACTCTTTCGATTCAATTGACTGATGCTCAATAACTTTTTCTCTGATAAAAGCTGAGTATTTTTCTGCGCCTTCAAACTCTCTAAAAAGCAAAGAAAAAACAGCATTCGCCCTGGCTTGTTCATAAAGCTCTTTGCTATCCAAGTAATTTGGAATATAATCCTGGCTGATCCTAAAATTGATAGCTGCTTTCTTTTGACTGGCCTTATCCATGTCTTTTTGAAAGTCTATTCCTAGTAAGTAGTGATAACTTGCCGCTGAGGAGTTTGCCTCGGCTAATTGTGAAGAGTAATCCCTGTATTTAAAATCAATTTGATAAGACAATTCTTTTTCTAGCAATGGCTTTAATTCTTTAATAATACCATTCAATTTCACTAGTGATTTATACTCTTTAACAATATCAGGCCACTTTGAATCATCCTCAATTTTAAATAATGAGCCTAGCGCAGAATTATGATTGCTAACAGCGCTTGTAAAACTTAATTCAAATAATTTTATTGCTTTTTCATTGTCAATTTTTTTTAACAACGAAGAATAAGCATATTCAACTGCCAAATCATAAGAGCGATTATTGTAATATTTTTTTGCTTTATTATATTCAGAATGACCTGGTATGAATAATGCGCAAGAAAAAAGGCTTAAAGATAAGATTAGAATTTTAATACGGTTCATTGGCTTGACTCATAAGATAGGGTTACCATTTTTCTGATCATCTTTACCAATCAACAAATTCAATTTTAATATCTTTGCTTTTATCATTCATTGCTTTTTCAAAAGCCAATATTGATTCTTTATCATCGAAATATTTTTCATCAATAAGATTTGAAAATAGAGGGACACAGCGATGGATACAAGCATTAAAATACTTCTTTTATAGCTGATTATTTGTAATTTGTAATATGAAACTTCTCTGGACAAAAATATCTATTGCAAGTTTTTTATTTCTATCGATTTCCTATGCTTTCCAGTCAAAAGATAGGGATTTTTTTAGAGTTATTGATTCAACTGGCTCCAATCAGTCCAAGCCCCAAGGTTCTATTTCATTTGTACAGCATGTTCAAATTGCTAAACAAAGTGGATTAAAAACTCCTAATAAGTTTTTTCTTCCAGTTATAGTGGCTTATCCAAAAGGCGAAACACTTGCTTATTCACTAGATTCCGTACAAAATTATATTTTTGGAGACCATATCGGTTCCTTATCACATTACTATTCAGAAGTATCCTATGGTAAGTTTCAATTGACAGGTAAGGTTTATGCTGTGATAGAATCGCAATATAGTATAAGCGATCTTGATTCTATTTCTAAAACAAATGCACCAATTCGTTTTATAACTAAGGAAATATTTGCCTGGGCAGAGGACAATCTTGACCTATTACAATTTGATAATGATGGACCAGATGGTATCCCAAATTCTGGGGATGATGATGGATACATGGATGCTTTTGCTTATAATGTTATTGGATACATGGATGGTTCATATGGGACAACCCAAATCAATTCCTCTGTTTCTTGGTCCGACAATAACACTAAAAAACATACCACAATTGACGGTAACTATTTGAGAAAAGGAAGTATTGCTACTATGGTAGGTATGATAGATATACAGACTTGGGCCCATGAATTTGGACATATTTTAGGCATTGATGATTATTACGATGATAGCAGGGGTGGGGGTGGAACGACGAGAATTAGAACTGCAGGATTAGGAACCTGGAGTTTAATGGCATCTGGAGCAAGACCTATGGCTTGGACTAAGATTCAGCTTGGTTGGATCGTTCCGACCATTCTGACTCAAAATACAAAGAATCTCTCCATTCCAAATATTGAGAGCAATCCCTATGTTTTAAAAATATATCAAGATGATTACCATAGCGATCAATATTTCTTAATCGAAAATAGACAAAATTCAGCAAGCAATTACCCACAATATGTCAACGACTCAGGTCTACTTATTTGGCATGTCAATGAAAAGAAAGAAAGTAATTTTACAGAAGTACCATACAGGCAAATCGTTTTAGAAGAAGCAGATGGTCGCAATGATATGCAACAAAATTGGCAACAAAATAATTATGGTGATGATGGTGATCTTTTTCCAGGCAGCAGTAATAACACCGAATTTAGTGATTTTACCTACCCTAATGCGAGGTATCCTGTTATTTATGGTGGTGGATATTCAGGAATTAGCATCAAAAATATAAGTCAATCGGCTCTAACCATGACCGCAGATATCGAAATTAAAGAACGCTTAGGCTATGCTATTCACAATGATAATCCATTTAATTTGGATTATGAAGTCGTATGGAAAAATGATACTGAAACATGGGCTGGGGTTTTATTTACCTCATCCGATGCTGGGTATATTACTGAAATTGACGTAAACTTTTTTTGGGAATGTAATGATGAAGCAACATATGAAGTTTATATCTATGATCAATTTGATGGCAGTTCTCCTAGCTCATTAATTTACCAATCTGATACTTACAATCTTGCTTGCAAAGATCGAGATGGATTTCACCCTATCTATATTGATAACGTTCCGATTTCAGCCAATGATAATTTTTTTGTGGTGATAAGAGCAGTAACTAATAATCGTATAATTTTTTTGTCTCGCCCCCGAAAAAGAGGTGTATCCCAAGATCCTGACAACTATGATAAATCATTCGTTTCGGAAAATGGCACTACGTTTAATAAAACGCAAGATTTGGCGATTAGGTCTAAGATTTCCTATGAAAAAATTGACCATAATAAGAACAAAAATAAAGGACCAGTAATTTCTATTATTAATGATATAACCGTTCCTGAAGATAGTTCTGTGGTTATTAATTTAGATGTATTTGATACTGAGGGTGACTCCATTATATTGTATACCAAAGCAGTTACAAGCAATAAATATTGGGAGCCCTCTAGTGTAAAAGATTCATTGTTTTCGTCAACTTTGACTTTAATTCCTGATACAAATTGGCATGGAACTGCAAATATTGAAGTAATTGCAAGCGATGGAGCCTGGTACGATACAACATCGTTTAAATTTATCGTCACTTCTGTCAATGATATAGCTAAAGTAGAAGATATTACCATTGAAGAAGACAGCCGTATAATTATTAATTTAACATCAACAGCTAATGTATCGGGTTCCAGATACTATGGATTATCAATTGTAGCAGATACCAATGTGTTTTTTATGGGTTTAGATAATGAAACGGGTGGCTTTACTGTGACATGTGATCCAAAACAACCATGGATTTGTCTGAAACCAACTTATACAAACGCTTCTCAAAGAGAACTTCTTTTGTTCCCCATATCAAATTGGTACGGGACTTCTGATATCAAAATATACGTTGATACTGATAATGAAGAGGGAGCTTGGCACGATCTCAAAAAAGATTCTACATCTTTCAAACTAACCGTGACACCAATTAATGATATCCCAAGTGACTTTGAGTGGATAAGCACTGCTTTAGATACAATAAATATTACCCAAAATAACCTTACTGATAATTATACACTTCAATGGACTGCAAGTACGGATGCTGCTGATGGTGACTCAATTACTTATCTTATCTATGCAAGAACAGGTGTTAACCCAGCACAAGAAGTATATGATACAACAAGTACATCACTTTTAATTCCCTATCAGGAATTTTTACAAAAGACATTTGAGCAGATCCCTATGTTGTCAAGAGCAACAGTCAAGTTCAGCGTACGTGCTACGGATGGTATAGATACTGTAAAAGTAACGGGAGATGATAGAGTCGTATTTGTAAATCGATCTGATTACCTCTCTACAGAAAGCGAAAGGATACCAACTGAATTTGCTCTACATGAAAACTATCCGAACCCCTTTAACCCAACCACCACACTGCGCTTTGACCTGCCAGAGGTAAATGACATAACCTTGACTATTTATAATATGCTGGGTCAAAAGGTAAGAATATTCGATATGAATGATACTCCTGCAGGTTATCATTCAATCAAATGGGATGCCACTAATGATTATGGTGACCCTGTAGGTGCTGGAGTATACTTATATCAATTACAGACAAAAGACTTTGTCAAGACTCGTAAGATGGTATTACTTAAGTAGCCTCTATTCTAACTATTACTTAAAAAGAGCCTCACCTAAGCGTGGGGCTTTTGTTTTATCAGAAGTTATCAGGGTTATACCACAAATATACAATTTAC
>CAZYDX010000144.1:0-5097 GCA_964646455.1 uncultured bacterium | reverse complement strand
CATATTCTTCTAAATCCACATCTGGGTTGCCTACATTAGAAGGACTTTCTTGAAATTCATTCCAATCAGTGTCCATATATTTCTCGACATTCCTCCAATCTTCAAAATAGCCATCAATTTGTAATCTTGTTGATGTTGGTTCAACTGTTCTCTGAAGTGATACGAGAACATCTTCAATAACTATATCATCTGTATTAGAATATGATGACCCAATGTTTGAGATTCTTGAAGGTGGTTCCATGGAACTGTTACCATTTGAGTCTGACACACTGGTTCTTGCTGCCAATGCAGGCATGAACGAAGGATGGTATGGAAATCAATTACTCATGACCTCGTCACATCCTGAAATGGAGTCACACACTATCTCATTATATGCACAGATTGTTCCACAAGTTGCGCCAATCATAACTGATATTAGTGATGTTCATCCAGATCAGGGTGGTTGGGTGACTCTTGAGTTTACTCGCAGCTACTACGATGGATGGTTTGGGAATCAGCGTACAGAAATGTATACGGTTCAACTCTGGGATGATGGAGACTGGATCGCTACAAATAGCACTGTTGCCTATCAAGACGCTAGATATGTTGCTCTGGCACATACCCTACAAGACTCCGGTGTACTGGGTGATGGAATGACCGAGTTCAGAGTCATCGCAGGTATGGACGAAGGTACATGGTCAAGTAATTCTGAATTTGGCTATTCCACGGATGATCTTGCCCCTGGAGCTCCTATAAGTCTAGCTGCAGAGCAGTCCGGTAATCACATTGCCCTGAACTGGGAACATGGAGATGATGACTACTATCATTTCTCAATCTACAGACATACGAACCCTGACTTTGAGCCAGGTCCGGATAATCATATAGGTGATGCCATGGAGATGTCCTTTATGGATACGACAGCAGAATGGTTTGTGACCCAGTATTATGCGGTGACCGCCTTAGACTACGGTGGGAATGTCAGTGATCCATCTGATGTTGCAGAGGGCTATGTTCATGTGAACTTTGCACCAGAGATGAATGCGATCGATCCTCAGGCGATGGATGAAGATCAGTCACTGGAGCTTGTTGTTTCAGCTTCTGATCAGAATGAAGATGATGTCTTAACCTATGCTGCTTCTTCCAGTACAGAAGATGTGGTTGTAACCGTATCGAACGATACCCTATCGGTTGCTCTGACAGAGAACTGGTTTGGTACCGCAGAGATTCTGGTATCGGTTACGGACAGTGAGTTTGCGGATACAACCGGGTTTACCCTAACGGTGAATGCTGTGAATGATGCTCCAGGTGCCTTTACTCTTGTTGGTCCTGCAGATAGTTCAGTGATTATGATCACACCAAATGAGATAGCCCAAGGTACGATGCTGCATATAAACTGGTTGTCCAGTTTTGATGTTGATAATGATGATGTGAGCTATGGTTTTGTCCTGTATGGTGGTCCGTATTCCTTGGAGACACCTGCTCTGATTGATACGATTGTTTCGGATACAGCGGTTCATATTTCCTATGAGAATCTGGCTATGGCACTTGGTTATCTTGGTGAGAGTATTGTCAGTGGTGATTGGACAGTGTTTGCAACGGATGGAGAGGATACGACGATGTCTGATGAGATTTGGACTATTACTCTGGATGCGACAGGTGTCTTGTCTGTTGATGGTGAGCTGATACCAAGAGAGTTTGCTCTCCATCAGAACTATCCGAATCCGTTCAATCCAACGACGACACTGAGATATGATTTACCTCAGGATACGAAGGTATTGATTACGATTTACGATATTAGGGGTCGCGCAGTACGGACTCTTGTCAATGATTATCAGGATGCAGGTTATCGTTTGATTCACTGGAACGCGACCAATGACTATGGTCAGCCAGTGTCAGCGGGTATGTATATCTATACGATCCAGGCAGGCGATTTCAGGCAGGTGAAGAAGATGATCCTTTTGAAGTAATCTATCGATTACAAACGAATCGAAGAGAAAGCTCCTTTTTGGAGCTTTCTCTTTTTTTAATATCGAATGAGTGCACAGGCTGCGGAAAGACCGGCACCGGTTCCAATAAGTAGAACCAAATCACCTCTTTTTATGCGACCATCTTTTACCGCAATAGCAAGTGCCATGGGAACAGAAGCAGCGACACAGTTTCCATATTGTGAAACAATGTTAATGACTCTTTCTTTTTTAAATCCACCGGTTGATGTATAAGCTTCTACTGCTTTTCCAGATGCCTGATGTGGTACAATCCAGTCAATATCATCCTTCTGTAGGCCAGTAGATTTTAGAGTTTGAATCATCATTTTATATACCTGTTTTCGAGCAATTTTGTAAATACCTGGTCCATCCATTGTAAATAGATTATCTTCTATTGTAGTGTGAGAATCCTGAGGATGTTTGTGGGTTCCACCGCCTCTTACTTCAGTGAGATTTGCTCCACTGGGCCATGTTTTCATATTGTAATAGAGCAGTTCACTCTGATCTGATTCTGAAGCCGGTGCTATTAATACAGCTGCTGCACCATCGCCAAGTAAAGATGCACTTTCGGGCTCTTTAAAGTTTCTTCCTCTTGTACCTCGATCTGATGATATAATGAGGATGTTTTTATAAACATTAGACTGTATTAAAGATCCTGCAGTGTGAAAGGCTGTAATAAAAGACAGACACGTACAGTGTATGCTGAATGATGGGATACCTTCAAAGCCCATGGCTTTCTGATAAAATGTAGAGGTATCTGGGATAGTCTGTTTCGGAACCCCTGATGCATTTATTATCAGATCGGGTTTTTGAATATCATTAAGGGCTTCTTTACCTGCAAGAGCACCCATCTCATCAACATCGACTTTTGATACGCGTCGCTCTAAGACACCTGATTTTTCAATAATCCATTGTTCGGACTTACCAATGAGTGGAGCAATCTGTGAAGATGTTTCTATGGTTGGCGGTAGGTATAGTCCAACCCCGGATATTTGTATTTTCAATGGATAAATCTTTTAGAAAAAATATTTTAGCTCAAATCGTATGTGAGAAAATTCTTCCTCCATTCTGTTAAAGGGGTAGTTTTCTCCATCTGGATGCTCATCAGATCCATTAATGATTGTTAATCCTAATAGGCTCTGTAAATCATCTGTTATTGAATATTCTAGTTTAAACTCTGTCAAAGAACCTGCAGTCCCATTAATTCCGGGATAATCGGCAATATCCATCATAGTGGTCATGGAAATTTTTAGTTGATCACCCAGAAACGATTTGTCGACGATAATAAAAGCTGCCTTTTTTGTTAAAATAGCAAGAGGGACACCCATTCCAGGGGTAAAAAAGTTAGATGGTTTAATATTCTCAGGATCAATTTCAAGATTTGGTATATCAATCTCTTGGTCAACAGGTAGGCTGTCTGAGCTATAGTCTAAGGTATCATGCTTAAAATATTGAGCTGAAAAATTGATATCAAAAGGCAATTCAGTTTCAAACTGGATTGTGGATTGTTGGTATGTAGCTTCTTCTAAAAGAGGATATGAAAAATGAAGAGAATCATAATAAGCTGGATTAAATGAACTGAGTCGGTCAATGGATGTATTTTGGTCTTGAGTTGAAAAATATCCAGTGTCCCACCTTAGGATAAACCAGTCACTTAGTAATACTCCTCCCAATCCAAGGACAGTCGTTTTTCGATATCCAAAAACAATATCTACATAGGGGAAAGATATATCACTACCGTGGCCGTATACATTTACACCTGTAAGATTAAATGTACGATCATATCCAGAAAAATAGGAAGCCGATATATCTCCAAATCGTGTAGAATAGGTTGCATGTAATCCACCCTCATAGGGTGAATCAGTAATTGGAAATATTTCTGAAGCTTTGGGGTATACTGGTAATCTCACCGGGAAGTCATCATCTCCCAGTGGAATACGATTTGTTGAATGAATCGGAGAGAATACGGTATTTAATTTTAAATCACCCAGGTAATAATCCAATGCAGCAGAGAGTGTTGCCATTTTTCGATCAGTCCCACCAAAGAACATATAATAATAATCCAGTGAACTGGCATTATCTGTAGGACTATTTTCATCTACACTGCCCCATGAGTGGATCTGTTTTCCTATACGAAATTCGAATTTATCTGAATTATATGTTGTATATAACTCTCTCATATCAAGAATAAAATCCTGCGGATCACTGGATCCTAAAAAATAAGAATCGTCACGTACGTGATATTCTAAAACAAAATTTCCATTTAGTAAAAAATCACCAGACTGGTGTTCTATATTTAAAGAGCCCATTCTATAGGGGATATTAATGAGAGAGTGATCGTTTAATTTTGCGATGTATGTATAGTCTACATAACCAGAAAACAAAAAATTTGATGACTCCCCTTTTATATGTGTGAAGGAAAGGAAAATTGCAGCAAGAATAAAATTTTTACTCATTCTGTGTAATGGATAAGGCATACGTTATTTTAATAACATCAATTTTTTAATCCTCGAATCGATTCCATCAAAAAACCTGATGTAATAGACTCCAGAGGGATGATTATTTGGCATCCAATTTATTGTGTAAAAACCCTGGGCGTAGATTTTATTATTAGAAATAATATCAACCTCATTTCCTAATATATCATAGATCCTAATATCCATTCTACGATCATATGGAATATTTAAATCAAGATGTACTAATGGATTAAAGGGGTTTGGATAGGGTTCTGTAATTTTGTACTGGAAAGGCAATAAGTGATGTTCAATGTTTACTATAGATGTATCGCAGTCCTGTGGTGAAAAAACCGGGAATGAATAATAGAATTGATCCAGACTGAGTTCAAAGTGTTCACTCTCAGCAACACAGGACGGAACACTGTCACATAGACTATTTGCACCAATCGCAAAATAAGGGTATCCACCGTTATCATTACTGTTCCAATCCATATCCATTTCACAAAAACAATCCGGGAGTGTCTCTAGGTTATTATTAAAGAGCCATAAATAAGATAAATTTTCAAGGTTACAGATGGACTCTGGCAGTACGGGAATCTCATTATATCCTAAATCAAGGAAATAGAGATTAGTTAGATTACCAATACTATCAACTATAGATGATAAAATGTTATTGT
>CAZYDX010000143.1:0-5187 GCA_964646455.1 uncultured bacterium | reverse complement strand
GTCATTCAGAATACCGTTATTACTAATAACACTAATAAGCTTAAGTTACTCCCTTATTGTTTTTAGCTGGGGGATGACAGAGCATGACAATCTGTGGGCTTTGGGCATGTATATAGGATCGGCTAGCTTTGGTATATTTGTAGCTTTCTATTTATACACCTTCCGTCTTTTGGGCATAAAGGTAAATATTTTACCTCGTTCAAAAGAGAGGATAAAAAGTGAGCTTGTTTTACTTCTTATATTTGCGGTTATTCTCATTTTTGGAAGACAATTTCGAGTTTATGAAGGGTTCGAATATGCACCTCACATAGCCGCATTAATTTCAGGTGGCTATATGGCATATCTACTATATAAATATCCTACTGGTGAATATTTAGTAGGGAATCAAAAATAATGAATAAGGCAACATTCGACACTGTCATACATGCACCAAATCGCCTACAAATATGTGCTTTATTAGACTCTTCAAAAGAGTTGGAATTTCAGATTATTAGAGAACAACTTGATGTAAGTGATTCAGTGCTTTCAAAACATCTAAAGGTGCTGGAAGATGCAAATTATGTTCAACTAATAAAAAAGATAGAATTTACTCGCCAACGAACTTGGGTGTCGTTGACGACTAAGGGAAGAAAATCTTTCAAGCTTCATTTAACGGAGCTAAAAAGAATTATTGGATAAATATAAAATGAATAGAACCTAATTAAGGTTACAATGTTTGTAACTCAGCATCTGCTAAAGTTTTGATATTAAAAAGGTTTTGAGAAGTTATGTCAGTAAGAAATTTAGGCAAGAGTTACAAAGTAGTTACAAACTTCAAAATGCCCCTTGTAAACCATTGCTACATAAGGGCTTGTAAAACTGCGACTATTGAGTGGGAGTGAAAAGTCATTAATGGAATAAAAATGCTCACAGGCATTTACGTGGACCCAAGAACAATCGAAAAAGGTTCTGATGGTTTCATTTATTTTTACCACTAATCCATTTTTCTAGGGGGTTTTTATTCTTAGATTTTTTAGGTTTACCACGTGTTTCTTTCTTTCCAAGTGACGCACCTAAAAATGCTCCTATGCCAGCACTTGCACCAGGAGACTTGGCAACTTTCTTAGCAGCTTTCGAGGCTGCAGAAGCACCTCCCCACGCCATAACTAATAATATAAGAATTAGATAAGCACTAAATGGAACAAAAACAAGAATTTGCAAAATACTTTGAATTAAACCTAAAACGAGGCCAGAACTTTTAAAATTACCCCTCAGAGCTATCGTAAATAAAACCAGAAATATTACTAAGAATATTGTGCCTTGTATTGATGTTGGTAAAAAATAGTATCCTACTCTCATTTCAGATAATGGCATCCTGTCTTCCCAAGAAAAGTAAAATATTGGCATATAGTATCCTTCTAATAGACGAGACCCGAAGAAGAGGGCTGGAGCAGGATAATCGTTATCTGGAACTGCATTTAATTGTGATATAGCAGATTTTTTAACTCTTTGTACTACTAGTTTATCTGCATCAAAATCTGCTGGTTCTGTTAATACAACAGACTCTATTCCCAAAACAAAACTAGCAGCTTTCCCTTTCCACTTACCACTACAAGGCGAACCATTAAATTTATTTAAATTATTTGGAGAAAATGGACCATGGGTATAACCTGAGTCTTGGTTAAGTGTACCAATAGGCTTATATTGAACTTTATCAACTTCATAAGAGTAAGATCTTGACTTATGATAAACATCTATAACATCGCCTGGTTGAAGCTCCAACTCGAAATATGGTTCACTTTCCAGTTTTGCTTTTGTTTTACACAAATACTCTGGAGTAACTACAATATTGCTGCCTTTTTTAAACTGCCATAAATGAGGAATACTGGCATTGAAGCTTCTATTGGGGGCATTCCTGCTTCCATACCAGTCTTCTCTTGCGTCTTCAGCTTTTTCGTTCTGCTGTTGAACTAGAATTTTATGGTTATCATCTTCAAATACCCAGTCGTTTTCGTAAAATGCAGCTCCTATGAATAAAAACATGAATGAAAACGAAAATAACCACCCCGATGAATTAATAAAAAAACCTCTTTTCTTCTCGTCTTTGCTCTCTTTATCGTCTAAGGGAGCATTATCTTCTAAGGGAACACCACCAAATTTACTTTTCTTAGTCATGGTTTTTTGTATGTAATACCATCTTCTATAAATTTATCACCAGATTTTAAAAGATCATAGTCAGCTTGTGTTTCAACTACTGGCAATAGAGGTTTATCGGGATCCGTCTTTTTTATAGCTCTTAAATCTGATTTAAATTTCTCTGAAATTCGCTTATTCTCTTCTTTGAACTCTTTAATATCATCTTTTATTTCCCCTTTAATTTCTTGGTATTCTTCTTTTAAAACTTTCATATCTTTAACAGCTTGTTCTCTTTGTAGCGTACTTTTTTCCTTTAATTCTTCAGCACGTTTATTAAGTGCTTCAATCGTGTAAAAATTTTTATACCAACTCTTGTATGAGTGCATTTTTTTACCTTCTGCATCTTTCATTTTTCCCGTCCACAAATAATATATATCACGAGGCCAAAGGGTAAATAAAAATATAGGCCATAGCCATAAATACAGCACCCCCATCTTCCAACGGCCTAAATAAAATTGATGTGCCCCAAAAATTCCTACAAACAAAATACACAACAGAAAAGCCGTGTACCAATTTTTAGTAGATGTTTCTGAATCACTCATTTTTTGTCCTCATTTATTCATACAGATATATTTGTGGATGTATCTCACTTTCTTTAGATTTGGAAGAATCTATATGAGTGCTCTCTTATAGAAATATGATAGCAGAAAAAGAATTAACTAGTTTACACTATTAATATATTTCAATAAATATTTAATATTAAAACAAGTGTAGTTAATTGATAGTAAAGGGATTCTCAGAGTTATCCACAGGCATGATTTCGTTACAGATTTTAGAAACTTTAAAGAGCTTGGCAGTATTTTTGTTAGCTTGGAAATAAATACTAAATGGATATTAATTGGTGGTAATTGTTGATGCAGTTGAGAATAAATTTCCCCAACTAAAACACCTGTTCTATAAAGGTGAAGATATGGCAGAACACTACAACTGGATAGATCAGAACAATCTATTTGAAATTGCTCATCAAGCATCCTTGATTGGTATATGTGCCTTAACCATACACGATAGTTTTCGTGTCAAAGAAGCAGATGCAGGTACTATTGAAATGCTAATGTTTTCAACAGCAATGCCTAAAATCTACGAGCAGATGAGTTTGCTAGATAGAAAATATTAAATGGAGAAACAAAATGACAGATAAACTACTTGGTGTAATAGCCATTAACTTAACAATCCTAACAGGACTCATGGTCTTGCAATCGATCCCAACGGCTGAAGCGCAGGAAGATATTCAAAAAGTTTATATATGTGACTCTATGTACTATTGCCCAAATAGTTAGAACCACCTCAACTTCACAAAACTCTACTGATTGTGTAGTCTTTAAAACCAATCGTTTAACATTTGCTCTACAGAACAAATATCAGTTGAGCCAATTATGAGGAGCTAAAGCTGAGTGAAACACAATCAGAGTTGCAAAGAATGTAAGGTAAGAATTAAAGAATTACTATTCCAGATTTATGGAGAAGTGAAACCAAATTATAATCTAAAGATTCCTGCCAAACCCGAAGATTACATTGGGTCTAGCCTTGGCACGGACTTAGAAAAAATTCATACAGAATTACAAGAACACCGAGGATATAAAAACTTCGTTCGTGTAAAAAATTATATTGCCCCAGTAGATTTCTATGTTCCGGAACCGGGATTGATTGTCGAATTTGATGAATCTCAACACTTTACTGCTTTAAGAAAATTAGCTCTTTCACTCTATCCAAATAATCTCAAATTAGGGTTTGATAGAGAGAGGTGGAAAGATCTATGCGAAAAAGAAGATAAGCATGATATTAGCCCGCCTTTTAGGGATGAACAACGTGCCTGGTATGATACATTGAGAGACTTTTCTCCAATCCTTTTGGATATAAATCCTACCATTAGGCTTTATGCTAGAGACTATATCTGGTGTTCTCTTGATTCTAAAAAAACTTTAGATCAAGAAGAATTCAAACATTTACTGGGTATGAATTAATTATGGCTTTAACACCAAAAATCTATACCAAAAAATTGGGTATTGTTTCTAGAGACTATAGAAAAAAAGAGAAGAATGGTTATAGGGATTTTAGTTATGCATTTAAAGATATTCTTACCATTTTAGATGAGCAGGCATGCGACACTGTTTTATTTTCTTTATACACCATAGAAAAAAGATCTTCTTTTAATGTTAAAAATTTTCTTAATAGATTGAATATTTCAAATATAAGGATTATTTGCACTGAAGAATTTAAGGATGGCAATGATAGGGAGTTTTTAGAATATGTGATCTATTATTATGATAAAGATCAATGGAAAGAGCACAGACTGACTCAAGTTTTTGTTAAAAGTCAGGAGGTTAACACCAAGCAGAAAAACAAAATGGGTTATCAATTTTCGTCTAAAGCTTTAAAAAAAGCTGAGTTATTTAAAAAACAAGTTTTAGAAGATCGCTTATTTGGTAATTTCACAATTTTACTTTGCGGTGAAACCAATATTGTTAGCAGAAAAGGTAAACGAGTTAGAAAAGATTTAATGAAAATTAAAGACCCGCATAAATATAGAGCTTTATTAGATAAAGATATTAGAGTCATATTTAATCCAATTCATGACAGAATGATTCGACCTGAGATGTTAAAAGGAAGAGAATATCTTTCCAAAAATAATCGATGGGTTATCTCTGTCTGGAATAAAGGAAGGGCAGATAAAAATGGAAGGGTTGTTGACTATAAAAGTCATGACTGGACCGTTTACTATAATGGGGAAGCAAAGGAATGTGAGCCATTACAATTTAATGTAGATAGTCAGGCTGATATCCAAATTGGGATCATCAAACTAATTGGAGATACAAAGTGATACAAAAAACACAGATATGTTGTGACAAACTCTTTTTTGCACCTCTGTATCCCTTTGTTTGTAAGGGTTTCAAATCTTGCAACTATTGAGTGGGAATAATATTTTAGTCTTTGACACACTGAGTCGCTGCCTAAAGCATTGTATAATCCTTTGATACAAACTTTGTATGAAACACCTAGTTTATAGGCATATTC
>CAZYDX010000142.1:0-5311 GCA_964646455.1 uncultured bacterium | reverse complement strand
ATTTGCATAGATGTATCCAATCATAAACTGAGCAAGAGCCTCTTCTTTAGAACCTACATAGTCACTTAAAACAATACGGTACTCTTCTAATGCTTTCTCAAAATCCCTTAGATCATTCATATAAATATCACCAATGATATATTGACCTTTGCTAGCCAATTCATGATTTGGATATTCTTTCACTAAATATAAAAGATTATTAATGGACTCGTTAGTTAGCTTTCTTTTACGTAGTGTTTCAGCCTTATTTATTATCCATTCTTGAAAAGCATCCAACTCTTTATGCGCTTGTTTAGATTGCAATGAGAGCGGGTAATTATCAACTGTTTTTTTAAGAGCGTTATAGACCTTACCTGGATCATGTTTCCAGTTTTTATATATATTAACCAGCTTATATTGGGCTAAAGAAGCAAGACTATCATCTGGGTATTTACTAATTAATAGATCTAGGTTTTTTATTGCTCTGTCTTCATCATTCTGATCTAGGTTTGACTGAGCTATTTGCATTAATTCTGGTGCATTTTTTGAGCAACCAATAATTAACAAACTAAATAATATGACTATTGTTTTATTCATTTTATGTTTTACAAGACAAGAATTTATGTTTTGAAATCATATCTCAAAAGAAGATACTACAATAAATAACAAATAATATTAATAGTAGTTCCAAAATATTTCTGATAATTAAAAAAGATACTGCACTCCAAAATTAATTTTTCCTTTACCAAAATCTATATTATCATTAACTGATGGTATTGCATAATCTAATCTCACAGGTCCTAATGGTGTAGATAAAGTTACACCAATTCCTATATCCCAACCCAATTTGCTATTAATTAAATTTTTGTAATTAGATGACAGTATACCTCCATCATAAAAAATATTGATACCCATATTTTGATTAAGCTGTTTTCGTAACTCAATATTGGTTAAAAATCTTAATGTTCCACCAACAGGAATACTACCAAGCCCTTCTTTAGTTTTATATTTTAAAATTTCCCAACCTCTCATATTAGAGCTACCACCTAAATAAAATTTTTCATAACTATAATCAATATATGAATATTCCCATGACCATAATTTTCCTAGCTTAAAACGAGTAGCAACTACTGATTTCTTGGTAATTGAAAAGTACGTATTTAAAGAAAAATCTAATTTATGATAGTCTCTCTCTCCACCTAAAAAATATCCAGTAGATTTAAAATAAAGGTCAAACAAATAACCTTTTTTAGGAAATAGAGGATCATCTTTTTTATCAATATGAAGCCTAAAGGATAGAGAGCGTTGTTGTAAGTTTTTTACAGAGGTAGTATTCTGCATGGTATTAGAACTGTCATTGATAATTAGACTATTATTATCAATTTTATTATCACTAAAATTTTCCCAGACAGTAATATTTTGTAAATATGACCTCTCATCAAACATAATGTTCTGTGACATTTCTAAACCATATCTTTCCACTTGGTCAATAGTTTCCTGATCATAATTGATTAAGGTCTCATAAAAACTACTTAATTTTGTTGGCCAGCGTAATCCCAAAATCCAATTAGTATCAAACCCAATATCGTATCTTAATCGTGGTAAGGTGAAATTGGTTTCCCATGGAAAGCCAACAAGAATCTTTGTAGAAAAATTTGAATTTGTTTTAAAAATTGATCTATTCCGCCACTCAATAAAACCACCTATTGCTGGTAAAGGATCGAGCCCTTCATAGAATTCTATCGGTTCATAACCTCCAACTGATAGCCATTCTCTCTGTTTATATTTATTTAATGATATGATTATATTAACAAGCGAATCAGAGTCTGAAACTTTTAGAGGAACAAGATTAACCATAGAATATATTCCTGTTTCCCTAATTCTTCGCTTCGATTTTTCTATATTTTCTGGATCATATTTATCACCAGGACTATACAATAGCTCCCTATAAACTAGGCTACTATCCGAGGTACTAACTCCTTCTACAAAAGTTTTATTTATATATACATCTCCCCCTTCATCAATTGTAATAGATACATCTACAGAATCACCGATGATTGGCTCTATTTCAATAATAGGAAATAATTTTGAAAAATATTCAAGCTCTTTTTGTAGTTCTGTTACTCTTTCATTTAATAATACACTATTAAATGGACTCTCTTCCTTTAGATTTAAAATATTTCTTATTTGAGTATCTGAAAGATTTTGATTACCAGCTATTTTTATCTTAGAAATAAAAAATTGTTTACCCTCATTAATATCAAAATGAATATCTGCAATATTATCTTTTATTTGATATGATTCTTTTACATCTACCAATAAAAAGCCCTTAGAAATAAAATAGTTTTTCAGAGTTAAAGCATCCATCTTTAATAATCGGCCATTAAAACTCGTTCCTTTAAAGGTGAATGAGAAATTTGTTGGCCTTTGCCTTAATAGTGGCATCAATTCTCTCTTAGAAATAGATTTATTTCCAGAAATAGTGACCGAATTGATTTTGGTCGGTAACTCCTGACTAAATAATGAATAAAAAATTAATAGATAGCCCGTATAGACTATAAAAATATATCTAAACACTTATACGTATTCTTAATTTAGTATGCGTATCGATAACGATACTTAAGATGCAGATTGCCTTTATCATCCATGTTTCCAACCAAGGACAAGTTACGATTTAATTTATATTCAACACCAATCTGTAATTGATCTGGATTCGTAAGTGAAAAGGACTTTTTATATGATAAATTTGCATATGTTTTACTACCAAATTTCTTTTTAGCAGAAATTTTAAAATCTTCGAGGTCATTACGCTCACTTGCAGACAAATTTTGTCCACTAATAAAACTTGCTGTACCTGACACATCTATTTCATCTGGCTTAAGCATTTTTAAGGCTGACATTTCTTCTAAATTTTTCTCAAATTGAGTTTCCAATAAAGATCCAAGTACTGAAGTCGCTTGCACACCAAATCCTGTTGATGATAACTCCTGATCTTCAAACCTAGATCCAAAAGTCAATAATTCAATAATATCACTTTCAGAAAAACCACTGCTAGACTCGAGTATTAAGTCTGCATCGTCTAAATCACCTGTAATTCTTAATCTTATTTTTTCATCAGCTATATTTGTAGAGGCAATTAAATCCATATTAGGATTGATACCATTATTATCAAATGTTACATAGCCATTTAAACCAGTAAAATTATCTTTAAATGATAAAATTGATCCATCATCTATATACACTTCACCACCAATGTTCCAGAATTCATTACCTGTTTTTGATACACTTATTTCTCCTATCATCATTGCATCTACTTGTGAATTTTGAAATTTACCTTCATCTTTAATTGGAATATTTAAACTATATGACATAATAACACCATCATTTGTGGACAAAGTAGTTCCTATATCCTCTGATATAAATTCGTGAAATAGAATACCTTCTACTGCTTCAATAGTACCAGCAATATTGACTGTATCTCTACCAGTAATAGTAATATCTAAAGAATCAACGCTTCCTACTAAATCAATAGGTATTGTATTCACATAAATATTTTTTTTATTAATTGAGTTTACCAATAGATCATATTGCGGTTTGAAAAAACTAGTAAAATCTATGAATCCACTAACTTTAATATTATCAAAATTTTTGAGTGGATGTTTTATTGAAGCACCATTTAAATATAGAATATTCATCTTATTCTCAGTCAGATTAGCCTTTCCATCTACATTAATTAAAGGATTGTTAATCAACATAGTGTATACTCTAGAATTGTTTATTTCAATACTTCCATCTCTCATTATAGCAAAAGCTGGTCCAGTTAATGATAAGGTGATATCTATATCTCCTCTTATTGAATCTAATTCTGGTATATAGGGGCTTAAAAATGGCATTGAGTTGAAGGTCGCTCTTGAGTGGTAGCTGATGCTGTCATTAACAAAAAACTCCCCAAAGCGCTTAGAACCTAGATTTAAATCAAATGGCACCTTACCGTAAGAGGTAATCAATTCATCTTTATTTTTTGAGTTTGCATAATCGACTAATAAATATTTACCATTATACAATCCTTTACTATCTAAATCACCAAGAAAAACTTGATCAAAAACAGCGTCATTAACTTTTGTATGAAATTCAAATTTGGTCTCATCAAGGTTTCCATTTAATTTTAGCGTTCCAGTAGCCCGACCTTCTATATCGTAAAAATTTGGAATAAGCTTGTGAAGCATTGGCATAGGTAAATCCTTATAAGTAGTATATAAAGAAACTACTGATTTATCTCTGCTAGAAATTTTTAGAGGCAGTATTCCTGATAATTGAAATCCCAAAGATGTATCTCTGGTTATAGAAATATCATCTATATGCATCACACCTGATTCAAGTAAAATAGCTAAGTTCATTTGATCATAAGATTCACCCAAATACCTTCCTTTTTTTAGTGCAATATCTATATCATATGTTGGGGAATTATTGGATGCGCTAAAGCCGAGTTCTCCAAAAATAATCCCAGATAGATCTAAGTACTTATTATCAATGAACTGGGTAATTACGTTTGCATCAAAATTTGACATTTTTATACGACCTTCAGAAAAAGAGCCTATGGTTAAAATTCCATCCATTATGCCATCATTAATATGAATCTCAAATGGCTCTATAGAGACAGTTGTATCTCTATAGATAATATATATCGGTTTTGCATTAACTAAATAATTATCTCTATACGCAGATTGAAGCCTGTCGATTTTATATTTATTTTTGGATAACCAGGAACCTGATATTAGTAAATAATCTTCGCCAGATTTAAAATGACAGTTTTCGACAACCATTCTATTCTTTGAGAATGAAA
Source organism: uncultured bacterium (assembly GCA_964646455.1). Taxonomy (GTDB): domain Bacteria; phylum Fidelibacterota; class Marinisomatia; order Marinisomatales; family UBA1611; genus TMED80. The sequence goes on along the minus strand of CAZYDX010000142.1, from coordinate 489 downwards.
TATCAAGAGTACCTGAATCAAAGTATTCATCTTTCCACTTTCCTTCTTCAATTTTAAGATTTACAAAACCAGAAGGGAAACTCGAGTCTGACTCCATTTCAGAATGAAAACTAATAGAGTTTAATGAAAAATCTCGATATACAATATTCTTACAATTTAGATCCGCTACTGCATCTGGGCGTTCAATTGTCCCCCTTATTTTTAATTTCCCAGTCGCTGATCCACTTTTGAATTCGTCCATCCAAAATCTGTTAATAATATCTATATCAGCATTTTCTAAATCAGCAATAATATCTAATTGTCTAGATTTTAAGTCTGTTTTACCATCAAGCGATAATATACTTTCACCAATAATTAACATTACCGGATCAACTGTTGAAATTACGCTATCGTTATAGGAGACTGTACCATGGAATGAACTTTCATGCTCAGAAAAAACACCATACTCAGCAATTTCTAGAGTTAGCTCAATATTTTCAAGTGCTTTTT
>CAZYDX010000141.1:0-5423 GCA_964646455.1 uncultured bacterium | reverse complement strand
CCTGGTGCGTTTACGCACTATTCATATGCTATTCGCGATGCGATAGCTTCTATAGGAATACCTGTCGTTGAGGTACACCTAAGTGACATTAATTCAAGAGAAAAATTTAGATGGAAATCCGTTATAAAAGAGGTATGCATAACTCAAATTTCAGGGTTAGGAAAAGAGGGTTATGCTGAAGCTGTAATCGCTCTAATAAAATTATTAAAATAAGGAAATTGTATGTCAATAGATTTTCTAGAGGCATTTAAATACCTCTAGAAAATCTTAAAAGTAAAGTTTATTAGCTACAAGTCGTTTCTAATAAAATAGAACAAACCCTGTATGGGTCCATGTTAGCAGATGGACGCCTATCTTCTAGATATCCAAATCCATCATTAGAAGTTTGCATTGGTATTCTAATTGATGCACCACGATCACTCACGCCATACCTAAATTCTTTAATACTACATGTTTCATGCAAACCAGTCAGCCTTTCTTCATTATGAGCACCATAAACATTTATATGTTCATCGTGTTTTTTACTCAATTTCTCACAGGCTGTCTTAATCACATCTATTCCACCAGCTTCACGCATAGATTTAGTACTAAAATTAGTATGCGCTCCAGCCCCATTCCAATCACCTTTAACTGGTTTAGGGTGCAGAGTCGCGCTAACTCCATATTCTTCTGATATTCTATAAAGAAGCCATCTGGATATCCACATCTGATCAGCCACATCTAATGGCCCTAGTGGTCCGATTTGATATTCCCATTGACCTGGCATTACTTCAGCATTAATACCTGAAACTTCTAGCCCCGCATCCATACAAAACTGTAGATGGTCCTCAACAATTTCTCTCCCGAATACTTCATCGGCACCTACTCCACAATAGAAAGGACCCTGAGGTGCTGGATATCCTCCTTCAGGCCAACCCAGAGGATTACGACCTTCAAAGAGAGTATACTCTTGTTCAATACCAAACCATGCCTCTTCATCTGAGAACTTTTCTGAAACCTCTCTCAAATGTGCACGCGTATTTGAAGAATGTACAGAGCCATCCGCATTCATGACTTCACACAATACTAAAACATCATCAGCTCCACGAATTGGATCTGGAACCTTAAAAACAGGCTTTAACATACAATCACTATCATTTCCCTCGGCCTGATTGGTACTTGAACCATCAAACCCCCATAAAGGAAGATCATCAATAGAATTAATCGGACCATCTATGACTTTTGTTTTTGATCGAAGTTTTTGTGTTGGTTCATGACCATCCATCCATATATACTCTGCTTTTACTTTACTCACTATATTTCTCTCCTTTTATTTTAAATAGTAGTTAAATCTGAAATTTTTTGAATCATCTTAAAATCAGATAATATTATTTGAGTCTCAGTCCTAATAACTCCAGGCCAATTTTGTATTTTCCTCAATAATTCTTCTAATGTAGAAGAATTACGAGTTACAACAAATAACATATGTGAACCTTTACCAGTAGTAGCAAGACACTGCAAGACTTCAGGCGCTTTTTCAGCAGATTTTGTAACCTCTTTATAGTGAATAGAGGACTCTGAGATTAGTGTGATAATTGCAGCAACATCAAGACCTAATGGTTTTGGATTTAATACGGCATGGATACCATTTATTATACCAGAATCTTGAAGTTTTTTTATTCTATCAGTTACCGTTGGAATTGAAATATCAAGGTCATTTGCAATCTTACTAGCAGAGATTCTACCATCTTGTTGTAAAAGATTTAATATCTTTTTATCAGTATTATCGATTTTCATTTATGATTAATAGCTATTTATATTACCTTATATTATTAAATAATCTATTATTAATCCATAATATTTTAGGTAATTTTTATTTTTTTCTAATTTTATGAATATTGTAATAAATTTAATTACTAAAATTAATAATAATTATAAGAAAAAATGAATTACTTTATAGTGGGAGCTTTAGGGAATCCTTATAGGAAGATAAAATGACTTTATTTTCTGTCCTTGTCACATCAGGCCAACTCTGAATTTTTCTCAATAATTCTTCAAGCGATTGTGAATTTTTTGTTGAAACCCATAATATTAAAGACCCCATACCAGTAGTAGAAAAACATTGAATCACCTCTGGAAATTCTACTGCTTTATCAATGACAATCTGATTAGTTATTGGAGGAAGATGAAATAACAGTTATAACTGCTGAAAACAGCTTTAGGATCTATAACTGCTTTAAAACCTTTTATAACTAATGATTCTTGTAATCTTTTTATTCTTTCAGTTATAGTTGGTACAGTAAGATTTAATTTCTTAGCGATTTTACTAGCCGCTTCCCTACCGTTATTTTGTAAATATTGTAATATTTTTATATTGGTTTTATCGAGCATCTATTCACTTCTATTAATTATTTTTATTTAATATTAAAAATGCTAATTAAAAATATTTTCTTTTTTTAACTCAATCAGCTCACCATAGTCTAGAATCTTATCAATATTTATTTTTGACCTATCTGTTAAAATAGTAATCACAATTGGATCTTTTTTAATATAATTTTTATGGAATTCAACTATATCATCAAATTCAGCATCATTATATACTTGATAAGAAATTTTATTCGGATCATCATCATAACCTCTTTTTCTGAGATTAGAAACATAACTCCCCTTGCTTCTCCAATTAGGTTTCCTCGAGTTTATCGATTGACTCAAACCTAATTTAATAGAGCTCATTCTATTTTCTTTAATCGGCAGGTTGTTAAATAGATCCAAATAAGTCCCAATTGCCTCCATTGTTTTATCGACCTGAGTACCAATATAACCAAAATAATAACCAGCCATAGTAACATCAGATCTATTTATATATGATCCATATGCTGAATAAGCCAACGATCTAAATTCTCTAATTTCTTGAAAAATAATACTAGCCATACCACTACCAAAGTACTTATTAAAAACTGAGGCCATGTTCCTCTGTTTTTCATCAAGAATTTTGCCTTCAGCAATAAAATATATCTGACTTTGAACTGCGTCTGGATCATCAACCATGAAGACCTTATTTCTAGTGTGTCTTTTATAATCAATATTTATAGGAGAATTTGATAGTTTAAGATCATTTGAAATGCTCAGTTCTTTATTTATATAATCGATTACTGCTTCTTTATCTGTTGTGCCAGTATAAAATATGTCAACCTCATATTTCATCGCATTTTCAGCTTTTTCTAATAAAAATTCTGGGGTCATAGCCTTTACCTCAGCCAATGTAGGTCTTCTTAGATAGGATGATTTTTTACCATACATTGCATATTCCCTTAAAGCCCTACCTGCTGCTGAGGGATCTTTTTTCTCTCTTTCTCGATTGATTTTACTTCCCTCAACGATTTTTTCTAGCTTACTTGCGTCACCCTCTCGAACATACATTTCCATCATAAACTCATTTAAAAGTTGAAGTGTTTTGCTTAGATGATCGTCAAAACCACTCAGATTAAATCCAAAATAATTAGTATTTGAATAAATTTCTATTTTAGAGCCAATCTTTTGTAACTCTTCTTTATATTGATTAAATGTTTTTTGCTTAGTACCAATTAAAGAAATGAACTGGGATGACTGAGAAAGTGCAGGACTTTCTATTGTACCTAGACCAAATTGCACATTCATCGTGAAAATTGAATTTACTGGATTTTCTACATAATAAAAGTGCACACTTTCTCTAATTTCTTCAAAAGAAATATCTTTTTTAAAGTCTACATACCTAGGTTTTATCTTACTTGATTTTATGTCATCTATTGATTTTGCATATTCTGATTTTGCCTCAGTATTTTTTGGGGAAACAGGCTTAAAAGGCGGTTTATCTAGCTTAACCTTAACAGGGTCACCTTTACCAGACCTAACAATTAGATAATTCTCATTAAAATATTTATTTGCTACATTTACAATATCGGCCTTATTTATACTGTCTATTCTTTTTGGATAGGCTTTAATATCCTCCCAAGATAAATCTTTAGAAATAATTCGCATTATTTTCCATAGTCTTCCGCTAGAACCTTCCATACTCCTTTCATGGCTCATTTTCATACTAAGCTTGATCGAGCTTAAAACATCTTCATCAAATTTTCCATTTTTTAATTTATCTATCGCTTCGAATATTAAAGATTCAGCCTCGTCAAAACTTTGTGAGTCATCTTTTGGAATAAAACCAAATCTAAAGCCGCCATGATCTTTCCCACCAAGACTATTATAGCCAGATGCACTTAATATTTTATTTTCAATATTTAACTTATCTATCAAACCCGTTTTGGATGAATTATTAAAAACATTTGCTATGACATCTAATACAATTGCATCAGGGTGATTTGGCTTAACTGTCCTAAAGCCAATTCTTGCAATTCTATAGGGTGTTATATTTAAATCGACAACTTCTCTTCCTTTAAATTGATTTTCTTTAATATTTAATGGTTCAATAACATCGCCCTTCTTAAGCCTTCCAAATTTCTTTTTTATTATGTTTTTTACATGTCTTTTTTCAAAGTCTCCTGTTAATATTAAATACATATTATTAGGAACATATAATTCATTAAAATTTTGTTTCATTTTTGTTAATGAAGGATTTTTCAGGTGTTCTACCGAACCGAGAATTGTTTGCTGACCATAAGGATGCTTTTTGAAAAAGTTTTTATTAAAAGTATTATAAAATATCCTAAATGGATTATCCATTGCTCTGTTTTTTTCCTCATAGACTATTTCCAACTCTGCTTGGAATAAACGAAAAACAGGATTAATAAATCTGTGGCTATAGACCTCTAGCCACTTTTCTATTTCATTACTTGGGAAAGAGTTATAATAACGAACAAAATCATTCCAAGTGTCTGCATTAAGACCAGTTCCACCCATACCCTCAACAAGTCTATCAAATTCATTTGGTATTGCATACTCAGCAGCTTTCACACTAACTCTGTTGATATTTTTTTGTATGCTAGCCCGCTTTTTTTCATTCTTAGTGGATGCAAGTTGGTCATATAGAACTTCAATACTATCTAGATATATTTTCTCAGTCTCGTAATCAACTGTACCCATCTCTGTTGTACCTTTAAACAAAAGATGTTCCAGGTAATGTGCAATACCAGTAGCATCACTTGGGTCACGTTTTCCACCTCCATCAATTATAACTGCCCCAAAAACTTTTGTCTCATTATTATCCTGGTTCAGGATAACTGTCAACCCATTGTCAAGCTTATAAGTTTCCACATCTAAAGGATTTGGTTTTTCACAATTAAAAGAAAATAACGTTAATACAATAATGATAATGTTTTTCATTTCTTCCTCTTTAGAATAAAATTGATATTATTAATTAAAATTGAGTTAAATAAGGAATGCGAATATTAACTATCTCTTTTTAACGAAAAAAATTCTTTTATTATCGATACGCATTGATCTTCCATTACACC
>CAZYDX010000140.1:0-5452 GCA_964646455.1 uncultured bacterium | reverse complement strand
CAAGTGCAGAGCAGATTCCTAAAACATGAATTGAGATTGGATTTTCTCCCATTAAGGGATCTTTTATAATTTTTTTATTTTTACTACTAAAGAGATCCAATTTCTTTCAACTTCCTAATCTTAGAGAAGTAAGGATCATACTTCTTAAGATCTGCTTTTAAAAAGGTAGTAACTCCCTTTCCTGTTATTGTTGCTCCAGAAATACCATCAACCTTATGATCAGCATCTGGGTCACTATTAGACACATACCCTTTAACAACTTCAATACTAACTAGGTTACCGGATACATCAATTAATTTTTTACCAATAAAATTATTTTTAAACCAATCCTTATCAACCTCACCGCCCAACCCAGGTGTTTCTTTATGCTTATAAAAAGTAATTCCTTTTACAGTCTCAGCATCGGGTTCAATAGCAAAGTACCCAAACATGGTTCCCCATAGACCTTTACCTGATATGGGAATGGCATATCCTTTGACCCTATTCCCATCACGACTTTGATAAATTTTATAGGTATCCTGACCAGAAGCATTATTCTCTTTTACTTCCTCACCGGTGCTGCTAATTATTATCTCGCTTATGTTATTATCATACATAGATTGAACATCTTTATCGGTCCAATCACCAATCTGCTCAAATCCAAGAACAGATAAGATCTTTTTTTTGATATCTAACTCAATATTTAGAAGCTGCCTCTCTCTCAAGCTATCTCTTGTAGCAGATAATCCTAAACCAAGGATTACAGCAACAATCATTGTAAAAATTATAGTATATGCATCACTGCGCATATCTTTTCATCCTTTTACTTACATTAATTTTGATAACAAAATAATCTATTAGGGATGCGAATGCATTCATCAATAATATTGCCAACATGACCCCTTCAGGATATGCAGGGTTTATTGACCTAATTATAACAGTAAGTACACCAACAAAAAAACCGTAAAAAAGTCTGCCTGTATCTGTATGCGAACCAGTAACTGGCTCTGTAGCCATAAAGGTAAGTCCAAAAGCAAAACTACCCATTACTAGATGATAATGGGGAGGAATAGAGAGCATTGAATTATCAGAATATGGAGCAATAAATGTTCCAATATAAGACATTGCTAAAAGGCCACTAACTCCGCCTAATACCACACGCCATGAAATTAATTTCATGAGCATGAGTACTATTGCTGCAGTTAGAATGATGAATTTATTTGTCTCTCCAATAGAACCAGGAATCCAACCTGATGCTAGGTTTAACCATGAATAATCAAAATTGGTTACACCGTTGAGAAGAATAACGGCATCCGCACCTTTTGATGAGGCAGGAATAGATAAAGCTGTTGCCCCGGAATACCCATCAGGGCCAATTAGCCAGACCATATCTCCAGAAATTTTACTGGGATATGAAAAAAAAATAAATGCTCGAGCCACAAGAGCGGGGTTAAATATATTCATCCCAACTCCACCAAAAATTTCTTTTCCAATTACAATCCCAAATGTTGTAGCTATTGATAGCTGCCACAGTGGTATTGAGGGTGGCATTGTAAGAGGTATCAAAGCGCAAGTAACCAAAAACCCTTCTGAAATTTGGTGTTTTCTTACAATTGCAAATAACACCTCCCAGAAAGCACCAGTAATAAATGTTATCCCAATAATAGGAATAACAATTTTAGCACCAAATAAAAGATTTTCAGACCAAGTTCGGATAATACCCATAGCCTGAGCATTTTGATAGCCTACATTTATCGCACCAAATATATAACACGGTATCAGTGTGACTACCACCAAAATCATCACCCTTTTGATATCAATACTATCTCTTATATGCGGAGCGTTTGTGGTCCTCTCATCTGTACTGAATAAAATAGTCTCGGTAGCTTCATACACAGGATATAGCCAGTGAAGTTTTTGCCCTTCTTCAAAATTAGGCTTTATTTTAAGTAATAAGTCTAGAAGCCACTTCATTTCTATACCTCGGCCTGCAACATATCTAGCCCTTTGCGTATTACGCCACCAACATCTGTTTTACTAGGACAGGCAAAAGAACAAAGTGCAAAATCTTCATCATCACATTCTATCAAACCTAGTTTTTCCATTTCATCAACGTCTTCTGCTAAGATAGATCTGTACAATTCGTTTGGTAAAATATCCATTGGGAGTACACTCTCCCATGTGTTAATAGGCACAATCGCTCTATGATTCCCATTTTGAGAAGTATTGAAAGGAAACAGCAATTTACTAAAAGATAAAAATACAGGAGTAAGGCTATATCTTGAGCTGCTACTGCCTAGATTAAGCATACCGATAAACTCTCTTATTATTTCATTAGATATTATGCTAATCGTATAATCATAATAACTAATATAATCTTCTAAAAAGGAGGTTCTTCCCGTTAAAACATCACCAGATATTATTCTAGAATCTTCCTTATTTAATCTGTCTCCAATTAATGAAGACATTGTGGCCCCTTGAGTAATTCGAAAATGTCCCGGTTCACTAATACAAGGTCCACCCAAAGTAACTACTCGACTAGGATCATATAGGCCACTTAAGAACAATTTACCTAGAACAATCACATCCTGAGAATTGACTGTCCAGACACTATCACCAGGTTTTAAATGAGAGATATGATGAATCTGAATCCCAATATTTCCAGCAGGGTGTGGGCCTGAAATAGTATTGAGTTCTGCATTTTGAATAGATGACAAAACAGAATCTTTTTTTGTGGTAAGATATACATTTCCTTCCGTTAAAACATTTAAAACGTCTATTCCTGCTTGAAAATTTTCTGTATTATCAGCCATAACCATTTCAAGATCCACACCTAATGGTGCGGTGTCAACAGCAGAAACAAATATATCTCTTGGTGAAATCGCTGGGTCGGGAATTGTATTGAAAGGACGCTGTCTGAAAATTGGAAAGATATTTGCCTCTAAAATTGAGTTCAGTGCTTGTTTCTTATCAAGGTTAATAATATCATTTCTTTTATATTTCTTGTACTCAATATGCTCCTGTTTATCTCTTAGCGATATTTCAATTTTTTGAATTACACGCCTTGGACCATATTCAATATTTTTTATTTTTCCAGTACCGGGTGAAGCCCATTTAATTTCCGGTTTGTTTTTATCAAAAAATAAAGGAGAACCAATCTTTACCTCATCACCTTCTTTAGCCATAATCTTAGGCTTAACGCCTTTAAAGTCAGTTGGTAGAATTGCTAATGTATTAGGGCTATTTAAATTGATAATATTTTTATCTGGCTTCCCAGATATACGGATATCATGACCTTTTTTTATATTGATATGTGGCATTAATCAGCTATAAAACTTTCATAAATAAATAGCTGTTAAATTTACTGAATATTATTTACTTATATAAATATATATTTAAAGGATTTGGGTATAAAAAATTAAAGAGTCTTTGACCCAAGAAATGAGAGGATTCCAATACAGACCAAGGATTAATGAAGGAATAGCTGTTACTACTATTAGGCCAAACAATATTGCTGGCGGTTGTGTAATCTCATTACTTCTTTTCCCATCAAGAAACATTACTCGAACAACATGGAAATAATAATAAAGAGATATCACACTATTTATTCCCCCTGCCAAGACCAACCAATAATAACTATTGCCAGCACCGATAAGGGTTTTAAAAATATAAAGTTTACCGACAAAACCAGCTGTAGGTGGTAAACCAGTTAGTGATAACATAAATAATGTCATCATTGAACCTACAAATGGCATCTTCCATCCAAGACCTTTATAATCATCAAATGTCTCTCCACCTGTTTTATTCTTTACAGTGATAACAATAAAAAATGCACCAAGATTCATAAAAAGATATACAAACAGATAAATCATGATTGCCTCAATCGCATCAATTGATATTACCGGAAGTGCGAGCATCATGTATCCAGCATGAGCTATACTTGAATATGCAAGCATTCGTTTTACACTTTTTTGCTGAATTGCAACAAGATTACCCATGGTCATTGTTACAACAGCAAGAACACCCAAAATCTCTGGCCAAGGCATATCTGTACTACCAACCATACCTGCACCAAGGGCATGACCATCTGAAAAAATTTGATGAAAAAACCTTATTATCATTGCAAATCCAGCAGCTTTTGGGGCAACAGATAAATAGGCAGTGATTGTTGTTGGGGAACCCTCATAAACATCTGGAGTCCAAAAATGGAAAGGGACAGCTGAAATTTTGTACCCAAATCCAGCAAATATCATTAAAAGAGCCATTACTAACGCAGGATTTGCTGTACTATCAAGATTAGAGATTGACTCCTGAATCACAAAATAATTTGTACTTCCTGTAAGACCGTAAACGATACTTAAACCATATAGCATTACCCCTGAGCTAAAAGCACCATAAATAACATACTTTAGGCCCGCTTCATTAGAACGGGTGTCCAGCTTCATATATGCAGCAAGAATAAAAGACATTATAGAAACAACCTCTATTGATATATAGAGCATTATAATATCAATTGAAGAAGCCATCAAAAACAGTCCAACTACCATTATACCCATAATCGTAAAATATTCACCTTTACGATAGTCATTTAATTCATTGTTACTCCAACTAGCTACAATCACAAAAAGAGTGGCAAGTACAATAACTATCTTTATAAAAGAACTGAATGGATCAATAACAATCATATCCAAAAACAGCGTTGTAGGCGGAACATGACTTAGGTTTATTACTGCGAGGGCAACAACAATTAAACCAATCCATAGAACCCAACCAATTAGATCTGTTTTTGTTTTTTTAAGAAATAGATCTGTTATAAGCGCAGCAATAACTGTAATAACTAGAATTATTTCTGGAACAAAAAACTCTAAACTCTGTAGATTTGTCATCTATCTATTTCCTACATAGAAGCATACGTAGCTACAAAAGCTATTTTCTCTATTATCTGGTCCATTGTCGCCTTTATTAGGTCAAGATATGGGCTAGGGTAAACACCAAAGAATAGGGTAATAATTGCTAGTGGAATAACCGTAAAAAGCTCAAGCCCATTAATCTCAGACATATCCTTATATTTTTCATTAAGCTTTCCGAAAAATATGCGCTGGAACGCCCATAAAAAATATGCAGCATTAAGCAGTATACCTATCGTACTTAGAATGACAATCGTCTTAAAAACCGGGAACGCACCAATAAAACACATGGCCTCACTAACAAAGCCAGAAAAACCAGGAAGACCCAATCCAGCAAAAAATGCTAAAGCTGTGATGCCTGTATATACAGGCATTTGACTTGCTAACCCTCCAAAGCCATCAATGTCACGATGATGTGCTCTTTCATATACAACACCAACGAGAATAAATAGCATCGCAGATATGGTCCCATGATTAAACATTTGAAATACTGCACCGCTAAGTCCAGCTTGGGCGGCTTATAGATCACCACCATTCATTGCTCCTGCGTCAACAACTGAAGCCAT
>CAZYDX010000139.1:0-5483 GCA_964646455.1 uncultured bacterium | reverse complement strand
CAAAGAATCATGTATACACCGCTTTAAGAAACGTGTTTGAAAAGTGCTCTGGTGGTTATGCCGTTGTAATGCTAGTAGCTGGGATAGGAATTGTTGCATTTAGAGACCCAAAAGGAATTCGTCCGCTATCAATTGGTAAAAAGAAACGTTCGTACTTGATCGCTTCAGAGAGTAGTGCTGTCACCGCACTAGAGTATAATCTGCTGGGTGATGTGGCCCCAGGTCAGGCTGTAATAATTAATAATGATGGTAAGATGGATAAAAAAAGATTGGTTAAAAACGCTGTCCACCGTCCTTGTATTTTTGAGTATGTTTATTTTTCAAGACCGGATTCAACAATTGATAAAATATCCGTACACAAGTCTCGATTAAGAATGGGCGACTTTTTAGGTGAGAAAATTCTAAACGAATACAAAATTCTAGATGTGGATGTCGTAATCCCTGTGCCAGACACCAGTAGGACATCTGCGATGCAGGTTGCATACAAACTGGGTGTTAAATACAGAGAAGGTTTTATGAAAAATAGATATATTGGAAGAACCTTTATCATGCCGGGTCAGAGTATACGTAAGCGGTCTGTTGCCCAGAAATTAAATCCGATCGAAATAGAATTTAAAGGTAAGAATGTTCTGCTGGTAGATGACTCTATTGTCAGGGGACATACTTCTAAAAAAATAATCCAAATGGTCAGAAACAATGGCGCAAAGAAAGTATATTTTGCATCTGCCTCTCCCCCAATTAGATATCAAAATGTTTTTGGGATAGATATGCCAGCAACAAAAGAATTGGTCGCACACAATCGGACAGTTCGGCAAATAAAAAACTTCATTCGTGCGGATGAATTAATATATCAAGACCTTGAAGATTTAAGACTTTCCGCTAGCATTGGAAACCCAAAAATCACTGAGTACGAGGATTCTGTTTTCACTGGAGAGTATTCCGATCGCTTTGTAACAAAAGATTATTTGAATAATCTAGAGAAAAACAGAAAAGATAATCTAAGATAGGAAACCTATCTCCTATATTATGTTAAGAATATTGCTAATTGGATCAGGCGCAAGAGAACATGCAATAGCTAGGTCTCTGTCTCTTTCTACTAAGAAAAAAGAAATATACTGTTTAGCAACAAATTATAATCCAGGAATATCTGACATCTGCAGCAATATTGTTGTGAAAAATATTAATGATCCAGATATAGTAAAAACCTATGCAAAAAAGCAAAAAATTAATTTCGCAATAATTGGTCCAGAAAACCCACTCGCTAATGGAATTGTTGATGCACTATCAGATATAGGTATAGGCTCAATTGGACCTAAAAAAAGTTTGGCACAAGTAGAAACATCTAAATCCTTTACCAGAGAACTTTTAACAGAGTACAAAATACCAGGGTGTCCAAAATTCAAAACTTTTTCAAATATGAATGGGGTTAAAGATTTTTTAGAAGACCTTGGAAAGAACTATGTTGTTAAGTATGATGGCCTTGCAGGAGGAAAAGGGGTTAAGGTAGCTGGCGATCATCTCCACTCTCATGATGAAGCTATTTCATACTGTGAAGAATTAATAGAAAAAGGTGGTACATTTGTCATTGAGAGAAAACTCATAGGTGAGGAGTTTTCTTTAATGAGCTTTTGCGATGGGTCCAGCTTAAGCCACATGCCGGCGGTGCAAGATCATAAAAGAGCCTATGAAGAGGATAAAGGACCAAATACTGGTGGTATGGGAACCTACTCGGACTCTGATCATAGCCTTCCCTTTTTAGAAAATAGTCACATTCGATCTGCACAAAAAATAAATGAAAAAACAGCGAGCGCTCTAAAAGATAAACTTGGAGAGGGATATAAGGGGATTTTATATGGTGGCTTTATTGCAACAACCGCTGGTGTACAGCTCATTGAGTATAATGCTCGCTTTGGAGATCCTGAGGCAATGAATGTTTTATCAATCTTAGAAACAGATCTGATTGATATTTGTATGGCAATATTAGATGAAGAACTAGATAAAATAGATATAAGTTTCCATAATGTGGCTACTGTTTGTAAGTATGTTGTACCGGATGGATATCCAGATAACCCGGTTAAAAATGAGCAGATTGATATCTCTGGTGTTGATGATCAAGAAAAACTCTTTCACGCATCAGTAGAGTTGAAAAATGAAAGGCTTATTCAAATAGGTAGTCGTGCGGTTGCTTTTGTGGGCACAGGAGAAACAATATGGGAAGCTGAAAAAATAGCTGAGCAGGAAATATCAAAAGTAACGGGGCCTTTGTTTCACCGTAAGGATATTGGAACCACAAACCTTATACAAAAAAAAATCAACCACATGGTGTCACTAAAATGATAAACCTTGGCGTCCTTGGTTCAACAAATGGAACTGATCTGCAGGCCATTCTTGACTCTATAAAGAATAAAACAATCAACGCATCCATAAATATTGTTATTTCTAATCAAGAACGCGCTTTTATACTTGAAAGAGCAAAAACACATGAGGTTAAATCTTGCTTTGTTTCTCATAAAAACAAAACACGTGAAGAGTTTGATAGGGAGGTAACAAGCCTTCTAGAAGAGCATAATGTAGAGCTTATTCTTCTTATCGGTTTTATGAGAATACTTTCTCAAGAGTTTTGTCATCGGTGGCAGGATAAAATATTAAACGTGCACCCTTCCCTCCTCCCGAAGTATGCTGGGGGTATAGACACAAACGTTCACGAAGAAGTACTATCAAATGGAGACATTGAAACCGGATGTACAATCCATTTTGTCACAGAAGATGTAGACCGCGGGCCAATACTAATACAAAAATCATGTGCCGTAGAAAAAAGTGACACCATAGAAACACTAAAGAAAAAAGTCCAGGTCTTAGAAGGTCAGGCCTTTGTAGAAGCTATTAACCTTATAACCAATAAGTCCTATGTTAGATATCCCAACACTAAATAAAAATAATATTAAAATCCAAAGAGCGCTTGTTTCAGTGTTTGATAAAACAGGATTACCTGAGTTAGGCAAAGCGCTTGTTAATTTAGGAATAGAAATACTATCAACAGGAGGAAGCGCAAAAACACTTAGAGATTATGGAGTGATAGTGACGGATGTAAGCGATTACACAAAATTCCCTGAGATTATGGATGGAAGGGTAAAAACCATTCATCCGCTTGTTGAAGGAGGAATCCTTGGCCTTAGGGATAAACACAACAAAGACGCAGAAGACAATAGTATAAAATGGATCGACCTTGTTGTCTGTAACTTATATCCATTTTCAGATACAATAGCCCGTGAAGATTGTGATACAGCACTTGCACTAGAAAACATAGATATTGGTGGTCCAACTATGATAAGAAGTGCTGCAAAAAATATTGGCTGGGTGAGTGTGGTTGTAGACCCATATGATTATAGTCTTATTATTGATGAGTTAAATAATAATAATGAGGTTTCCTATAAAACCCGGTCTAAACTTTCATCAAAAGCATTTGGACACACAGCCCAATACGATACCATTATTCATAACTATCTAAAGGTCCATCAGCTATCCAGTAACTTTAGCCTGACCTACAAAAAACATTCTGAAATGCGATATGGGGAAAACCCACACCAGTCAGCGGCGGCTTTTCAAATACCGGGAGATGACTCAAATAATATTTTAAATGCAACAATACACCAGGGGAAAAAACTATCTTACAATAATATTATGGATGCAGATGCTGCACTAGCATGCCTTAAAGAGTTTGACTCCACTGCGTGTGTTGTGGTAAAACACGCAAACCCATGCGGTGTAGCAATAGGTGAAAATATTATTGATGTATACAAAAGAGCATTTAAAGCAGATAGTCTTTCCGCCTTTGGGGGTATTATCGCAATGAACAAACAGTGTGATAGTATTGTAGCAGATGAAATCTCAAAAGTGTTTGTCGAGATTGTTTTGGCACCCTCTTTCACCAAAAAAGCACTAGATATTTTTTCAAAAAAGAAAAACCTTAGAATTCTTGAAGTAGGTGACATCGCCCCAAGAGAGAAATTACTAGAGGTCAGAAATGTTGGTGGTGGTATCCTTGTACAAGAGACTGACACCAGCATCGTTACAAAAGAAAATCTAAAAACGGTTACGGAACTTAAACCAACTGAAGCAGAGATAGAGACAATGCTATTTGGTTGGAAAGTTTTAAAACATGTTAAGTCCAATGGAATATTAATCGTAAAGGACAATACAACAGCAGGTGTTGGAGCAGGTCAAGTAAGTCGAATAGACTCTGTTGAAATCGCGATGAAAAAATCTGGGGAAACTATACATGATTCTATTTTATGTTCAGATGCTTTTTTCCCTTTTAGAGATAGTATAGATAAAATCGCGGGAAGTGGTATAAAAGCAGTATTGCAGCCTGGTGGATCTGTACGCGATGATGAGGTCATCGCTGCTTGTAATGAACATCGAATTTCTATGGTATTTACAGGACAAAGGTGTTTTAAACATTGATTGTACTGAAACCAAAACAGACCGTATTTTCCAATATTATTTAAGTTATGCGTGACACAAAAAATATAAAAATTGGCAAAAAGGTGATTCAGATAGAGGCCCAGGCTGTTTTGGCCATTGCTGACCGAATAGATAAGCAGTTCGATAGTGCTGTTAATTCTATTTTAGGCTGCAAGGGGAGATTGATTGTGTTAGGAATTGGAAAGTCTGGATTAATATCACAAAAAATTGCATCTACTATGGCTTCCACAGGAACCCCCGCTCACTTTGTGCATCCTGGTGATGCATTTCATGGTGATTTAGGAATGATAACAATAAACGATGTGGTGCTCATGATAAGCAATAGCGGAGAAACGCATGAACTAATTCAGATCATACCAGCAATAAGAAAAAAGAATGTCCCCATTATTGGAATGGTAGGAAAAGAAAACTCAACTCTATATAATGGTGTTGACTTCATTCTTGATACTTCTGTTGAAAAGGAAGCCTGTACGCTTGACCTTGCACCAACTGCTAGCACAACAGCAACACTGGCAATGGGTGACGCTCTAGCGGTAGCACTATTAGAAAGCAGGGGGTTTAACGCTCAAGATTTTGCAGAATTACACCCTGGTGGATCGCTTGGTAAAAAACTTTTACTCACGCTTGATCAGTTGATACATACTGGGAATAATATTCCTTTTGTCAATGTAAATACAATCCTGAAAGATGCTCTGTTAATAATATCCGAAAAAGGGCTTGGCGTTACAGGTGTTTTAGATGGTGATGACAAACTGGTTGGTATTATAACAGATGGGGATATTCGAAGAGGATTAGAAAAAGGAGGTAATAATGTTTTTGATTTGACGGCGGGCGACTTAATGTCGAAAAACCCAAAAACAATCCCAATTGAAACTCTTGCTATAGTAGCATTAGAACTTATGGAAAAACATAATATTACAAGTCTGTTTGTATACTCATCGCCAGATTTAATCAAGCCAGATGGTATTGTTCACATCCACGATATACTAAAAACCGGT